>NZ_JBQCYC010000025.1:0-36105 GCF_052087705.1 Flaviflexus sp. | reverse complement strand
GGTTCAGTCCTACGGTTCCAGGTGCACGCGTCCGTCGATCCTGTGGGGCGACGTGGCAAAGTCGGGAGACATCTCTGTGCCCTGGTGGTCATTCGCCCAGTCGGTGACCGACCGCCCGGTCAAGGGCATGCTGACCGGCCCGGTCACGATTATCGCGTGGTCGTTTGTTCGCAAGGACATTTCCCTGGGGCAAGTTGCCGACCAGATCGCTCTTGCACTCCGCGACGAGGTTGCAGACCTTGAGAAGGCTGGCGCCGCCATCATCCAGGTTGATGAACCGGCCCTACGTGAGCTTCTTCCCCTGGAGCAGTCGAAGCACGCCGATTATCTCGAGTGGTCTGTCGGTTCTTTCCGCGCCGCCACCGCAGGTGTCGATAAGGCAACCCAGATCCACACCCACCTCTGCTACTCGGAGTTCGGTCAGATCATCGACGCAATCGCAGGCCTGGATGCTGACGTGACATCTATCGAGGCAGCAAGGTCAGCCATGGAGGTACTCCCCGACCTGAACGATCACGGCTTCTCGCACGGCGTCGGCCCGGGTGTTTGGGACATCCACTCCCCGCGCGTTCCCTCCACCGAGGAAATCGCCGGCCTACTCCGACTCGCGGTGGACTCGGTTGACCCAAGGATCCTCTGGGTCAACCCCGACTGCGGTCTAAAGACCCGCGGCTACGACGAAACCGTCGCATCTCTGAAGAACCTCGTTACTGCAGCCAAGCAGGTCCGCGAGGAACTGTCGGCCGACCAGCGGCTTCTCGCCTAGGAGGCGACGCTTCCCACCGAACCGAAAACCACCCAGCGAGTCACGGTAGGTGAAGATCGCTGAGCCGATTCAGTCACAGGGCTCCCCGGCACCGCACAGGTAGCCAGGGAGCCTTACTGCGCTTTTATTGGTAGGCAGGTCACCCATTTCTTACTTCTATTCGGATTAGCCGCCTGTCTTTCTTCGGTTGACTCACCCAGCGAGTTGTCAACTTACGGTTGACACACTCTGTCAACCAATGGTTGACTGTTTGTCATGGACAGGATCAGTAGGGCGCAGCAGGCGATCGAAGACGCTCACAAGGAGCTCCAGGACGCAGTGCTCGAGGCCCGTGCAGAAGGAACCACCTGGGCCGAGGTTGGCAACAGTCTTGGAATGTCCCGCCAGGCCGCGTTTAAGAGATTCGGTAAACCGACCGATCCAACAACAGGAGAAGCTATGACACAGCGATCAATAGAGAACCTGCCCGCTTTGACCGAAAAGTACGTCACCCTCATATCCCAGGGCAACGAAGATGGTGTGGCAGCGATGATGCATCCGCGCACCCGGAAGGAGCTTCCGTGGTCGACAATCATCGACGTATGGAAGCAGGTTCTGACGGAGAACGGTGAGCTTGAGGGCTTTGCGGACACCTTCATTACAACCCCTAAGGGAATGAAGCCCGATTCCGGAATGATCCGGAAGTCTGTTGGCAAGATCTTGGGAATCGCCATTGGCGTCACCACGGTCAAGCTCGAGGCCGGAGAGATTTCCGCCCGCGTCGCTTTTGACAATGACGACGCCGTCGTCGGCGTTCTCTTTGTCCCCACCGATCAGACCGACGTTCCGTTCTAATTCAAGGACCGGGCGAGTTCACTCGGATCACGTACCACCGCAGCGAATTCATGGCTCCGCCGCGAGAGCCCGCCACAGCTCGAACAACCCCCGCACGCCTAGACGAAGTCAAGCCCCGCAGATCTCGAAAGATGATCTGCGGGGCCTTAACCTTACCGTCGTTCCACTTACCGCGATTTACCCAGTTCTTACCGAGCAACCCAACGGCTCGCGGACAGAGCCTTACTCGCGTTCCACGACCGTGAGCTTCATGCCCTGGCCAACATTCTCCGGGGCATCGACCTCAATCGTGTCACCATCGGCAACGGCACCTGCCAGGATCTGCTTGGCAAGCTGGTCTCCAATTTCACGCTGGATGAGGCGGCGGAGCGGGCGTGCACCATAGGCCGGGTCGTACCCTTCGAGCGCGAGATAGTCGCGACCACTCGGGGTGACATTGAGGGTGATCCTCCGGCTCTCGAGCCTCTGTGCAAGCTGTGCCACCTGGAGTTCGACGATGTGGGCGATGTCTTCCATGCTGAGCGGCTGGAAGTGCACCATGTCGTCGAGACGGTTGAGGAACTCCGGCTTGAAGGCGGACTGAACCGTCTTCTCAACAGCCTCCCGCTTCTCCTCGTCGCTCAGCGTCGGATCCACCAGGAACTGCGAACCGAGGTTCGAGGTGAGGATCAGGATAACGTTCCGGAAGTCCACGGTGCGGCCCTGACCGTCGGTCAGCCTGCCATCGTCAAGCACCTGGAGGAGGATGTCGAAGACCTCGGGATGTGCCTTCTCGACCTCGTCGAGGAGGACAACCGAGTAGGGCCTGCGGCGGACGGACTCGGTGAGCTGACCGCCCTCCTCGTACCCGACGTATCCGGGAGGGGCACCAACGAGCCTGGACACGGAATGCTTCTCCGAGTATTCAGACATGTCGATACGAACAATTGCTCTCTCGTCATCGAACAGGAAGTCGGCAAGCGACTTCGCAAGCTCTGTCTTACCGACGCCCGTCGGACCAAGGAAGAGGAACGAGCCTGTCGGCCTGTTCGGGTCGGAGATTCCGGCGCGGGAGCGGCGAACAGCATCGGAGACCGATGCGACAGCATCCTTCTGACCAACAAGCCTCTGACCGATCTCTTCCTCCATGTGGAGCAACTTCTCGGTTTCGGTCGCCATGAGGCGCCCGACCGGGATGCCGGCCCAGTTGGCAACGACCTGAGCCACCTCGTCCGCATCCACGTGCTCCGCGATCATGGGCTCGACGCCCTCGTTCACGGATTCAGCCGCCTCACCTTCGGCGATCTGCCTTTCCACATCGGGAATGTCGCCGTTCTGAAGGCGACCAGCATCCTCATACCGGCCTTCGCGGATCGCCCGCTCAAGCTCCGTGCGGAGCTCATCGAGCTTCACCCTGAGGTCACCCACGAGGTTCCGACCAGCCTTTTCTCGCTGCCAGCGAGCATTCAGAGCATCGAGCTCTTCGATGCGGTCAGCAAGCTCGGCGCGGATCCTCTCGAGCCGCTCAGTACCGGCCTCGTCCTCCTGCTCGGAGTCGGTGTCAATGAGGTACGACTCTTCCATCTTCAGCCTATTGACCTGACGCTGGAGGGTATCGATCTCTTCCGGGGACGAATCCAGTTCCATGCGGAGCCGGGAAGCGGCCTCGTCAATAAGGTCAATGGCCTTATCGGGGAGCCGACGCCCGGGGATGTACCGGTGGGATAGCTCAGCAGCGGCCACGAGCGCGCCGTCGGAGATTGTCACCTTGTGGTGGGCCTCGTATTTGGGTGCGATGCCACGTAGGATTGCCACCGTATCGTCTACGGAAGGCTCCCCCACGAACACCTGCTGGAACCTGCGTTCCAGGGCGGCATCCTTCTCGATATTCTCGCGGTACTCGTCCAGGGTGGTGGCACCAACGAGCCTGAGCTCGCCGCGGGCCAGCATGGGCTTCAGCATATTGCCAGCATCCATGGCACCCTCGGAGCCCCCTCCAGCGCCGACAACGGTGTGGAGCTCGTCGATAAAGGTGACGATCTCACCGTCGGAGTCCCTAATCTCCTGGAGGACAGCCTTGAGGCGCTCCTCGAATTCACCGCGATACTTGGCACCGGCCACCATGGCCGACAGGTCGAGTGAAATGAGTCGCTTGCCGCGCAGCGACTCGGGAACATCGCCGTCGACGATGCGCTGGGCGAGACCCTCAACGACGGCCGTCTTACCGACGCCGGGCTCACCGATCAGCACGGGGTTGTTCTTGGTACGGCGGGACAGCACCTGGATGACACGACGGATCTCGGAGTCGCGCCCGATCACAGGGTCCAGCTTGCCGTCGCGAGCAACCTGGGTGAGGTCAAGTCCATACTTCTCGAGAGCCTCAAAGGTACCCTCGGGATCCGGGGAATCAACCTTCCGGTTGCCACGCACCTGGCCAAGAACTGCCTGTATCTGGTCGCGAGTAACACCGGCGGCCTTCAGCACATCGCCGGCGCTCGACCGGGAGGCCGCAATAGCCATGAGTAGATGCTCGGTCGAAATGTAGGCATCACCCAGTGCCGTCGCTTCCTTCCCGGCGTCCGACAGCACGAGGCTGAACGGACGAGAGGTAGCGGGCTGGGACACGGAGGCGCCCTGCGCCCCAGGTAGCGCGGTCATGGTTGCATTCGTGCGCGACTCCAGCGCCGTCTTATCAACCCCGATGGCGTCGATGATTCCGACGGCAATACCGTCCTTCTGCTCGAGAAGAGCAGAGAGCAGGTGGATTGGCTCGAGTTGCGGATTGCCCGCCCTCATTGCCTTTTCAACAGCAGAAGATATTGCCTCCTGCGACTTGGTTGTCAGCTTATCCATAGAACTCCTTCAAAAGTTTCTTCGATCTACATAATAGAACGCAATTAAACTTGAGTCTATTCCACTCAAGTTATTTCAGTTCCTAGAATCTTCTGGCGAAGCCCTTTCCGCCACACATCAACAAAAGGCGGCAGTAAATTCCAAAAACGCTCCCAGCCAATTCCCGGACATCACACCTTCGGTTCACAAGTAGCGGGAAAGCAACATTTACGGAGCCAGCGGCTGGCTACCACTGCGGGAGAGCCAAGCGAGCGACAACGCAAGAAGAGTTTGCATCCGCTTCCAGCAAGTAAGGGTCACGCCCCTCTCCCACCAAGTAGGTGTCAAAGCTCCCTCCAGCCAGTAGGATCCAAGGTTCTTGGAAGCAAATAAATGAACCTCACTATTTACCTTCTATTTACGCTAATGAGCGCCTATTGGGTCGGCCATAAGCGCAATAGCGTCAATGATTATCTCTGGAGGTGATCTATTCTTTGGGTCGGTCTATGCTGAAGATATGAAGGGAGCCCGGTTTGGATTGGCTCTCGTAGCGCTTGTGCCGTTCATCATTTCGGGTATCGGGGGAGGTTTCGTCCTCGCGGGCCACTTCTCGAACGCCTCAATGGTTTCGCCAAATGACATGCTGTTCATGGCGATTATCCCTGCCGCAATTGGACTGGTCCTGCTCGGCATCCCCACCATGTCCTATACGACGCGTAGCCTGGACGAGATCGCGAAGATTCGTGCCACGGGGCGTACCGGTTACACTGAGATCACTGGCATCGATTCAACCCACACGCAGATCAATGGCGTTGGTCTCTACAAGGTCCACGTTGTTGTTGCTCTGAAGGACCGGGCACCGTACCGCACCACGATCAAGCATCCGATTGAATCTCACGAGTACGACAAGTACCGGGTCGGTTCAGTCCATGCCGTTGTTCAGTTCTACGAGGGCCATCCGCAGGTTGCATTCGATCGCGATTCCTTCTCCCATGCCAGTAAGCGCCGTAGCCACTGCGCGCGAATGGGATGACACAGACTCATTCAGTAGCTTCTCCGGCAGTAGCTTCTCGAGCGGGCCCAAGTCAAGCACCTATGAGAAGGAAAAGAAGGGTCCGCGAGATCCTTTCCTTTCCTACCTCGGCATGCTGGTTCTCGCGATCGTCACGTGGGTATCGCTGCTGGTGTCACCTACTACGTGATCGACCAGCATGATGGTGGGCCGTCGTTCTCTCTCAGCGCCGAACGAGCCGAGCAAGCCGTCCAAGCTGTCGTTGACGAATGCGGTAGCGACGTCCACGAGATTAGGGCTCTCGACTATCAGATGACGGTCGTTACTCGAGCGAAAGACAACCCGGACCACTGGAATGAGGTTGTTGTTCAGCACCGATACCACAAGCTCACGAACGATGGGGCCGCGTCGATCCAGCCGGAAGAGAATGAATACTTTGACACCACCCAGGTCGACTGGGATGTCATCACGCCCGGCATGGTCGATGAAGCCATGAGTCACCTGCCCGAAGGCGATCTCGGCGACCTCTCAACTCACGTAACCGTCACCGCCATAGACGAGCACACGCTTGAACGCTACTACTGGCGGGAAGACTTCCCGATGCCGCGCGATCTCGAAAAGTATGACGCGGAGTCCTTCGAGTTCTTCCACGACATCACTCCCGACGAGGGACGCCCTGTCATGGAGAAGATGATCGCAGCGGCACCCCTTGCCACGGTCCGCATCTACCTCGGCCACGACTACGGCCACGTCTCCCTCACAGGAAACACTGACGGCGAGATCCTGGACATCGCAACCGGCTAAACCACCGCGCAGTCTCACTTATTGTTTAGCCACCACGCAGGCACAATCCTCAGCTAGCAACCCCGCAATTACACCCGCTATGCGGTCGGCGCCGTGATTGTCGGCCAGGGATCCACCTGCTCGACCTGCGCCGCGAGCGCAAGTAGGCGGCCGTCCCCTCCGGGGCGTACCGCGGACAGCATTGCACCAAAGGGGAGGGCAACCCCGTCAACGTCAGCCCGATGGACAGGAAGGGTGATCGAAGCACTCCCTGTCATGTTCCATACGCTCCCCCACGGGGTAAAGCGCTTCTGCGCTTCGAAGTCATCTGCCCCGTGCGGTAGCACGATGTCTTCCGGGAAGACCGGCGGTGAGGCCAGAGTTGGGGTGAGGATCAGATCGAATTGGGACCAGCCGTTGGCGGCCTTGCGGGTGAGGGTCTGCACCGCGTTCACTGCGGCACTGTAGTCGGCGGCCGACAGCTTCATTCCCTCTTCCCGTAGCCACCTCGTGAGCTCGGTAACCTTGGGAAGGTCGTCTTCAGCGAGCGGGATCCCAGCGGCGGAACCGGTCCACAGCGGCATAAAGGCCAGCCAATCATCGGCGGTGAAGGGCCTGCCCGCTTCTTCTACGACGTGCCCCATTCCTTCCAGCACCGCTGCCATCCGCTTCGCGGCGGCTTCCGCTTCGGGGTGCAGGTCGAGGCTTTCAACATTCAATGGTTCGAGAAGAAGTCCGATGCGGAGCGGGCCGGGGGCGCGCTTGCTGGCCTCGAGGTAGCTTCCCGCAGAATCAAGAAGCGGGTCTCGCGGCGCGTGGTAGGACTCGCCCGGCCACGGCTTTGCCAGCACATCGAGGAATGCGGCGGAGTCGGCAACCGTTCTTGTAATAACTCCATCTGTTGTGAGACCACCTCCGCTCACTCCAACGGGTCCTGGAGAGACGACACCGCGGGAGGGCTTGAGGCCAACGGTGCCGCAGCATGCGGAGGGGATGCGGATGGAGCCACCACCGTCGGAGGCGTGGGCGACGGGGACCATGCCGGTGGCAACGGCGGCCGCTGCCCCTCCGGAGGATCCTCCCGCGGTCCTGCGAACATCCCACGGCGTGCGTGCGGACGGCCCCGTTTCGGGTTCGGTGTACGCAGGGAAGCCAAACTCGGGGGCACTGGTCTTGCCGACCATGAGGGTGCCAGCTTCCTTCAAGAGGGTGACGACACCGCCGTCTTCCTCGGCAACGTTGCCAAGAAGTAGTCGCGAACCGGAGTCCTGTGGCTGACCCTGAACTGGCGTGAGCGCCTTGATGGGAACGGGAACACCGTCAAAAGGCAGGGTCTCTCCCCTGGCCACTCTCCTATCGGTTTCTTCAGCCTGCTGCCCTGCCAGCTCCGGGGTGACATGCGCAAAGGCACCAACCTGAGGGAACTGCTCGATCCGGGAATAGACCGAGTCGAGCACCTCGACTGCCGATACTTCTTTGTTCCGGACCGCTTCGGCGAGCTCCAGCCCGCTCATTTCAAAAATCTCCACGATTTCCTCCTTCCACCATCCTACGAAGATGCTGGGCGGATCACAGTGAACGAGACGTCAATGTGAGACTGAAGTCCCGTACGTAGCGACCTAAACCGGGTAGTCGTGGCCCGCCAGACACCTATTTAGTCCGGCGAACATGGATAAAATAGACATCCTCGAATATCGTGGAGGAATGACAGGAAGTATTTCTCTGGGTATTCCATCCGTTCGTTCGCAGGAACCGGATGTCTCGGGGCGCCCGAATACTCCGCTCCTCACAGACCGGTTCGGGCGCATTGGCCGCGACCTCCGAGTCTCGCTCACCGACAAATGTAATTTGCGCTGCCAGTACTGCATGCCGGCGGAAGGAATCGATCCGCTCCCCAATGATCGACTCCTGAATGACGACGAGATCGTCAGGTTGATCAGTATCGCTCTCGACAAACTCGGCATTGAAGAGATTCGTTTCACCGGCGGTGAGCCACTCCTGCGCAAGGGCCTTGAATCAATCGTTGGTCAGGTCTCCCACATGACAAACCATCTGGGCGTTAAGCCGGAGATGTCGCTGACAACCAACGCACTTGGCTTGGCAAAGCGTGCAGGCAAGCTCAAGGAAGCAGGCCTCGACCGCGTCAACATTTCCATCGACTCAATCGACCGCGAGGTGTACGCGAAGCTGACCCGCAGGGACCGCCTCAAGGACGCCGTTGAAGGCGCGAAGGTTGCCCAGGACGTGGGCCTCACCCCGGTCAAGGTCAACGCGGTTCTCATGCCGGGAGTTAACGACGATCAGGCCTCCCCGCTTCTGGCCTTCTGCCTCGACAACGGCTACGAGTTGCGCTTCATCGAGTACATGCCGCTCGGCCCGAGGGGCTCCTGGAAGCGGGAAGACATGATCACCGCCGAGGACATCCTCGACATGCTGGAGAAGGACTTCACCCTCACCCCGCTTGGCGACACGGTTCGCGGAACCTCCCCAGCAGAACTGTGGGGAGTTGCCGAAGGCGAGCACCCCGCGGGACGAGTCGGCATCATTGCTTCCGTCACGCGCCCGTTCTGCGGCACGTGCGACCGCACGCGCCTCACCGCGGACGGCAAGATCCGCAACTGCCTATTTGGCCAATCGGAGATCGACCTCATGGGGATGATGAGGGACGGGGCAAGCGACGACGAAATTGCGGACCGTTGGCGCGGCGCAATGTGGATTAAGAAGGCCGGTCACGGCATCGACGACGAGGGCTTCCTGCAACCGGATCGCCCCATGAGTGCAATAGGTGGATAAATGGTAGAAGTACGGTACTTCGCTTCCGTTGCTGAAGCAGCGGGCATTCCCTCCGAGACCCTCCCGTACGAGGATGGGATGACAGCGGGCCAGCTCCGCACCCAGCTGAAGGAGTCCAGGCCCGGCGAGTTCTCTCGCCTCATGGGGATCTCCGCTCTGCTGGTCAACGGCGTGAGCGCAGACGACATCACGGTCCTGCCCACCGGCGCCCGGATTGATGTCCTTCCCCCGTTTGCGGGCGGGTGACTAGATCCCCCAGGACCACAGCACGATTGCTCAGAACCACGTCACGATCAGCGCCGGTCGGGCACAGATAGCTCCGGCCTTGATCATCGCAACCGGCTGGGGCGCCGTAGCTCCTGGATCCCCACCGGATACAGCACATCCTGCACTATGCATAAATAGGCCGGTCGGGGCATCACAGACGAATTAACCAATTAAGATACCTATCGAGTTCGCAATATCGACTCGATAGGTTTTCTTCTTTTCCACCTCTTTTGGAGTTTCTCCAACAAGCACCTTCTCCCGGAATGGCACGAATTACTCAAATTTCGCGAATCGGGCACCAATGAATTTCGATTAAGTTCGGCAACGACTGAAACAAACCGACAATCAGCACGGATAGTCTTGCAGTGGTATGTGAACATGCAAGCTATCGCGAAAGAGGGAGCATGACTATCGAGGTGGGTGCTGACAGGAAAGTCAGCCGCAGGTCTTTCATGAAGTGGTCCGGCATCGCAGGCGGCAGCGCCGCCCTCGTTGCCACCACCGCACACCTGGGCATGCCCGGGATAGGCACGGCAGCAAACAGTGACGGTATGCTCGATGCTGAGCAGACGGTTTGGTCCGCATGTCTCGTGAACTGCGGCGCTCGGTGCCCACTACGTTTTCAGGTCAAGGACGGCACGGTTGCTCGCGTTCTGCCCGACAACACGGGTGGCGACGAGATCGGGAACCACAGGATCCCGGCGTGCCCGCGCGGTCGTTCGATCCGCCAGCGCATCTACTCCCCCGACCGCATCAAGAAGCCCCTGAAGCGCAAGCCGGGAACGAAGCGTGGCGCCGAGCAGTGGGAGGAGATCTCCTGGGAGCAGGCACTCGACGAGATCGCCGAGAAGTACCAGCAGCTCCTTGCCGACTACGGCCCCGAATCACAGTTCTACGCCTACGCGACCGGCGTTATCGCCGGCACCGTATCCGGCTCCTACTACGGTGGCGCACTGCAGCGCCTGCTAAAGAAGATGGGCGGATTCCTCTCCTATTACGGCGACTACTCGACCGGTGGAATCACGGAAGCCATGAGGGTGACCCTTGGCGGATACATCGATTCAAACTCCACAGATGATCTCGTCAACTCGAAGCTGTATGTCCTGTGGGGCCACAGCCCGATGGAGACGAAGATGTGCGGAGGCTCCGAAGCCTTCTACGCGCAGAAGCTCATCCGCGACACGAACGTGCGCACGATCGTGGTTGACCCGCGCCACTCGGACTCGGTGCAGCTCATGGCGGACGAGCACGTTGCTCTCAAGCCGGGAACCGATGCGGCTCTCATTGCCGGTATCGCCCACGTTCTTATCTCCGAGGACCTGCACGAGCAGGAGTTCCTCGACGAGTACTGCGTTGGGTTCGACGAGTCCACGCTCCCCGAGGGTGCGCCCGAGAATTCTTCCTACCGCGCATACGTCATGGGTGATGGCCCGGACGGCATTGAGAAGACGCCTGAATGGGCGTCGTCCGTTACCGGCACCCCGGTCGACACCATCGTGAAGTTCGCTCGCGAACTTGGCAACAACAAGCCGTCGATGATCCACCAGGGCTGGGGCGCACAGCGGTGCGCGAACGGCGAGAACCAGTCCCGCGCCATCATCACCCTCAACGCAATGCTCGGCAACGTTGGCCTGCCGGGTGGCGGCGCCGGCACCTACCCGGGTAGCTCCGCCGTTACCATCAACTCCGCTTTCGATGCGGACCCGAACCCGGTGACGAAGAAGATTTCGCACTTCACGTGGCCCGACGCAATCGACCACGGTGCCGAGATGAAGGGCGAAGACGGAGTTCGCGACTGGGATGAGGACGGGAACCCGATCTGGGATCCGCAGCTTGAAGTACCGATTAAGGCGATCTGGGCCTACGGCTCCAACACACTTATCAACCAGCACTCCGACATCAACGGCACGAAGGAACTCCTGCGGGACGACTCCAAGTGCGAGCTCATTGTGCTGTGCGACAACCAGATGACCTCGTCGGCGAAGTTCGCAGACTATGTTCTGCCCGGCACCTCAAACGCCGAAGAGGGCGACGTTGTCCAGCAGGGCCTGGCTGCCAACATGGGCTACTCGATCGTTGCCACAAAGGCCATCGACCCACTGTACGAGTCGAAGACGATCTACGAGATCTGCACCGAGCTTGCCCGCCGCCTCGGCATCGAAGAGGAATTCACGGAAGGCAAAACCCAGGAAGACTGGGCCCGCCAAATCATCGAGGACTCCCGCGAAGCCAACCCGGGTATGCCGGGCTATGACGAACTGCAAGAAATGGGAGTGTGGAAGGTCGACAATGGCGCCCGCGTCGCACTGCGCGAGTTCCGCGAAGATCCCGAAGCGAACCCGCTCGACACCCCATCGGGCAAGATCGAACTCTACTCTGCCGAAGTGGCCCGCAAAGCCGAAGAATGGAACCTCCCCGACGGGGATGTTGTGACGGCACTACCCGAGCAGATCAACACGTGGGAGGACTTTGAGGCCGCCAAGACCAACAGCAATTTCCCGCTCCAGATGATCAGCTACCACTTCAAGGGCAGGACCCACTCCAGCTACGGCAACGTACCCTGGCTCAAGCAGGCACACCGTCAGGTCATCTGGATCAACCCGGTCGATGCGAAGCCCCGCGGTATCGAGAACGGCGACGAAGTGATCGTCTACAACGGCCGCGGACAAACCAAGGTTGAAGCGAAGGTCACCCCTCGCATCTTCCCCGGTGTCACCACCCTGCCGGAAGGCGCCTGGTACAACCCCGACAAGGACGGAGTTGACCAAGGCGGCGGACCCAACGTCCTGACAAAGTACCATCCGACCGCACTTGCAAAATCCAACCCGCAGTACACGAATCTTGTGGAGGTTAAGAAGGCATGAGCATCACAACCGAGAACTTCACCGAGGCCGGCGGTAGCTTCGGCTTCTTCTTCGACCAGTCCCTCTGCAATGGCTGTAAAGCCTGCGAGATTGCCTGTAACGACAAGCATGACCTGCCGCTCGGAGTGAACTGGCGCCGAATCGTCGAGTATGCGGGTGGCTCCTGGTCCTCCAACGAGGCCGACGGCACCCACACACCCAACGTGTTCAGCTACTACACGTCCATTTCCTGCAACCACTGCGCGAACCCAATCTGCATGGAAGTTTGCCCGACGACCGCAATGAGCAAGCGGGAGGATGGCACCGTCTATGTTGACGGCGACAAGTGCGTCGGCTGCCGCTACTGCGAATGGGCCTGCCCCTACTCCTCCCCGCAGTTCAACGCCGACACCGGCCAGATGACCAAGTGCGACCTCTGCTACGACTACCGTTCAGAGGGCCAGAACCCGGCTTGTACAGACGCCTGCCCGACCCGCGCACTCGATTGGGGCCCGATCGAGAAGCTCCGTGAGGAGCACGGCGACCGTGCCGACATCGCGCCCCTCCCCGACCCGGCGATCACCGAACCGCACCTCGTCATCAAGCCCCACCGCGACGCACAGCGCTGGGACCAGGGCAGCGGCATTATCCAAAACCCCAAGGAAATCTAGAGCCAAACCAGTCAGTTTCGCCCCCTCCGGCGTTTTCGGCGGGGGCGAAACGCTTTCAAGCCTTCTTGACCAGCGACAATACCCAAGAGTTGCCACATCAATTCGATTTAACCCAGCTCTTTATTTAAAAATCAGGATTATGACCATATTCTGGCGATTTAAGCACTTTCATCCGCATATGCTTGCGCCTTCGAATCAGAACACCGAATCTCCACTGTTTCCGCCAGAAAGTCAGGTTCTTGGTATTACGCGTTAAATCAGGTTGTTTAATATCGGGACGTTTTGCCCACGTTCCCAACAAACTGGCAGTCCAACCTTGGAATCGAGCCGAGGATCCGTCCCTCAAGTAAGGACGCAACGGGGCGGGACCTCGACTCACTCAAGAAAGAGCTTTGCACGCTGACCCGAGTTTAATCGGGCCAGCATCCTTCTCGCTTCTGCGGTGAGGAGTCAAAGCCGGGGAGTACCCATCCTCTTAGAGCCGGGAGGGGTGCTCCCCTTCTTTCTTTGTACATTCAGTTCTTGGCACACTTCAAATCCGCCGGACAAGTATCCGCCCAAACCAGAACAAACCGGGCAGAAACAACAACTACATCACAGGCTTTTGGCCTTATTCCCCAGGCTTCGTCGAGATCTTATTTTGACGACCCACCCGCCCGTAAATGATTTTTCTTTGTCTCGACAAAACCGCATTAATTCGCCAAATTTTGCCCCTTTCGCTCGGATTTCTGGCGATTTCAGCATGGACTTTAAGCCCAAGCAAAGCAACTGTCTGAATAAATACTGGAGATCAACTACAACTTTTTAGGGGGCCTCCATGACTGTTCAAATTTCCAATTCAGGCTTATGCCGCCGCTCGTTTATGAAGTGGTCGGGTGTCGCTGGCGGAACAACTGCACTCGTTGCAACCGCCGCTCACCTTGGCATGCCGGGAACCGCACCGGCTTACGCTGCGGATGGCATGGAGGGCGTCGACTCAACAGTGTGGAACGCCTGTACCGTTAACTGCGGTTCGAGATGTCCGCTGCGACTTCAGGTTAAGGACGGAGTTGTTGTCCGAGTCCTTCCTGACAACACCGGTGACGATGCCGACTTCGGTAACCACAACATCCTTGCCTGCATCCGTGGCCGCACAATGCGGCAGAGGATCTATTCACCAGACCGACTGAAGAAGCCCATGCGTCGAGTTGCTGGCGCGAAGCGTGGCGAGGGCGAGTTTGAGGAGATTTCTTGGGAAACAGCCTTTGATGAGATTGCCGAGCGTATGAAGTCGACAATCGACAACTACGGCAATGACGCTCTTTACATCAACAACGGCACCGGCACCACCGGTGGAAACATCCTTCACCGCCGACTCCTGTGGCGCTTCATGGACGCTGCCGGTGGCAGTCTGCAGCCACTACGAAACTACTCCAACGCGGCTTACATCGTGGCTGGAACATACCAGCACGGCGCTTCTATTGGCACGAATTCGACCGAGGACGCGGCGAACTCGAACCTGCTCGTTATGTTCGGAGCAAACCTCATCGAGACTCGCATGTCAGGCGGCGGTGAGATGTACAGCTACCAGCACCTGAAGGAAACGCACGGTACAAGAATCATCGTCATTGATCCTCGGTACTCCGAGACTGCACTGACGATCGCGGATGAGTGGGTGCCGATTCGCCCGGGCACCGACACTGCTCTTGTGGCCGCACTCGTCAACGTAATGGTGAAGGAAGGCCTGCAAGACCAGGAGTTCCTTGACAAGTACTGCGTTGGATTCGACGAAGACACACTTCCCGACAGCGCCGAGGAGAACAGCTCTTACCGCGCCTATGTCGAGGGCAAGGGCCCCGACGGCATTGAGAAGACTCCCGAATGGGCATCGGACATCACCGGTATTCCCGCTAGCAGGATCCGCGCTCTCGCACGTGAAATCGGAAGTACGAAGCCGTGCGCGATCAGCTCCGGCTGGGGCATGCAGCGGCAAGCTGCAGGCGAAAATCAGTCCAGGGCAGTCTTCACTCTCGCAGCGGTCACCGGAAACATCGGTATTTCGGGCGGTGGCAACGGTGCGTGGCCAACAAGCTACGCCATGCCTGTCCCGAACTTTCCGGACCTCGACAAGCCAATAACCGTTGGCATCCCGGTATTCAAGTGGTCCGATGCGGTCGACCACGGTGAAGAGTTCACCGCAGAGAAGGACGGCGTCGAGGGAGCCGAAAGGCTCGTTAACCCGATCAAGTTCATGATCAATTACGCCGGACAGTGCATCATGAACCAGCATGCCGACCCTGCCAGGATCACCGAGATCCTTCAGGATGAGAACAAGCTCGAAACTCTCGTCGTCATTGATACACACTTGACCCCGACTGCGAAGATGGCAGATTACCTCCTGCCTGACGCAATGTCGATCGAACAGCCGGACCTCATCAAGAATGAGAATTCCGCCGAAACCGGTTACGCGATCTACGCCCAGCCCGCCATTCAGCCACCCGGCGACGCTATGCGTGTTTACGACATGTGCACCGAGATCCTTGAACGCGTCAACCCTGAGTTTGCCCAGAAGTTCACAGAAGGCAAGACGCAGGAGCAGTGGGTTTCCTCCCTCTACGAACAAGCACGGGATGACATGCCTGAGCTACCTTCCGAGGAGGAATTCAAGGAGCTAGGAGTCATTCGCCAAAGGAACCCGGATGGCTTCACTATTCCAATGAAGGAGTTTCGGGACGACCCCGAAGCTAATCCTCTCAAGACCCCCTCAGGAAAAATTGAGATCTACTCCGAGCGTCTCGCCCAAATGTCGAAGACATGGGTGTTCCCAGAAGGGTTAGCGGGCCAGAAGGTTACCGCAGTCCCAGAGCACATTGATGCCTGGGAAGGGGCGCTTGAAGCACGGGAGTCCGGAGAATTCCCACTTCAGTGCATCAATCACCATACGAAGGGCCGCACCCACTCGACATACTGGGAGCAGCCATGGAGCAAGGAAGCGCATCCACAAAAGGTCTGGATCAATCCCGCCGACGCAGAGAAGCGCGGAATAACCATGGATGATCCAGTACGAGTGAAAGGTAACCGAGGAGCCCTCGACTCGAAGGCCTTCGTCACCCCTCGCATCGCACCCGGTGTCATTTCCGTCCCACAGGGCGCCTGGTACACCCCGAACGACGAGGGCATCGACGAGGGTGCATGCGCCAGTACCCTGGCAAGCCTTGTCTCCTCGAATATTGCGAAGGGCAACACACAGCAGTCGATCATCGCGAATATCAAGAAGCTCGGCTAGTCCGCACATCAGCAGCGCAATCACAAGCGGGAGCGCCTCGTCCCCTAACCGGGGAGGGGCGCTTCCCTTTTCTTTACAGGCCACATTCCTTGGACACTCCAAATCAGTTGAACCACGTATCCACCCAAACCAGCACAAGTCGGTCAGAAATTGAATTAGGTCACGACCTTTTGGCCTTATTGCAACGGTTTAGTCTAAGAATCGGTTGCGTAAGCAACGGTGGATTGAATGCAACTCGCTAACCTCAATGTTTCCGCTCAACTGCGCCAGTTCCCGTCCATTTAGTTCTAGTTTCTGGGGATTTGGGCAGGGACCTTGAGCCCAGAAAACTTCAATCGCTGGACAAATACTGGGAATACAATCGCCAATTCTTCTTGAGGAGCAGAGATGACTTCACAAGTCATGGGGCAGCAAGTCTCACGGCGTTCATTCATGAAGTGGTCTGGCGTTGCTGGTGGATCGGCGGCACTTGTTGCCACAGCCGCTCACCTGGGAATGCCATCCACTCACTCGGCCGCGGCAACGGACGGCATAGAGGGCGTTGACGCCACCGTCTGGAATGCTTGCCTTGCCAACTGTCAGTCACGCTGCCCGATTCGACTTCAGGTTAAGGACGGCACGGTTGTCCGGGTCATGCCTGACAACACGGGCTCGGATGAGCTTGGCGATCTTCAGATCCGCGCCTGCGTGCGCGGACTCAACCAGCGCGAACGCATCTACTCCCCGGATCGCATCAAGAAACCGATGAAGCGCACGGGTAAGCGCGGCGAAGGTAAGTGGGAGGAGATCTCCTGGGAGGAAGCCTTCGACACCATTGCTTCGGAGATGAAGAGAGTCAAGGAAACCTACGGCAACGAAGCTCTGTGGTACCACTACGGCTCAGGATCAACCGGTGGCAACATCACGAAGCGTGGCACCTGGCCTCGTCTTATCAACTCTTACGGCGGTTACCTCGGCCAGTATGGCAACTACTCGACCGCGCAGATCACCGCAGCATTCCCGCACCAGTATGGTGCCTGGATGGCCTCCAACTCCCTTGAGGATGCTCAGCACACGAGCCTTCAGGTCATGTTTGGCAATAACCCGCTCGAGACCCGCATGTCCGGTGGTGGCGAGCTTGGCGTTGTTCAGAAGATCCGTAAGGACCATGGAATCCGCACGATCGTCGTCGATCCCCGCTATTCCGACACTGCAGTGGACGCCAATGGTGAATGGGTTCCCGTCCGTCCGGGAACCGATGCCGCTTTCATTGCCGGTATGATTTACGTGATGGTCGAAGAGGATCTGCAGGATCAGGAGTTCCTCGACAAGTACTGCGTCGGATTCGACGAAGACACCCTTCCCGACGAGGCAGAGCCGAATTCGTCCTACCGCGCATACCTCGAGGGCAAGGGACCCGACGGTATTGAGAAGACTCCTGAGTGGGCCGCTGAAATCTGTGGTGTCCCCGCCGACAGGATCCGCAGGCTTGCCCGCGAAATTGCTACCACCAAGCCTTGCGCCGTTACGCAGGGCTGGGGCCTCCAGCGCCACGCCAACGGTGAGAACAACTCACGCGCAGTATTCACGCTCGCTGCAGTTATTGGCCAGATCGGCGTCCAGGGCGGAGGCAACGGAGCCCGCGAGGGCAACTACAAGGTGCCCGTCAAGGGATTCCCGCTGTTTGATGGCGAGGCGCCGCCCGTTTCCACCCAGATTTCGTGCTTCAACTGGATCGATGCGATCAATGATGGACCGAGCATGACCGACGTCGAGCACGGTGTACGCGGCAAGGAAAAGCTCGATGTTGGTATCAAACTTATGATTGTCAACGCCTCGAACACTCTCATCAACCAGCACAACGACATCCATGTCACGCAGGAAACTCTCCGCGACGATTCGAAGTGTGAATTTATTGTCGTGGTCGACCACCAGTGGACCCCGTCGTGCGACTGGGGTGACATCGTTCTCCCCTCGACCACCAACTTCGAAGAAATCGATCTGATCCCCGGTGCCAGCTGTGGCGACACCGGTTGGGCAATCTGGGGCGGAAAGGCTATTGAACCGCTTTACGACACGAAGACCGGTTACGAGATGTGCACCGAGATTGCTCGCCGCCTTGGAATCGAAGAAGAGTTTACCCAGGGGCGCACACAGGAAGAGTGGCGCGACTGGCTGTTCGAAGAAACCAAGAAGGACCACCCCGAGTTCCCCTCCCCGAAGGAGATGGAAGAGATGGGTGTCTACCGTCAGCACAACCCAAATGGCACAACAATCGGCATGAAGGAATTCCGCGAGGACCCCGAAGCCAACCCTCTGGGCACCCCGTCAGGCAAGATTGAGATCTACTCGCAGCGCCTGGCCGACATGGCACAAACCTGGGTGTTTGAGGGAATGTACGAGAACGATAAGCTCACCGCCCTGCCTGAGCACATCGACACGTGGGAAGGTGCTCTCGAGGCACGCACCAACAAGGACTTCCCACTCCAGTGCATCGCTCACCACTACAAGGGCCGCACCCACTCCTCGTACGCGAACCTGTCGAAGAACCTTGAAGCACATCCGCAGATGGTGTGGATCAATCCCCAAGACGCCAATAGCCGCAACATCAAAAACGGCGACATCGTCAACGTATCGTCCCCTCGCGGAACACTTCGCACAGAGGCACGCGTGACCCCGCGTATCGCCCCCGGTGTCGTTTCGGTTCCCCAGGGCGCCTGGTACCAGCCAGACGAAGAAGGTATTGACCTCGGTGGCAACGTCAACACGATCATGAAGTACCACCCCTCGCCTCTCGCGAAGGGCAACCCCGGACACACTTCACTGGTCCAGGTGGCACTGCATGAACGCTACAAGGCATAACAGCTAATTCGTTCAATCGTGGGGCCGAAGCAAGGCATTTGCTTCGGCCCCACATCCGTATCCGCCTGGCCGCCGATCCAAAAGCTTGACCCTTCCAGGCCAGCTCACCCCAGCGATCCACACCTTTCGAAGCCGCACACCATGGAAGGCTCTCCGAGCCGCAGGTCAGAATCCGTAAAATCTCTCAACCGTGCTTCAACCCCGAATCTTCCCAGTTGTACTCAGCCCCTGTTTGTTGCCATCAAATTGCCACTGGCCGTGTTGAGGGCAACCCTGCGGCCAGTCAGCACAAGCTCCTAAACCGGTCGCATCCCCCTTTAGAAAACGAATTACGCAAGTCTTCGTATCTCTAATTCACCCATCCCAATCTTGTGTCCCGAGCAACACAGATTTCGCCCGATTTTCGCTCGATCAAATTTCTTGGCTGTAAAACCACAGGTTAGAGCTGTAGTTCGATATCAAGATAGTTTTCACAATTCACAACGAATCGGATATTTCGAATTAATGACAAAAGTCCCAGACAGGACATTTTTTTCGGGCCAAACTGCAATTACATAAGGCTCCAAACAAAGAAGAGGTGGACAATGACAATTGCCGCTAACCGGGAACGCACGGGGCTCTCTCGTCGTTCGTTTATGAAGTGGTCGGGGGTTGCCGGCGGCTCTGCCGCACTGGTTGCAACTGCCGCTCATCTTGGAATGCCTGGTACGTCCGCCCAGGCCGATTCCGACGGCATCACCGACGCCGATAAGACCGTCTGGTCCGCATGCACGGTGAACTGTGGTTCCCGTTGCCCTCTCCGCCTTCAGGTCAAGGACGGTACCGTCGTCCGCGTCCTCCCTGACAACACCGGCACCGACGAACTCGGCAGCCAGCAGGTTCGCGCCTGCGTCCGTGGCCGTTCGCAGCGTCACCGTATTTACAACCCCGATCGCCTCAAGAAGCCAATGAAGCGTAAGCCCGGCACCAAGCGTGGCGACGAGCAGTGGGAAGAGATCTCGTGGGAGCAGGCTCTCAACGAGATTGCCGACAAGATGAAGGACATCAAGGAGAACTACGGCAACGAAGCTTTCTACATCCAGTACGGAACCGGCGTCCTCGGTTCCACGATGGCTTGCTCATGGCCGCCGGACACCACCGCTTTCGCAAAGCTTCTGAACTGCTACGGCGGATACCTTGATCACTACTCTGACTACTCGACCGCTCCGATCACGCAGGCTTACCCGTACCACTACGGTAGCTGGGTTAACGGCAACTCCTTCGACGACGCGAAGAACTCGAAGCTTCAGGTCATGTTCGGTAACAACCCGCTCGAGACTCGTATGTCGGGTGGTGGCCAGCTGTTCGTCACGCAGGACACGAAGAAGAACCACGGCGTTAAGACGATCGTGATCGATCCCCGCTACTCGGAGACCGCCGCACTTCTCGCTGATGAGTGGGTTGGTCTGCGTCCCGGCACCGATGCTGCTCTTATTGCCGGCATGATCCACACGATGATCTCTGAGGATCTGCAGGATCAGGATTTCCTCGACACGTACGTTGTTGGTTTCGATGAGGACGCCCTCCCCGAGGGCGCTCGGGAGAACTCCTCCTACCGTTCCTACCTTGAGGGCAAGGGCGCTGATGGCATCGAGAAGACTCCCGCGTGGGCCTCCGAGATCACCGGCGTTCCCGCCGAGCGGATCCGTCAGCTTGCTCGCGAGATCGCGGCTGCTAAGCCATGTTCGATCACGCAGGGCTGGGGCCCGCAACGTCATGCCAATGGCGAGAACAATGCTCGTGCAATCTTTATGCTCGCTGCCGTGACCGGCAACGTCGGCATCCCTGGTGGTGGCACCGGTGCCCGCGAGGGCGCGCAGGCGCTACCACTCAGCAAGCCGTTCTACAACGTTCCGAACCCGTCGAACAAGATCATCTCCGTGTTCGGCTGGCTTGATGCCATCGAGTACGGCGATCAGCTAGATACATTCAACGGCGGTGTTTGCGAGAAGGTCGCCCCCGGCGTCCGCTCGAACAAAGTCCCGGTTGACGACAACGGCAACGCGACGAACATCAGCCTGGACGTTCCCCTTAAGGGAATCTTCCAGTACGGCTCAAACTCGCTGGTTAACCAGACCGGTGACAACAACCGGTCGGTCGAGATTCTCCAGGATGAGACGAAGGCTGAGCTGATCGTTACCTGCGATATCCAGTACACGGTTTCCGCTCGCTACTCGGACTACGTCCTTCCCGGCACGTCAACAGCTGAGGAATCGGACATTCACCCTGGCGAGAATGCTGGCCCGATGGCCTATGGGATTGTTTCACAGGCTGCAATTGATCCCCTTTACGAGTGCCGCACGATCTTCGACATTTGCACCGAGTTGGCTGACCGTCTTGGTGTGAAGGAAGAGTTCACCGGTGGTAAGACCCGCGAGGAATGGCTCGAAGAGACCATTAACGTTGCTCGCGAGGCAGATGCTGAGCTCCCCACCTATGAAGAGTGGAAGGAAATGGGCATCTTCCGTAAGAACCAGGGTCCTGCGGTTGCACTCGCAGATTTCCGTGAGGATCCGGAGGCTAACCCGCTTCCGACTCCGTCCGGAAAGATTGAAATCTACTCCGACCGTCTGGCAGCAATGTCAGAGAAGTGGGAGTTTGGCGTGTTCCGTCCCGAGCTACCTGGCGACAAGCTGACAGCTCTTCCGGAATTCGTCGAGACTTGGGAAGGCGCCTTGGAGGCCCGTGAGAATGACAAGTACCCGCTACAGGTCATTGGTCACCACTACAAGGCACGCACACACTCCAGCTACGGAAACGTGGACTGGCTGAAGGAAGCGCACACGCAGTCCGCATGGATCAACCCGATCGATGCTGCTGCACGTGGAATCGAGAACGACGACGAAGTGTTCGTATACAACGATCGCGGAACCGTCCGTCTCCCGGCAAAGGTGACGGAACGTATCGTTCCGGGAACGATGTCGATTCCGCAGGGCGCTTGGTTCGATCCGAAGGGCGCTTCGGATGTCAAGCCGCCTAGCGAGGCCAATCAGGACAAGCCGGTCGATGTCGCCGGATCTGTCAACACGCTCACGTCGCTGCACCCGTCGCCGCTTGCGAAGGGCAACGCGGTGCACACAACCCTAGCTAACGTCGTCAAGGCCTGAAAGAGGTAATGAACATGGCCACTGCTGAAATCACGGCCGGAGCGAACTACGGGTTCTTCTTCGACCAGTCTCTCTGCACAGGCTGCAAGGCTTGTCAGATCGCCTGTAAGGACAAGCACGATCTTCCCGTCGGTGTGAACTGGCGCCGGGTCGTCGAGTATTCGGGCGGTTCCTGGCAGGAGTCGGGGAACACCTTCACTCCCAACGTCTTCACCTACTACACATCCATTGCTTGCAACCACTGCGAGAACGCGATCTGCATGGAGGTCTGCCCCACAACGGCGATGTCCCGTCGCGAGGATGGCACCATCTACGTGGACTCCGACAAGTGCGTTGGTTGCCGCTACTGCGAGTGGGCCTGCGCCTACTCCGCTCCCCAGTTCAACGCAGAGACCGGTCAGATGACCAAGTGTGACCTCTGCTACGACTACCGTTCCACCGGTCAGGATCCCGCGTGTGTCTCGGCATGCCCGTCGCGCGCACTAGACTGGGGTCCGATCGACCAGCTGCGTGAGGAGTACGGCAACACGGACAACATCGCTCCGCTTCCGGATCCCTCGATCACGAACCCGCGTCTCGTCGTCAACCCGCACCGCGATGCCCAGACCTGGGATGCCGCTTCCGGTGCTATTGCGAACCCGAAGGAAATCTGATGAACCTCGACGAACTACCCATGATCATCTTTACCGTCTTCGCGCAGATGAGCGTCGGCGCCTTCGTGGCTCTCGGTGTCATCAACGTAGTCGGTACCCCCAAGTACGGTCGCGAGACAATCGAGCGGGTCACGGACCCTGCTATCTACGCGATTGGCCCGACCCTCGTGTTCGGCCTTATCGCCTCGATGTTCCACATGAACGACATTACGAACACGCTCAACGTCCTTCGTAACTGGGATACGTCCTGGCTGTCCCGTGAGATCATCCTCGGTGTTGGCTTCGCCGGCCTCGGCTTCCTCTTCGCCATCATGCAGTGGTTCAAGATCGCCAGCCACACGATTCGCCAGGCCATCGCGCTTCTGGCAGCTATCGTTGGCCTCGGCCTGGTCTACTCGATGTCGATGATTTACGCCTCGGTTGAGACCATCCCCGCATGGAACACCTGGTCGGTCCCCGTGCAGTTCTTCGCAACGACCTTCCTCCTGGGTGCCCTAGCAGTTGGGGCCGCGATCCTCATTCACATGTCGATCCGCTTCCGCTCCTCCGACAACGGCACGCCGGCAGCACCGGCCGCTGACAGCACTGTCGATGGCACCGATGGTGACGGCAAGGGCGGCGTTGGCCTCCTCCAGAAGACGAAGCTCCAGGCCCGTTCCATGACCCGTGAGCGGCTCACGGTCGACTCCCCGGACACCAAGGCTGGCGTCCAGATCATCCGCTGGGTTGCGATCACGTCGGTCGTTGTTGGTGTCATTATCTTCATCAACTACATCTTCCACATCATCAACCTGGCCACGGGCGTTCCGGAGGCACAGCTGGCCGCTGAGGAATACCAGTCTGGCTTCTTCTTCGTCCGTCTTGCTCTCCTGGGAATCGCAGCTGTTCTCCTTGCAGTCTTCACGTACCGGACCGCTAACCAGGAGTTCAAGAACCCGAAGACCCTGACGATCCTCATGATGACGGCGCTCGTTCTCGCTGTTGTTACCGAGTTCATGGGCCGCTCGGTCCACTACGACACGCTCTTCCGAGTAGGTATGTAGTAACTCTTTAGAAGGGCGGGACCTGAGGGTTCCGCCCTTCTTCTATACCCGCACACCGCAACATTCGTGCGCACCGCGCACAGCATCCTTGCCGTCAAGTGGAATCCCTGTTCCGGAGCACTACCTCACTAACCCGGACAGAACAGCCGAATCTAGGCACAAGGTCGCTGCCCGGTATGTCCGAGTCCGGATAGAATTTACCCAGTACCCCCTAAAAGGAGAATCGTGAACCCTTCACTGCCATCCCCCGAATTCCTTGACCGCATGGCCGCAGCGTTTGCAACGCTCGGTAGGCTCCACCTTCAGTCCCCCGATCAGGAGACCCTTGATCAGTTGGCTAAGCTACTGGACGAGTGGCCGATCGAGGACGAGGGCGATACCGCGTTCGGTCTCAAGGAGCTCCGCGCATCGCTTGCGGAGAAGGAAGAGGTCGCGCAGATCCGCCGCGACCACAACCTCCTGTATGGCGTGACGGCAGGGGCAAAGGTTCCCCCCTACGAGTCCGTGCACCGTAACCGTGACGGTCTGATCTTTGATGAGGAAACCCTTCAGGTACGTTCCGAGTACCGCAAGCTTGGCCTGCAAGCTCCCAAGCTCAACCAGGAGCCCGATGACCACATCGGCCTCGAGTTTAACTTCATTGCACAGTCCTGCCTGCGTTCCCTCGATGCTCTCGATCAGGATTCGACAACCGACGCTTCCCGCTACTACGGGATCGGTGCCGTATTCATGGAGCAGCACATCATGGAGTGGGCTCCCGCAATGCTTGAGGAAGCCGCAGAGGCCGCGGAGACACGTTTCTACCGGGGAATCATGTACATGTCGCTCGGGGCACTAGCGGCGTACGCAGTGGGTCAATGACGGACCTGAGGCTTCTCCACTCTTGGCTGCGAGCCAACGATCCCGGTCCTATCGCTCTTCTGGAACCGGGTGAGGATCTTCTTGTCGCGGATAAGAAGATCCCGGCCGTCCTGCTTACCGAGCCACTGGCAGAGATTCCTCGTCACGAGATCCTTGAAGCGCTAGGGCTCGGGGCCACCGAGATTTATCTTCACGGTGAACCGGGCGATCTCTCAAAACTTGTCGAAACCCTAGAAGTAGCCGGTATCACCAAACTCAGGGAAGCTTCGAGAGTCATTAAGCCAAAGAGTTCGTTCAGTGCGGACGACGTTCCTCATTCACGCCGTGACCTTTTTGGCATGGGAGCAAGCACCCTTCAGCTTCCGGACGACGACATGCTTCCGGAGGACCGCGAGCGCCTCGCTCTCACAAGGCTTCTTCAGGCCGAGGGCGTAGAACCGTCCGTCCTGGCTGACACCCCGTCCCACGGTCTGCTACTACAAACCTCGGGGTGTACCGCGTGTGGCGTATGCGTGAAGGCCTGTCCAACGGACGCTCTGGAGTTGACGTACACGGAGATAGGAACCGAGCGGAGAATCTCCTCACTCGGGATCGTCGACTCTCAGTGCATTGGTTGCCGTAAGTGCGTGGAACTCTGTCCCGAATCGGCGTTTACGGTCGAGGGCAATACGTCGTGGGAGACGCGCCTAGCAGACACTCCAAAGCGTCCGCTCGAAACAATTCCGACGGTCAAGTGCGAGAAGTGCAAAACCTTCTTCCCGTTGAAGGACGGCGGGACGCTCTGCAAGACCTGTAAGGCAACCCGCGACAATCCCTTCGCAATCCGGTGGCCCGAGGGAGTTCCGAAACCTCCCGGCCTGAACTTCTAACGTATTCGGTACCAGTCATTCCATCCGCCCGAATACCCCAGGGTTCTAAGCATCTTCGGTAGTAGATTGCCCCGGCTATTCGCCGGGGCAATCTACTTCTCGGGAACCTTGTTCACGGGACAACTCCCGGTGGTTTAGGCTGAGCCAGACCATTCGTGCGAGCCGTCTGGGAACTGCTGCTTCTTCCACACCGGAAGTTGCATCTTGACCTGTTCCACGACTTCGTTGAGAGCGTTGAACGCTTCGACTCGGTGGGCGGCAGACACGGCCGCTCCTAGGGCTAGGTTGCCGATCTCCAGATGTCCGGCACGGTGGACCACGGCGATAGCGAGGCATCCTGAGCCCTTCGCGACCTCGTGGGCAACCCGGGCAACAACATTGGCCGCGTCGGGATGTGCTTCGTAGTCGATGGAGTCAACGGACCTGCCAGCATCGTGGTTGCGGACGATTCCTCGGAAGGTCATGACGGCACCGGCTTCGGGGCGTTCAACCATTTTCACGAGATCAGCGACATCAACATCGTCTTCGGTGACCGTCGCATAAACCACATCGGCGTCGTGGTCGAGACGCTTTGCCTTGTGCTGATTTTCCCAGGTTGCTTGCGCATGCGCAGTGGGCTGAACTTTCGCTCCATGATGGTGGGCTCCGGGGATATCCAGGTCGGATACGTGTCCGCCGTGATCGTGGGAAACGTGGGGTACCGGATGGTCGCCGCCCTCGAGCTGGTCGACGATATGGTCGAGAAGCGGGCCAATGACATTGACCGTGTCGGTGACACCGCCGCGAGATCCGGGGGCGTTAACAACGAAGGCATCCTTGCCGTCGACGGTCACGATGCCGGCGAGGGCGCGGGATAGCGGGGCGGCCGGCGCGTTCTTTGCGGCTTGCCGAATCAGGGATTCAATCCCGTCCAGACGCTTTGTCAGCAGGGGCATTGTGCCTTCTGGAGTTTCGTCCCGCGGCGAGATACCGGTGCCTCCGGTTGTCACAATAACGCGGGCACCTTCGCGGACGGAGGCCTGGATGGTCTCCGAAACGGATTCTGTGCCGTCTGGGATAATCTTCTTCTCGGTCACTTCGATCGCCCACCCGCCGAGGAGGGCTGCGGCAAGGGGTCCGGAAAGGTCTTCTCGTTCGCCGCTTGCGCAACGATCCGACACGGTAATGACATGCGCGGTAATCACGCGGTCCAGTCTACCCGGACCGTATACACGCCCTATACGACCGTAGTCCCATAAATCGGACAATTCACTGCAGGTAGAATCGTGTTTATGTTGCCTCTCGTTGAACCCGGCGCTCCACTGACTCCGGAGCAGACTGTCAGGTACTCCCGTCATCTCATGCTTGAAGAAATTGGGGACCTCGGGCAGCGGCGCCTCAAGAACGCGCGTGTTCTCGCAATCGGTGCCGGTGGCCTCGGATCCCCCTCCCTTCTCTACCTGGCCGCCGCGGGTGTCGGCACCCTCGGCGTCATCGATGACGACCTGGTTGACCGGTCGAATCTGCACCGTCAGGTCCTCCACACCGACACGAGTGTCGGCATCCCCAAGACCGAGTCGGCGGCGAACGCACTGACGGAACTCAACCCCGATATCACGGTGAATCAGCACCGTGAGCGTCTCACGGAGGAGAACGTCGATTCGATTTTCTCCCAGTACGACGTCATCATGGACGGCACCGATAACTTCCAGACCCGTTATCTCGTCGAGTCCGCCTGCACCCGCCTGGGTATTCCTGAAGTCTGGGGGTCGATCCTGAAGTTCAACGGTCAGGTTTCCGTGTTCTGGACCGGCGAGCGGGCAGTTGCCGCTGGCGCACCGGCACCGGATGGGGTGAGCCTGCGCGACCTGTTCCCCTCTCCCCCGCCCGCGGGCGAAGTCCCTGCCTGTGGTGATGTCGGAGTACTTGGCTCCCTCCCGGGTCAGGTCGGCACGATCATGGCGACCGAGGCAGTCAAGCTGATCTGCGGCATTGGTGAACCGCTGGTTGGCCGGGTCATGGTGATCGACACTCTGAAGGCTGAGACCTTCACCGTCCCGTTCGCTCCGAGGCCGCTACCGCGCCCCGAACCATTCACAGCCGAGGAGCTCCTCCCGTACTGTTCGGCACCGAAGGTTCCCGAGATCGACATTGTCGAATTCGAACGACTCCGTAGCGAGGGCGTGCGAGTTCTTGATGTTCGCGAGGATTCGGAGCGAGAAGCTGCTTACCTCCCGGGTTCGGAGCACGTTGTTCTGTCCGAGCTTCTGGAACGTCCCGAACTTGCGGCTGGTGAACAGCCTGTCTACGTGCACTGCAAGGCGGGTGCGCGAAGCGCACGGGCAGTCACCGCTCTTCGAGCAATCGGTATTCAGGGTATAAATGTTGCTGGCGGGCTTGATGCTTGGCAGGCCGCAGGATTCAGCGTGGAAGGCACAAAGTGATCAGTTTCGAAGAGTATCGGGATCGGGTTCTTCAGCTCGGCTCCCCCGTATCAACAGAGGTCCTTCCTCTCCACGCAGCAGAGGGCATGGTTCTTGCCGAGCCGGTGTTCGCCCGGTTCGCGGTTCCCCCGTTCGACAACTCAGCCATGGATGGCTTCGCGGTCCGCCACGAGGATATAAAGAACGCTCCGGTCACCCTGCGGGTCTCCACCGATATTCCTGCTGGTCGCACCGATATCTCTCCCCTCGAGGAGGGCACGGCTGCTCGGATCATGACCGGTGCTCCGGTTCCTCCCGGTGCGGATACGATCATTCAGGTTGAGAAGACCGCGAATGCTCACGAAAACATGCTGACCGAGGCCCCCGACGAGATCCATATCCTCGAAGCCAATGAGCAGGGAGCCCACGTTCGGTTCTCGGGCGAGGACATCGAACCCGGAGAACTGGCAATCAACGCAGGCGTACGGCTCGGCCCAACCCAGCTTTCGGCACTTGCTTCCATTGGCCACGGCTACGTCACCGTTTACCGCAAGCCCGTGGTCGGCATTCTCTCCACGGGATCGGAATTGAGGAAACCCGGTGAGGATCTTCTACCGGGTCAGATTCCCGACTCGAACTCCACTCTGGCTCGCCTCATGGTGCGCGCCTCGGGCGGCAAGGACATTGTCCTGTCCTCATCCTCGGATGATCCAGCAGACCTCGCAAAGGTTCTTGACGAGGCGGGCACCTATCTCGATGGTCTTATTACCACAGGCGGTGTTTCCGCGGGCGCCTTTGACGTGGTCAAGGAGTACCTGACCGATAAGAACGTCGAATTCCTCAAGGTTGCTATGCAGCCCGGTAAGCCCCAGGGGCTTGGCACACTCACGTTTGGGGACCGCGAAGTCCCAATCCTGTGCCTGCCCGGCAACCCCGTATCCGTGTTTGTTTCCATGAAGGTCTACGGCGACGCTCTGATCGCTAACCTTTCTGGCCGTAAGCACACGAGTATTCCGTGGCAGGAGTGGCCGGCGGGTGGCTCATGGAAGACCCCGGAGGGCAGGGCTCAGTTTATGCCGGTCGTTGCCCACGGCGACACCGTTATCCCCGCCACCTCGGGTGGCTCCAAGTCGCACCTCATCTACTCGATGATCAAGACCCGCGGCCTCGCCTATGTCCCTGCCGAAGTTGAGGAAGTAACCGAGGGCGATCCGCTGAAGGTGTGGTGGCTGTGAAGTTCACTCATTTGACTGATACTGGCGACGCCTACATGGTGGACGTGACGGCGAAGAACCCAACGGTCCGCGAGGCCACGGCAATTGGAACCGTCACCTGCTCCCCCGACGTTGTGAAGGCACTGCGGGACGGCACCGTCCCCAAGGGTGATGTTCTCGCGGTAGCGAGGGTCTCCGGAATCTCGGGCGCCAAGAAGGTTCCCGAACTCCTACCACTCGCCCACCCCATCGGCATCCACGGCGCTTCCGTGGATCTATCGATCGAGGATCACGGGGTCGACATCAAAGTCACAGTCCGCACCGCTGACCGCACGGGTGTCGAGATGGAGGCGTTGACGGCAGTCACGATTGCTGCCCTCGCCATCGTTGACATGGTCAAGGGTGTTGACCGCTCAGCGGAGATCACCGACTGCCGGATCATCGCCAAGTCCGGTGGCCGTTCAGGCGACTGGTACCGCCCCGGCTACGAGCCCACAGAAAACACCTCGCAACCACCGGAATCCCAGTAGCAGGAATGGCAACAGCGGGTATGACAGACCCACGCCCCACGTTCGGTGCAATCGTTCTAGCGGGCGGCAACGCCCGCAGGCTCGGCGGTTTCTCCAAGGGTGATGTCGAGATCAACGGAACCACGATGCTGACCTCGGTCACCGATGCCTGTCAGAACGCCGGAGTGCCGGCCGACAACATCGTGGTGGTGGGACATGCCGAAACAGAGCTCAAGCGGACCGTGGAAGATCCTCCCTTCTCGGGGCCCGTTGCCGGAATAGGTGCCGGGCTCGATCACGTGGACGCTGACAGGCTCTTCGTTCTCTCCTGCGACATCCCTTTCATCGCCTCCGGCCTGCCCCGCCTCATCGACACCTACGAAGGCGAAGGCGTGTGCTTCGGTGGCGAAAAAGCTCAGCACCTTGCTGGTCTCTACAGTTCGGATGTTCTGCGCAACCGAATCGGACTCCTTCAGCAGGAAGAGCGCGGGCTGATTGGTATGCCCGTTCGGAAGCTCATGGAATCCCTCGATGTCACTATCCTTGGCGAGCATGAAGCGGCACGAGACCTCGACACGTGGGAAGCGGTCAACGAAGCACGGGAACAGGCTTCCGAAGACTAAAATCGCATAGGCAAAGCTATTGGGCGGACATCCTCAACAGGTGCCCGCCCAATAACTTTGTGCGACAGATCTAGGGAATAGCTAGGACCCAATCCCAAGCCCCCAATGTCTGGCATTACGCCCAGATCCGCGGTCAGAAGCCCAGGAAGTATTTCCTCAGCATGGAGTTCTCGTCCGCCATCTTTTCCTCAACCGACCCGTAGTCACTGACCTGACCGTCAGCGAGGACAGCAACATCGTCGGCGAAGGCCGAGATGTCTGCCATGTCGTGCGTGACAACAACACCGGTGCGGTCCTTGAGTGCATCCTTGATGAGGTCACGAAGTACAACGGCTGCGGAGACATCCATGGCCGCCAGTGGCTCATCGAGCAGCAGGATCTTTGGTTCCACCGCGATTGCTCGCGCCAGGGCAACGCGCTGCTGCTGTCCACCGGAAAGCTGGTGCGGCATGCGATCCACGAGATCACCGATTCCGAGCGGCTCAATGTAGGAGCGTGCTCGCTCACGCGCCTCGCTCTTCTTCATGCCTCCGGCTCGCAAGCCGTATGCAGCATTATCGAGAACGCTAAGGTGCGGAAAGAGCGTCGGATCCTGTGACAGAAGGGTGATGGGCCGCTTGTGGGGACCAACCCACGGGTCCGCAACTTCCTGTCCGTCCAGCACAATGCTTCCACCATCATCGGGAATCAGGATCCCCGAGAGAAGGCCGATCAGGGAAGACTTGCCGGTACCGTTGCGACCAATCACCGCGAGGGTACGCCCGGCCGAATGCTCCAGGTCGAACGACAGTTTCCGTTGAGAGAGTCTTGCGTGTAGCGAGATCATGACGGTCTGCTCACCACCCGTCCCCGAGCTGTCAGCGACACGACAATAACTGCAAGAACAAGGAGCACGAGCGCCAGTGCGAGTGCAGTATCCGGATCAACTTCCCGTTGCAGGTAAATGGCAAGGGGAATCGTCCGTGTTCTACCTTCGAGGGATCCGGCGAAGGTCAGTGTTGCCCCAAACTCGCCTAGGCAACGAGCCGCGGCCAGTGCAGTGCCCGATACTAGCGCCGGCATCATCATCGGCAGCGTCACGTTAAACATCGTGTAGCTAGGTGATGCTCCCAAGGTTGCTGAGATCTGTGCGTGCGAGGTTCTGTTCGATCGGAGGGAGGCTTCCAGCGAGGTCACGAGGAAGGGCATGGCAACAAAGACCTGCGCCATCACAACCGCGGTCGCCGAGAAGGCAATGTCGATACCGAGAAGGGAGAGCTGTTCTCCCAGAAGCTTTCTCTTACCGAAGGTAGACAGCAGGGCTAGGCCCGCGACAACGGGAGGCAGAACCATGGGGATTGTGACACCAATGCGCAGGAGCTCCCCGCCCTTGCCATTGAGCCCGGACATGAAAACAGCCAGCGGAACGCCCAATAGTGCGCAGATCAGGGTGGAGATAGCGACGGTGCGGAGCGATACTCCAAGCGCCCGCATCGCAGTCTCCGACGTGAGAATCTCTGGCACCTGCGCCCACGGCATGTCGATAAGCATGCCGACGATCGGGAGCGACAGAGCCAGTACACCAAGCACCGCCCCAATGAGAATCCATCGAGGCGGCGCTCCAGCGGTTTTCCACATCACGGTGTGGTGAAGCCCAGGTCTTCCATGCGCTGCTTGCCGTCACCGGTCGTGAAGGCATCGATCCAAGCCTGCTCGGTGGCGTCTGCCTCTTCGGAGTCGACAATGACCAGCGGGTACTGGTTCGGAATTTCCTCCGACTTGGGGATGTCGATAACCTCGACAGCGTCACCAGCGGCGTTAGCATCCGTGCGGTACACGAGACCAACATCGCCCTGGCCGGAGGTAATCTTGCCAAGAACATCCGTGACGGAGCCCTCTTCGGAGACCGGCTCGAGGGTGAGGTCGTTGAGCTCAGCAAGCTGAAGGGAGACGTCACCGCAGGGAACCTGCGGTGCACAGACAACGAGGTCGGCTGCGTTCATCGACTCATCGAAGCCGGTGATCCCGGCGGGGTTACCAGCGGGAACAACGACAACAAGCTCGTTGGTCGCAATCATGTCGAGCTGCGTTCCGCGATCACCATCAGTGATCTGGTCAGCAGTCTTCTGGTTGGCGGTGATGAGGACGTCGGTTTCGTTACCGGCCTCAATTTGTGCAACAAGGTCAGAAGAACCCGCACATACAGTCGTGACGTCGATGCCGAGGTCTTCTTCAACATCAGCTTCGGCGCTCTCAGCGATACCGCACATCGAAGCGGCAATCATGACAGTGATGTCGCGATGCTCATCACCCGAGGCTTCATCAGCATCATCCGAGCAGGCAGCCACGGACAGCACCAGGAGTACGGAAGCACCCAGGCTAAGAATCTTCTTCATTTACAGAATTCCAGACTTGATAGAAACATTGGTGGCTTTGATCAGCGCGGTGGCGGGCGAACCCACTTCCAAGCCGAGCTCCTTCACCGCTTCGGCGGAGATAAGGGAGACGACGCGGTAGATACCGCACTGCAGATCAACCTGGGCCATGACCCCGTCAACCTGCACTCGCGTAACAATTCCCGCGAGCTCGTTACGAGTCGAGACTTCGTGGTCAGAATCGGCCTTGCCTTCCGCAAGCTTGATCGCCAGTTCCGCAACAGACTTCCCATCAACGTGGATACGTCCACCATCCCTGTTGGCAACAAGCGACCCATCGTCGATCCATCGTCTGACCGTGTCATCCGATACACCGAGGAGCCGAGCTACTTCACGAACTTTGTACTGCGACATACCAGCAAGATTACACGGCAAATACGAACAATATCCAGTTGGAGTTCCTCAAATGCGTCCACATGTGACATATTCCCAAGATTTTCCTGAGTCGATAGACAGATTGCACAGCCTGCAAGCACCGGTCCCGCCGATCTTCCACGTGCATGTGGCACCCAACACAGGTACAGTATGTTCAGAGCCGATCGCTTGGTCGGCCGTTCCCGACGAAAGGAGAACCACATGGGCATTTTTGATAAGGCAAAGGATTCGTTGCACTCAGAAAAGGCCGAACAGGTTTCCGATCAGGCCCTGGATCGTGCCGAGGAGTTCGCCTCCAGCAAGGCTGGGGACGAGCACCAAGAGAAGATCTCCAACACAAGGGAGAATGTCGATAAGAGAATCGGCAACGAGTAGTAAGAATTGCTTTGCCACTGTGGCCGGCCCTTCGGGGCCGGCCACAGTGCGTTACCACCGACTCGGGCCGACGATTTCCCGACCACCCCATTCCCACCGCCCACTTCTCTCGCCGCGTAACCGTCCACCTTCGGAAGTTGCCACATGGATACGTAGACTTGGGCCATGACTGATCCCCTCCTGTGGCTTGAAGAGTTCAATGACGAGACCCTGAAGTGGGCGGGAGCGAGATCCGACGCCTCCCTTGATTCTTACGGCGGTGAGGGTTTCGATTCGCTCGAGAAGGACATCTACGAGATCCTCTCCGCCAAGGACAAGCTGGACCTTGGCACGCTGCGTGGCGAGTACGTTTACAACTTCCACACGGATGGCGACCATCCGCGCGGTCTGTGGCGGCGCACCCTGCTTGCCGACTACCTGAGCGAGCCCAAGTGGGAGACGCTCCTTGATATCGACAAGCTCGGCGTTGAAGAGGATCAGTCCTGGGTGTTCGGCGGTGCGCAGCTTCGCAGGCCCGACTATGACCGTGCACTCATCACTCTCAAGCCCGGTGGCTCAGACGCGAACGTTGTCCGAGAGTTCGACATGGAAACGCTGACCTTTGTGGAGGATGGCTTTACCGCCCCCACCTCGAAGGGCTCCCTTTCATGGGGACCCCACGGATCAGATACCGTTCTCATCTCCCGCAACTTCGGAGAAGGGTCGCTGACCAACTCGGGATATCCGCGCTCCGCGCGGATCTGGAAGCGCGGCACCAGCCTCGATGATGCTCCCGTCATTCTCGAAGGCGAGGCCGAGGACATCCTCGTCGGTGCCCGACACGACTTCACACCTGGCTACGAGAAGACCTTTGCCATTCGCGCCACCGACTTCCGTGACACGATTGTCTACGAGGTGGATGAAGAAAGCCTCGATCTGACCGAGATCAAGCTGCCCAGGAGCGCCGGTGTTGGCACGATTCGCGACTGGGCCGTCGTTGAGCTCCGTTACGACTGGGAACTCGGCGGTACGACCTTCCCTGCAGGTTCCCTCCTCGCACTCCCCTACGCAGATGCACTAGCTGGCCCAACGGCCAACAGGATCATCACGATCTTTACCCCGACAGAAACAGCTTCGCTGTCATCGATGACAGAGCTTCAGACCGGCGTCGTCTTCACAACTCTCGACAACGTGCGTAGCCGCGTCTACTTTGCTCCCATCGACACCTGGGAGGTCACCGAACTACACCCGGACCTGGGCGAGTTCGACTCGATCGGCGTAACCGCGGTTGACCGTGAAGAGGGCGACGACGTCTGGGTCGTCACCACCGGCTTCCTCACACCGACAACACTTCTTCATGGCACAGCCTCGAGCGATGGCCTGGACGTCAAGAAGGTGCGCTCCGCTCCCGAAAGGTTCATCTCGGACGACATGATTGTTGCTCAGCGGTGGGCAACTTCTAGGGACGGAACCCAAATCCCGTACTTCCTCGTCGGCAACGAGGAAGCCGTGAACGGAGTTCTGCCCGCATGCACACTTCTGGATGGTTACGGCGGGTTTGAGATCTCCAACATTCCCGGATACATCGGTAGCTACGGCAAGGCTTGGCTAGAGAAAGGTGGGGTCTACGCCCTGGCAAACATCCGTGGCGGTGGTGAATATGGCCCGGCCTGGCACCAGGTCGCCCAAAAGGCTGGCAGGCACCTCACCTACGAAGACTTCTCGGCAGTTGCCGCACACCTTGTTGAGACAGGCGTGACAACCAAACCGCAGCTTGCCGCTATTGGAGGCTCCAACGGTGGCCTCTTGATCGGCAACATGTACTCCACCTACCCAGAGCACTTCGGCGCACTCGTGTGCCGGGTTCCGCTTCTCGACATGAAGCGGTTCTCCCATCTGCTTGCTGGAGCTTCGTGGATGGACGAATACGGGAACCCGGATACGGATGATTGGGAGTTCCTCCAGAACTATTCGCCGTACCACAATGTTGAGACGGACCGGGACTACCCGCCGATCCTCGTGACGACCTCGACGAGGGACGATCGCGTCCACCCAGGCCACGCCAGGAAGTTCGTTGCCCTCTTGGAAGAGCTCGGGCGGGATGTTACCTACTACGAGAATATCGAGGGCGGCCACGCGGGCGCTGCGGACTCCAAGCAGAGCGCAAAGTCGATGGCTTTGATCTTCAGCTTCCTCAACGAGAAGCTGGCGTAAGCCTAAAAATGGTTCAAGAAAAGCCGGCCGGAGCCGACTGAATTGGTGTAAAGGTCAGAAGATGAGGATGGCCGAGAAGCCGACCATGCCGACAACAACGATGATGGCGACAACGGCCTTCCAGAGGGGACGCCTGCGCGGCGTATAGTCCGCACCGGGCACGTACCCTCCAAAGTCGTAGCCACCAGAATTCATGCGCTCCGGCTTGTTCTTCGAAGATGACATATACGCGACTCCTCTTACTTTCGACGACCCGAGACTTGCGACAAGCCTAGCCCTTAATGACCGAACTGGATACGCCTAAACCGACCCATTGTCTGACAACAGCCTAGTAGGTGAAACTAGCGAAGAATGAGACCTTCGACACCGCGTTGCGCCACCTGAACTTCCACACTGCAAATCAAACTTTTAAAGTTTAGAAGTTTCACCGCAAACAGGAGGGAATTGGACTCGCAGCCCCGACACCGAGGCTCTTCAGTAGCTCAGCAGGAGTCCAACAAAGCACGCTAAGATGGCTCAAACGCCGTGATCATACGACAGTT
>NZ_JBQCYC010000024.1:12146-36213 GCF_052087705.1 Flaviflexus sp. | reverse complement strand
TCCCTCTTCGGAGGGACCCAGCGTCTTGTGCGCACTGAGTGGCTATGCGAAGTGGCGGTCGGCATGAAAGATTCGCAACTGCCCTGCATAACTTGGCCAGCATGCTGGTGATGTTGCTCATGGAAAGAAAATCTGGAATCGGTCGTGGTGTCGGCGATTTGCTCGGGAGAGTCTGCGGCTGCCATATACATTTGACTGGTGATTGCTACGTATTTTGAACATGGTTCTGCATGATCTCTCTGGTTGAGCGAAGGGTGATAAGGCGGAATTGTCCCTCTAAGGTGGGCCAAATCAACCTCGCCGAAGTCTGAAAAGCTTTCGAACAGTATTACCCTTACTGAATAAGTATTCGATCTACCAGAGGGATCATCATGGACCACATGGGCATAATTTCGCTCATACCCCCGATTCTCGCCATTGGACTCTCCATTGCCTTCCGCAATGTTGTGATTTCTCTGGGCGTGGCGGTCTTCGTCGGCATCCTTATTATTGTTGGCGGTAATCCGGTTGACACGAGCCTGTCGATGTTCACGGATTATCTTGTCGCTCAGGCGACGGACAGCTACAACGCGGGTGTCGTTGTACTCCTGTTCTTTATCGGTGGTTTCGTCGCGCTTGTCGAGCGATCCGGTGGCGGAGCTGCGCTCGCGAAGAGCACGACGAAGTTCATCACGACCCGCGCGAGGGCGCAGTTCTCCGTGTGGCTCGGCGGTATTGCGATCTTCTTCTCCGACCTCGGCACGCCCCTGATTCTGGGCCCGATCTTCGAGAAGATCTTCGACAAGGTTAGGTCCTCGCGCGAGAAGCTTGCGTGGATCCTCGACTCGATGATGTCGCCCGTCGCGATTCTCATTCCCTTCATTGGCTGGGGAATCTACATCATGGGTCTGATTGCTGATGCGTTTGAGAACGAGGGTATCGAAGCGTCCGAGTTCGACACCTTCGTTCAGGTGATTCCGTTCCAGATGTACGCAATCCTCACCGTTATTTCGGTTCCGGTGGTTATTTTCTTCAAGGCTGACTTTGGCCCGATGCGCAAGGCCGAGCGCCGCGTGCTCGAGACCGGTCAGCGTTACTGGCCTGACTCGACTCCGATGCGTGGCGAGAATACGGTAGCTGCGGAAGAGGCGCAGAAGCCCAGCCGCGCAATCGTTATTTGGCTGCCGCTTGCCGTCCTGTTCATTACGCTCTTCGGCATTCTTGGTTCCATGGGTTTCCCCGGCGAGCAGGTTGCCGGTGGCGACTTCCGTGCGGCTCTCTCCACGGCCTACCTGTTTGCCGCGATCACTCTCGTTGTCCTCATGCTTGCCTTCAAGGTGAACAAGATCGGTGCGATCATCTCCACCTACGTGAAGGGCATGGAGAAGATGATCAACGTCGTCATGATCCTCATCCTTGCGTGGAGCCTCGGTTCCGTGCTGACGGAAATGGGAACCGCGAACTTCATTGTCGAAATGCTCCAGGGTAACGTTCCCGGGAGTATCATTCCGGCTCTGATCTTCATCGCCGCCGCCCTCATGTCCTTCGCAACCGGCACCTCATGGGGGACCTTCGCGGTCATGATTCCGCTGGCGATCCCGATCGCACTTGGACTCGATGCCCCAATGCTGGTCTCCATCGGTGCGGTACTTTCCGGAGCCATCTTCGGTGACCACTGTTCGCCGATCTCCGACTCGACGATCCTCGCCTCGACCGGCGCCGGCTCCGATCATATCGACCACGTGAAGACGCAGCTCCCGTATGCGCTGACGAACGGCTCGATCGTCCTCGTCATGTTCATCATCGCGGGCTTCACCGCCAGCCCCTACACCGTGATTCTCGGTGTCGTCCTCATGATCGCCGCCTTCGTTCTCATTGCCCGCTTCACTCGAAAGCGAGATGGCGTTCTGGGAGAAGCTGGCGATAGGACCGGGGGTGGAGTTTGATAGCGCTTCTATCGCCGCGTCCGGTGCTGACCGGGTGTCTGATCAACACGTTGAAACAAACCCCAAGGGCTCGTAACATCCAGCTTCGCTAAGAGGCGTAAACTTCCCTTCGAAGGGCCGCAAGCAATGCGCTTGTGGCCCTTTCTGTACGTTTCCTGGGCGTTGAATATGCCCAGAGTGCAAATAGTGTTCAATTAATTTCACTTTCGATGAAAATAAAGAACAGGAGGTAGGCAACGGGCCCGCCAGTGAACAGCGAATAACGAGAAAGCGGAGGTGGCGGCCGTGGCAGAAAAGGATCCGGTCCGTTACGACGATGGTCGGAACGATGCCGTGGGTGGATCAAGCGCAAAACGCGACAATGGTAGGGAAGAGGATCTGAAGCCCTGGCGCACAGAAGGTTTGCCTCCGGAGGGTATCGAACCACCTACGCCGAAGTGGGGCAGGATTCTTGCGTGGATGGCGGGCGGCTGGCTCGTTCTTTTCCTGCTTTTCAGTCTTCAAGACGATGCTGCCTCGCAGACCGCGACGGTTTCTTACACGGAGTTCTCTGCCCAGGTTGAAGAGGGGAACGTGGAGGAGGTGTTCTCCCGCGGGAAACCATTGAGGGAACCCTGATCGAAGAAGCAGAGCATCCCGATATTGAGGATGCGACCTACACGCAGTTCAAGACTGAACGTCCCACGTTTGCCCAGGATGACCTGCTGACAGCTCTGGATGAGGAAGGCACTATCGTGTCGGCCTCACCGATTGTTCAAGAGCGCGGCACGCTCGCCAACCTGTTCTTCTCGTTCTTACCGATTCTTCTCATCATTCTCTTCTGGGTGTGGATCTTCCGCAGGCAGGCGAAGAACATGGGCGGCATGATGGGCTCCAAGAAGGTGAAGCCCGTCGAAGCCGAGGATGTTCGCGTCAACTTTGACGACGTGGCCGGTATTGACGAGGTTAAGTCTGAGCTTCAGCAGGTTGTGTCCTTCCTCAAAGAGCCCGAGCGCTATACGAAGCTGGGCGCGAAGCTCCCGAAGGGTGTACTGCTCGAAGGCCAGCCCGGCACCGGCAAGACCCTGATTGCCCGCGCCACGGCGGGTGAAGCAGGAGTGCCGTTCTTCTCCGCCTCGGCATCCGAGTTTATTGAAATGATTGTTGGCGTCGGTGCATCCCGTGTTCGCGAGCTCTTCACCGAGGCCCGCAAGGTTGCCCCCGCCATTATCTTCATCGACGAGATCGACACGATCGGCCGTGCTCGGTCCAGTTCGCGGGCCATGGGATCCAACTCCGAGCAGGAGCAGACCCTCAACCAGATCCTCACGGAATTGGATGGCTTCACGGGAGCCGAAGGCGTTGTTGTTATTGCGGCGACGAACCGTTCCGATGTGTTAGACCCGGCGCTCACGCGCGCCGGCCGGTTTGACCGCAAGATCACCGTGTCCGCCCCCGATGCCGGTGGACGCGAGCAGATCCTCAAGGTCCACACGAGGAACAAGCCCCTTGCGCAGGACGTGGACCTTATGGCGGTAGCGAAGACCACGCCGGGAATGACCGGTGCGGATCTTGCCAACCTCGCTAACGAAGCCGCGATCCTCGCGGCCGAAAAGCGTGCTCCCGCGATCACATCCCGCGACTTCGCTATTGCCCTGGAGAAGGTCCAGCTCGGTAGCGAACGTGCGATTGTCATGCCGGAAGAGGAGAAGCTACGGACCGCCTACCACGAGGCAGGCCACGCACTCCTCGGCATGCTTCAACCGGGCGCGGATCAGGTTCGCAAGATCTCGATCATCCCGCGCGGCCGCGCCCTCGGCGTTACCCTGTCGACACCGGAATCGGATCGCTACGGTTACGACGTCGACTACCTCAAAGGCAGGATCGTTGGCGCCCTGGGCGGCATGGCCGCCGAACTCGAAGTCTTTGGTGTCATGACAACCGGTGCCGAATCGGACCTTGAGCAGGTCACGAATATTGCTCGCAACATGGTTGGTCGCTGGGGCATGTCCCCGACGCTTGGCCCGGTCCAGGTGTACCCGTCGGAGGGCGATGCTCGCCAGCAGGGCGCTTCCGAAGAGGTTCTCGGACTCGTCGACCGGGAAGTCCGGTCCCTCATCAACGAATGCCTCGACCGTGCCCGCACCCTCCTGCGAGAGAACCGCGACAAACGCGACTCGATCGTCGAAGCTCTCATGGAGCACGAGACGCTTGACGAGGCACAGTCGTACGAGGCCGCCGGTGTCCAGCCGATCCCGGCCCGCCCCCTCATGGTTGGTGCCATCCCCGGCTCGCCCGGCCACGAGAAGGATCCTGCTGTAAACCCAGCTACAGACGCTGACCCGGCCGCGCAGGACGGTGACACCGCCGAGCACTAACTGTCAAACCCGGTGGCTCATCTACTGCTCTGACAGACATCGTCCACAGACAATGTGGCCAGGAAGCCCCTCCCCGGAGGGGCTTCCGCCGTCTGTGTCACTCGCGCTTCGATGGTTTTCTGGCACTGACAAGGAGGCACGAATGAACAACGAAATTAATGTGTCGATCAGAGGATTTGCCGGTGCAGATGCTGCCCTCATTGAAAGCGACGGAAGGACCCCGTACTGCTATTTCCGGGTGGGATCATCCTCAATGAGGGGCCCGGTGGAGAACCGGGAGCCCGTGACCGAGTGGTTCACGGTTAAGACCTACGGGGAACTGGCGAGAAACTGCGCGTTGTCTGTCACGAAGGGAACCCCGGTTCTCGTGCGCGGCAGGTTCGAGACGGACACGTATCAGTTGCGCGACGATCCGACGCAGTCCCGCACGGTCCTCGTCATCAAAGCCGATTCGGTGGGAATCGAGATCGGACGCGGAACTGCCGAATATGTGAGGGGTCCGCTTGCGGCGGAGGAGTCACCCGCTTCGTGACGCCTGCGGTAACCTTGTGGAGGAAAGCTTCTTAAACACAAGGGAGAACAGTGGCTGAGTACATTTACTCGATGGTCCGAGCCCGCAAGAAGATCGGCGACAAGCTGATCCTTGACGACGTCACCATGGCATTCCTGCCGGGTGCAAAGATCGGTATGGTCGGCCCGAACGGTGCCGGTAAGTCGACGATCCTCAAGATCATGGCCGGGATGGATACACCGTCCAACGGCGAGGCCCGGCTCACCCCGGGATATACGGTGGGAATCCTCCTTCAGGAGCCGCCGCTCAACGAGGAAAAGACGGTCCTCGGCAACGTTCAGGAGGGTGTCGCCGACATCCTTGCCAAGGTCAACCGCTTCAATGAAATCGGCGAGGAGATGGGTAATCCCGACGCCGACTTCGACGCCCTCATGGAAGAGATGGGTAAGCTCCAGACCGACATTGACGCCGCCAACGCGTGGGATCTCGACTCGCAGCTTCAGCAGGCCATGGACGCACTCCAGTGCCCGCCCGCCGACTCGCCCGTCACCCACCTGTCGGGCGGTGAGCGACGCCGCGTCGCACTGTGCAAGCTCCTCCTGGAGCAGCCCGACCTGCTCCTCCTCGATGAGCCCACGAACCACCTCGATGCCGAATCGGTGCTCTGGCTCGAGCAGCACCTTGCGAAGTACCCCGGCGCCGTAATTGCGGTCACGCACGATAGGTACTTCCTCGATCACGTTGCCGAGTGGATTGCTGAGGTCGACCGCGGTCGCCTCTACCCGTACGAGGGTAACTACTCGACCTACCTCGAGAAGAAGCAGGAACGCATCACCGTCCAGGGTAAGAAGGACGCCAAGCTTCAAAAGCGCCTGAAGGAAGAACTCGAATGGGTTCGTTCGTCGGCGAAGGGCCGTCAGGCCAAGTCGAAGGCGCGTCTCGATCGGTACGAGGAGATGGCGGCGGAAGCCGAGCAGACCAGGAAGCTGGATTTCGAAGAAATCCAGATCCCGCCCGGCCCGCGCCTCGGCAACGTTGTTATCGAAGCCAAGAACCTGAAGAAGGGCTTCGACGATCGCGTTCTCATCGACGGTCTGTCGTTCTCGCTTCCCCGCAACGGCATCGTCGGTGTCATTGGCCCGAACGGTGTTGGTAAGACAACCCTGTTCAAGACCATCGTTGGTCTTGAGCCGCTCGACGCCGGTGAGCTGAAGGTTGGCGAGACCGTCGAGATCTCGTACGTCGACCAGACCCGCGCCGGTATCGACCCCGACAAGACCCTGTGGGAGGTCGTGTCGGACGGACTCGACTACATTCAGGTCGGCAAGGTTGAGATGCCGTCCCGCGCCTACGTGTCCGCCTTTGGATTCAAGGGTGCGGACCAGCAGAAGCCGGCGGGAGTTCTTTCCGGTGGTGAGCGCAACCGTCTGAACCTTGCGCTGACCCTCAAGCAGGGCGGCAACCTGCTGCTCCTCGATGAGCCGACGAACGACCTCGATGTGGAAACACTCGGTTCGCTCGAAAACGCTCTTCTTGAGTTCCCCGGCTGCGCCGTTGTCGTCACTCATGACCGCTGGTTCCTGGACCGCGTCGCCACCCACATCCTCGCCTACGAAGGCACCGAGGAGAACCCGGCCAACTGGTACTGGTTCGAAGGTAACTTCGACTCGTACGAGAAGAACAAGGTTGAGCGTCTTGGTACCGAGGCGGCACGCCCCAGCGCCGTGACCTACCGCAAGCTCACGCGCGACTAAACAGACCGCTACCGCGGCACTATTAAAGTAGTGCGCACGCAAAGCTTTGGGCCCAACCATTTCGGTGGTTGGGCCCAAAGCTTGATCGGGGGTCGGTGGGCGGCATCGGATGGGTCTGGAGAAGCGGAGCTCGGTGCCACACTTGATCGTGGCTTTACCCAATTGGCCGGTGCTACTCCGAGAACTCGGGGGAGCGGACCATGCCCTCCTGGGCCATGTTTGCCACGAGTGTTCCGTCCTGGAAGAACTTGGCGAGTGTGAGGCCGCGGCCGCCCTGTGCCGAGGGGCTGTGAAGCTCGGCAAGAATCCAGTTGGATGGATCGACATCGCGGTGCCACCAGGTTGTGTGGTCAAGAGTGGCGAGAGCGATCTTTGGGGTGGACCAAGCAAGTCGGTGGTTACGCAGGATTGGTTCCAGCATGAACTGGTCTGCTGCGTAAGCGAGGACGGCTCTCTTGAGTGTCTGAGAAGAATCGGTTGGCATAGGGGAGCGAGTCTTGAACCAGACGTGCGTTGTCGAGTCGATTTCTTTCGTGGGGCGCAGGTAGAGCTGGCCTTCGACGTGCCGCATGTCGAGCGAGTTCGTCGAGGACATGAAACGGGCCGCCGGATGGTCGACGGACGAAAAGAGGTCGACCGAGGACGGGAACTCATCCGGCCCCGGAACGTTCGGGGGTTCGTCCTGATGCTCGACGCCGGGCTGACGACGCTGGAAGGAGTCGCGTGCCGTGAAGATAATGCGATTGTCTTGCAGGGCGTGCACGAGACGGGTGGAGAATGACCTTCCGTCGCTGATGACTTCGACCTCGAAGTCGATTGGCTTCTTGATGTCGCCAGCGCGGAGGAAAGCCGCGGTCTGGGAGTGGATAAGCCGGTCGTCGCTGTCCTCAAATGTATCGGCGGCAGCCATCACGGCCTGGGCGAGTACCTGGCCGCCATACACGCGTCCGGAGAGCTGGGGCAGGTTGTCGTGACCCCGATATGTGATGTCTCCCTGGCGCTCAAGCCTGAGCGTGTTGAGCAGGGAAGCCAGTGGCTCCGTTGTGCTTTCCGGTATGAAGATGCGCTTGTCCATGGTGCTCCTATCCAGGGTAAACACTAACCGAGTTTTCCTGGGCGAACGCTGTTAGCCCGACACCTGACATCACACTGGAGTAAAGCTCACGGAGAGTGTGAAATAGAAGAGTGTCCCAGCTGACGATTAATTGTGCTGGTCGAAAGCGAATATCTGGCAGAATAGTGCACGAATGCACAATGTCGTTGCGAAAGGTCATCCTATGAGTGTCCCGCCCTCTCGATCAACCCTGACGGAGCTGGCAGCCGCCTATCGTGTATCGACCCAATTTTGGGGATACGACGGACAGCAGCGCGACATCTCCGATGAGATCCTGATCAAGGTGCTGGCCGCCATGGGAGTGGATGCCTCGACCGAGCAGGGCGCAGTGCAGGCGCTCACCGATCGCGAACTTGAGACCTGGCGCAGGATCCTCCCGCCCTCAGTTGTTCACCGCCAGAACTCCGAGGGCCGCGTACACGCACACGTGCCATCCGGTAGCAAGGTCATCCTCGAAGTTATCCTTGAGGGCACCGATGAGTCGTGGCCGCTGAGCCAGGTCGAGGACTGGACCGGGGACCGTGCAATCGACGGCAAGCAGACTGGCCGTGCCTCATTCCTCCTGCCCGGCGATATTCCACTCGGGTGGCATACGCTACGTGCGACCTTGGAGGACGGTACCGTTACCGAATCCCCGTTTGCGATGACACCGGACCGCCTTGACGAACCGGACCTGGAAACCTCCCGGGCCTGGGGTGTTGCCGCCCAGCTCTATTCGGTCCGCTCCGCAAAGTCCTGGGGCATTGGCGACTTCTCCGATCTTGCCGACCTTGCCGCGATCTTTGGTCATGAGGGTGCGGACTTCTTCCAAATCAACCCGCTGCACGCGGCCGAGCCGGTTGGGCACATGTCGCCGTCGCCGTACCTTCCCGTTTCCAGGCGTTTTGTTAACCCGATCTACGTTCGTCCCGAAGAGATCGTGGAGACCGCGTACCTGACTGGCCCGCAGCGTTCCCTCATTGACTGGGGAGGCGAAGAACAACGAGCCTCTTCGCTACGTAACGATTACATTGATCGCGACGAGGTCTGGGAAACGAAGCGCCAGGCCCTCGAGATCATCTTCAAGGTGCCCCGCTCGTTCGCTCGTCAGGCCGCCTACGAAAAGTACCTTGAAGAAGAGGGCCAGGGGCTGACAGATTTTGCGCTCTGGTGCGCCCTGTGCGAGAAGTACCCGAAGGGATTTCCGGAGAATATTGCAACGGCCGACTCCGTCTATGTGGCACGCGAGAAGCGTGAGCTGACCGACCGGATCGAGTTCTGGTCGTGGCTCCAGTGGGTTGCTGACGAACAGCTTGAAAAGGCCCAGGAGGCCGCTCTAGCATCCGGCATGCACATCGGTGTGTGCGCCGATCTCGCTGTTGGTGTCCACCCAATTGGCGCGGATGTGTGGGCGAATCCCACGGCCTTTGCTCGTGGCGTCACCGTCGGCGCCCCCGCCGATATGTACAACCAGCAGGGCCAGGACTGGTCGCAGCCCCCGTGGCGTCCCGACACTCTTGCCGAGACGGCCTACCAGCCGTTGCGCGATATGATCCGCACCGTGATCCGCCACGCCGGAATGCTCCGCGTCGATCACGTTGCTGGCTTCTTCCGTCTCTGGTGGGTTCCCGACGGTCACCCGGCCTCCGAGGGTACATATGTCAATTACGACCACGAGGCCATGATCGGCGTTCTCCTGCTCGAAGCACACCGGGCTGGCACGATCCTCGTTGGTGAGGACCTGGGAACAGTTGAGCCCTGGGTTCGGGACTTCCTTGCGGCCCGTGGGATCTACGGAACTTCCATCTTCTGGTTCGAGAAGGAAGGTGAGGGGATGCCGCTGCGGGCAGAGAACTACCGCCGCGAGGTCCTCACTTCCGTCAACACCCACGACCTTCCGCCCGCCGCCGGCTACATTGCTGGCGAGCATGTCGACCTGCGCGAGCGGCTCGGGCTTCTGATGCAGCCGGTTGAGCAGGTGCGGGCCGAAGCAGATGAGGAACGAGAAAAGGCCCTGAAGCGTTTACGGGAGTACGGACTGGTCGGGGAGAACCCGACCGAGCGGGAAATCGTGGAAGGCCTCTACGCCTACATTGCCCAGGCACGATCCACGTTCCTCGCTGTTTCCCTGGTTGACGCTGTGGGTGAACGTCGGACCCAGAACCAGCCGGGAACCGATCAGGAATATCCGAACTGGCGGGTTCCGTTGGCTGACGGAACAGAAGAGGTTGTTCTCGTCGGCGACATTCCGTCCCATTCGCGTGTCACGTCCCTTCTGGAGACGTTTAGGCGCGCACTTGGGGACGATAACCGGCTACTCTGAGACCAAGGAGGAATCATGGATAAAGCACAGTCCATCATCGCCGGGCTCGGCGGCAAGGACAATATTTCCACGGTAGAAGCCTGCATCACCCGTATCCGTGCCGTCGTGAACTCGATCGACGCGGTGTCGGAGGAGGCCCTCAGGGAGAGCGGTGCCTTCGGTGTCGTCGTCCAGGCCAATAACGTTGTCCAGGTTGTTGTAGGCCCCGAGGCCGAAGATATTGTGGAGCGCATGGGGTGAACTTTTATTCGCCAATAGCGGGGACTGTACTCGGGCTCGAGTCGGTCCCCGACCCTGTGTTTTCAAGCCTCATGTTGGGACCCGGTTGCGCGATAAACCCGTCGGAGACCGGCGTTATGACAGTCCTGTCGCCATGCGACGGCGAGGTTACCTCGGTGCGTTCCCATGCCGTTGTCGTGAGTTCCTGCCTGGTCCATGCCGGGATCGATACTCACAAGAGCGATGCCCTCACCGCCCTCGTGAAAGAGGGCGATCAGGTGAGCGTCGGAACCCCACTTATCACCGTCGACCTGGATCGCTTAGGCGACCTGGAATCCATGGTTGTCGTGACGTTCCCTCAGAAAAGGACGAGCGCCTGGAACCAGGGTGTGGCTCCAGGCGCTCAGGTTACAGCCGGCGATCTTCTCGGAAAGCTCGACTGACCACCAGTCCTAACTGTTATGAGCTGAATCGACCGTCTGGGCCGCTAGGGCCCGGCGGGTCGCATCCCCATGCTCAATGATGATCCGGCGTAGCGCCGGTGCAGCGTCCGGGTGCTCCTCCAGCCACGCGTTCAGCCCTGCCTCAACATCGGTTCCCATACCGATAATTGAGGGTGTGAACATACGGGTGGCGAGCTGCTGCGCCATCTCGTACGTCTGCTTCTCCCACACGCCGCTCAGGGCGTCGAGGTACCTGGGGAAGAACGGGGCGAGGACGGAGGCCTCTCCGGCTTGAAACCCGAAGAGGGCGCTCCGCTGCTGCATGTTCGGCAGGCCGCCTTCAATCAGTGCCGAAAAGGCGGCCTCTTTAGCCTCGGGGGTTGGGATGGAGGCGCGGGCACGCCAGGCGGATTCCATTCCTGTCGCCGTGTTGTCTTTTGCGAGCTCCGCCTCGATCCTTGCCTCGTCGATCCGGCCACCGGCAGAAAGCCCCTGGAGGACCGTCCACCTGCCGTCGGTGTCCAGCTCGAAGCCGTTCGGTAGGTTCTTACCTTCGAGCCAGTTCTCAAGCCGGTCCAGCTGAGCGTTGCTCTTCGCACGGCGTGCCGCCTCCAAAGCAACCTGGAATTGGATCTCCGAGCCGGGCTCGGCCCGGTCGGAGATCGCGAACAGCTCATCGGCAACCTTAACGATCAGGTTCTCCCTGTTATCGGGGGAGGAGTAGATCGTGGCCGCCAGCGACGCGCTCATGAGCAACACGCGCAGTGCGGTCGGGTGGTTCTCGGTTTCGATCGCGCGGAGCCCCAGCTCAGTAAACGAGGTAGCAGACAGTTCTGCATCGCGGCACATGTCCCAGGCCGCGCTGAGGAGGAGCGTGCGGGCCAGCTGATCATCGAAAGTGTCGATGTGCTTGATCGCGGTCTCCAACGACCTCTCATCCAGCCTGATCTTCGTGTAGGCCAGGTCCCCGTCGTTCAGGAGAACAATGTCGGCAATCTTCTCGTCAGCCAGCTCCGTGACAACTGTTTCCTCACCGGCAACATCTAGCTCAACGCGCTTGCGCAGGACGAGGCGATTATCGACAACGTCGTACAGTCCCACTCCCATGCGGTGCGGACGAAGCCGGGGTGCGTTACCGAGCTCCTGACGGATTACCAGCTCTGTCATCGTGTCACCCTGGGCGGTAATCACCGGGCGAGCAAGGGTCACACCCGACTCCTCGAGCCACAGGGTGGACCATTCGGACAGGTCACGGTCGGAAGCCTTCTCGAGCTCCACCAGCAGGTCGGATAGCTCCGTGTTGCCCCACGAGTGCTTGGAGAAGTACTCGGACAGGCCGGTCATGAACTCGGTGCGGCCCACGTAGGCAACAAGCTGCTTGAGGACGGAAGCGCCCTTGCCGTACGTGATTCCGTCGAAGTTTGCCCACACCTCCTCAAGGTCCGTCACCGAAGAGACAACGGGGTGCGTGGAGGCGAGTTGATCGGCTTCCATGGCCCACGACTTCTCCGACGAGAGGAACGTCTGCCAGGCCTGATCCCAGCGGGTTGCCTCATCGGCAGCCAGGTGCGACATGAACTCGGCAAACGATTCGTTGAGCCACAGGTCGTTCCACCAGCGCATCGTCACCAGGTCACCGAACCACATGTGGGCAAGCTCGTGCAGAATCGTGATCGCACGACGCTCGATCATCGCGCCTGTGGCACGGGAACGGAACACGTAGGATTCCGTGATTGTTACGGCACCGGCGTTCTCCATGGCTCCGGCGTTGAACTCGGGAACAAAAATCTGGTCATACTTGCGGAACGGGTAGGGGTGACCGTATTCGTTCTCAAAGAAACCAAAACCGGCCTTCGTGATGTTGATAACTTCGTCAGCATCCAGGTGCTCGGCAAGCGACGCACGGCAGTACACGCCAAGCGGAATCGTCCGACCATCAGAACTCGTCAGTGACGATTCGCTTCCTTCGTAGGGTCCAGCGACAATCGCCGTGAGGTATGAGGAGATCTTCTCGGTGGGCGTGAACTCCCACAGGCTCGAGGTGTCATCAACCGGGGTGGGTTCCGGGGTGGGGGAGTTGGAGAACACCTTCCAGTGGCTCGGTGCCGTAACTTCGAACGTGTATTCGGCCTTGAGGTCGGGCTGCTCGAAGACAGTAAACACGCGCCTAGCATCGGCAACCTCGAACTGGGTGTACAGGTAGGTTTCACCGTCGACTGGGTCAACGAACTTGTGCATGCCCTCGCCCGTGTTCATGAACGAACATGTCGCGTCCACCACCAGCTCGTTCTCGGCCTTGAGGCCAGTCAGGTGGATTCGGGAGTCCGCGTGCGCGGACAGGTCGACCGGCTCGCCGTTGAGCAGGATCGAGTTGACCGAGCCGATCAGGTCCACGAACGTTTCATCCGCGCTTGCGGAGAACTTCAGTGTCGTGATGGAAGAAAATGTTGTGTCGCCCCTCAGGTCGAGCTGGACGCGGTAGCTGTCGGCAGAAACCGCTCCAGCGCGTGCCGCTGCCTCTGACCGGGTGAGGTTCTCTCCTGGCATGAATGTCCTTTCACAGTGTCCGTGCGCGGTTTGCGTGCACCTACCTAACAGTACTTGCTGGGCTGGGAATACGCTGAGCGCTGAGCGTCCCTGTTTGGAAGTCGGCTCAAACTACGGGACGATGGTGACATGGCTGACAAAATTGATTTCTGGTTCGATCCCTCCTGCCCCTGGTGCTGGATGACTTCCCGCTGGATCGCGGAGGAGATTGTTCCCAACCGTGACGTCGACGTCACCTGGCACGTCCTGTCCCTCACCCTCCTCAACGAAGGCCGCGACCTCGATCCTGGCTACGCGAAGCACATTGAAGAGGCCCGCCTCGGTGCACAGGTCTCCGTTGGTGTTGGTGAGGTATACGGCCAGGAGGCCCTCGGTAACTTCTACACCGAGGTCGGCAACCGCTACCACCCGGGTGGCCGCACGAACGAGCGCGACGCAATCGTTGAGGCCCTTGAAGCCGCAGGGCTCGACGTTGCCCTCGTCGAGCGCGCCGAGTCCGGTGAATTTGATGAGGCCATGAAGGCACAGCTCAAAGGCGCCACCGACCTGGTTGGAACCGACGTGGGTGTCCCGACGATCTCCGTGAACGGCTCCGCCTTCTTCGGCCCGGTTGTTACCCCGGCGCCCCGAGGAGAGGACGCTCTGCGCCTGTTCGACGGTGCTGTTCTCGTTGCCTCCGTTCCCGGCTTCTACGAGCTTAAGCGTTCCCGCGACAAGGGGCCGTCGTTCGAATGATCAGAAGATTTGCCGCGGCGAGCATCGTCGCACTCGCAGCGCTTTCGGCCTGCTCCGATGACACCGTGACTGACGAGACATCGTCGTCCGAGGAAACATCTGCCACCCCAACCTACGAGGAACTAACCCCCGAAGGCACAGCTGACGGCGGCGAGGAGGGGACCGAGGGTCGCATGACCGTCGAGGGTGACGTGGTGACGTCGAAGGACGACCGCTATTCCCTGACCCTGGTGGATGGATGGCAGGCATACCCTGCGCCACTTGACGAGAACGTCAACCTCACGGTTCTGCTCGTCTCCGGTGTCAACAACTCGGCTTTCGTTCCGAATATTGTGGGAACCTGGGTTGATGCTGCTCCCGGCGTCCCGACCGCGTTTGAGGAATGGGAGGAGCCCGCTAGCAACTCCTTCCGAACTGGCGTCGAGAACCCGGATGATGTTGTCATCGGACCTGCCATGACGCTGAGCGTGGACGGCAACGAGGTTGAGGGGCTTGAGGTCACGAGAGTCATGGACGGACTGGAGATCACCCAGCTTGTCTACCCGATCTTCAGTGATGACGGGCTACAGGAAGTTGCTTTCTCAGCATCGGCCGAAGAGTTCGGTGAGCTCCAGGCCGATGTCGAAGAGATGCTCTCAAGCGTGGCAAGTGCCGATTAAACAGTCCTGTCATAACCTTTAACCGATGCATAGGGGAGGGGCCGATTCAGAATGAAACTGAATCGGCCCCTCCCTTGACGTTATCTCCCGGCAGCTATGTTCTGGCCTTACGCCAGCAGTGCCAGTATTGGTATCGGACAATAGCTTTCATTACCAGATGGCTACGCGCTCATTCTCGGGGAGGTAAAGCTCGTCGCCTTCCTTGACGTCGAAGGCCTCGTGGAACGCCGTGAGGTTCTTGGCGACACCGTTGCAACGGAACTCGGAGGGGGAGTGCGGGTCGATGCTGAGCATGACGATCGCGGTCTCGTCCCTGGACTTCTCCCGCCAAATCCTCGCGTACGAGTAGAAGACGCGCTGGGCACCGGTCACTCCGTCAATGACGGGAGCATCATCGATGCCGTCGTAGCCTTGGCGACGCAGTGCAATGTCGTATGCCTTCAGGCCGATCGTGAGGCCGCCGAGGTCGCCAATGTTTTCACCGATGGTGAGGGCGCCGTTGACGTGATGCTCGGTGCCTTCGAGCGCCATCGGGGTGTAGGCGTCGTACTGTGCGATAAGAGCGTTGGCGCGCTTCTCAAACTCGCTACGGTCCTCATCGGTCCACCAGTTGTTGAGGCGGCCCGACTCGTCATACTTCGAACCTTGATCATCGAAGCCGTGGCCGATTTCGTGGCCGATCACAGCACCAATGCCGCCGTAGTTCCAGGCGTCATCAGCATCCGGGTTGAAGAACGGATCCTGAAGAATAGCCGCGGGGAAGACAATCTCGTTCCACGTCGGGTTGTAGTAGGCGTTCACCATCTGGGGAGGCATGAACCATTCTTCACGGTCCATGGGTGTCCCGAGCTTTGCAATAGCGCGATCAGTTTCGAAACCGGCCGAGGCGCGAACGTTGCCCACCAGGTCATCGGTGATCGTCAGAGCGGAGTAGTCCCGCCACTTTTCCGGGTAGCCGATCTTCGGAACGAAGGTCGAGAGCTTCCTAAGGGCCTTCTTCTTGGTCTCCTCACCCATCCAGTCAAGATTCTTGATCGAGTTGCTGTAGGCCTCAAGTAGGTCCGCTACGAGCTGCTCCATCTTTTCCTTGTGGGACGGCGGGAAGTGACGCTCCACGTAAATCTTGCCGAGAGCCTCACCAAGAACACCGCTGACAAGTGCAACTCCTCGCTTCCAGCGGTCCTTCTGCTCCGTGGTTCCCGTAAGAGTAGTGCCGAAGAAATCGAAACGCTTCTGGGCGATGTCTTCAGTCAGGTAGGCGCCGCGGGAGACAGCGACCTGGAAGGTCAGGTACTCCTTGAGGACATCAAGATCGGTCTCTTCCCACAGCTTTGCGGCTCCCGTGAGAGCATCCGGCGTCAGCACAATAAGTCGGTCGGCCAGATCGGAGGGGATGCCAATAGCTTCACGGGCTGCCTCCCAGTCAAAACCCGGTGCGGAAGCCACGAAGTCGGTCCACGACATCGGGTTGTTGATCTTGTCGGCGTCGCGGGTCGTCACGACATCGGCGTGGTGAGAAGCGAGAGCGGTCTCGAACTCGACGATATGCTGGCCAGCCTCTTCGGCATTCGCAAGAACATTCGTGAGGGCAAGGTATTCGGGAATGAACGCCTTGAAAGCCTTGAGGGTCTCCGCATGCTGTTCGGACCGGTAGTATGCCTCATCCGGAAGGGACAGGCCCGACTGGCTGATAAAGATGACGTAGGAGTCCGGGTCGTTGAGATCGGCGTCAATGTCGAAATCAAACGGGGTGTTCACGCCCGTGCGAACAAGAGTGCCCACGGCACTCGCGAGAGCTTCCTTTGTCTGTGCGAGAGAGATCTGCTCAAGATCCTCACGGAGCGGCTCAACGCCTGCGGCGTTCAGGGTGTCGACATCCATGAAGGACGAGTAGTAGTCGCCGATCTTTTGAGCATCACCTGCAGGGTCACCTTCGGCAAGTTCATCAATGATTGCCTTAACCTGCTCCTGCGACCGCTCGTTAAGGTCGTAGAAAGCACCGTCCCGGGGACGGTCGGCCGGGATCTCGTGAGTGTCGAGCCAGGTGCCATTAACCCTGCGGAACAGGTCATCTTGAACACGGACGGATTGCTTAGCGTTCTTCAGCACATCGCTGAGAATAGGATCTGTCATTCCACCAGTCTAAGGGCAGTCCGTGGCAGGGCTCTCGTTCATTGCGGAGGGCGAAACCAGCCAGGTCGGAGAAGCTCCAGGCGCCATGGAAGTTGACATGAGAGTTAGGTAGGAATCCTCGGCGATGGATGCAAGGAAGGGTCCGGCCAACTCACTTGGCCATGTTGATCATGTCGAGCTGGAAAGCTCGAGCGTAACCCGTTGGAAAGCCTGTTCAGTATCGGGTGTGATCTGCTGCAATAAAGAGACCATCCGCCGTTCTGAGGAACGACGGATGAGTGAAAGTTAGCGTTGGTGAGGAATGTAGGTGGGGCGAGTGACTACGCTGTCCTCAGGCTTTCGCCTTGGCAGAGAGACCGAGAGCTACGGTGCAATGCACGAGTGCCGCAAAGGGAGTAACCCAGGGGAGGACGTCGAGGAGCCAGGCCCAGATGCCGACGAGGATGCCGCCGGTAAGGAAGCTCGACAGCGGGGTTCCGTCGTAGCCGGTGTGAATGGCGAGGGTGCGCACGACATCGCCGGAGATCCCCTTCTCACCAAGAGCACGTTGCCACCTGCTGCCACGAACGGCCTCCGAGAGCGCGCCACCGGCAAGCCATGTGCCAGCCACGAGAAGAGCCTCGTCAAAGCCGCTTGAAAAGAAGGTAATGAGAAGAACGGTAAGGGCAGTTGCGATGCCTCCGACGATGGCAACGCCTACCGCAGGGTTCTTTGGTCTCATGCGCAGGTAGCCGATCCCAATGAGCTGGACGATAGCCCAGCCCAGGACGGAGAGTCCGATGATGCTCGCAACTCTCGTGACGTCCGCAACGAGGATGGCCCCGATAATGAGGACGACAAGTGCGGTGACAGCAAAGAGAAGGGCCCTCTGGCGGGCCTGCTTGGCGCTCGCGAGATACTCGGGATTCGCTGCGGAAGAGTCGGGAACGGTCATGCCACCCACTTTAAGACCTGTTTTCGTCAAACAAGGGGTTGGATGGGGAATGGCGGCCCGAAGGCCGCCATTCTCACAGTTAATCGCCAGTTCTAGTGGTCGATCCGATAGTGGTTTATCAGATCCAGATGGCCGGGTCGATTTGGGGTTCCATGACGGGGATCTCGCGGTTCTTCGCGGGAACGCCGACAGCGGTCACTCCGTCGGGAACGTCCTTAACGACAACGGCGTTAGCGCCGATCTGGGAGTCGTTACCGAGCGTAATGGGGCCAAGCACCTTGGCTCCAGCACCGATCGTGACCCGGTCACCGACCGTAGGGTGGCGCTTTCCCTTGTCAAGGGAAACACCTCCCAGGGTCGTGCCGTGATACATCATGACGTCCTCACCGACCTCGGCGGTTTCGCCAATGACGACTCCCATGCCGTGGTCGATAAACATGCGCCGCCCGAGCTGAGCGCCCGGATGGATCTCGATCCCAGTGATTGACCTGGCTGCCTGCGACAGCAGGCGTGCCGGGAGCTTCAGCCGATCTGACTTGTTCCACATTGCATGTGCCACCCGGTGTGCCCACAGGGCGTGCACGCCGGGATATGCCAAAGCGACTTCCAGCGGGGTACGCGCCGCGGGATCCCGCCGACGAGCAGCCTCAAGGTCTTCCTTGAGGAGCGTCTTCAGGGAAGCGCCGAGTGACAGAACCATGATTAATCGACCAGGCCCTCGAACAGCGGGGTGGACAGGTAGCGTTCACCGAACGACGGGATGATGACAACGATCGTCTTACCGGCGAACTCTTCGCGGCTAGCAACCTCGCCAGCGGCCTTCAGGGCAGCACCCGAGGAGATACCAACGAGGAGGCCTTCTTTCGTGGCCGCTGCACGGGCCCAGTCGAAGGAGTCCGCAGAAGGAACGGTGATGACCTCGTCGTAGATCTCGGTGTCAAGAATTCCGGGAATGAAGTTGGCGCCGAGGCCCTGGATCTTGTGGGGGCCAGCCTTACCTTCGGACAGGAGCGGAGACTCGGCCGGCTCAACGGCAAAGATCTTGATGTCGGGGTTCTTCGAACGCAGGTAGCGGCCCGCACCGGTGATGGTTCCGCCGGTGCCAATGCCGGAAACGAGGGCTGCAACTTCGCCGTCGGTGTCGTTCCAGATCTCAGGGCCGGTCGTGGCCTCGTGAATAGCGGGGTTCGCTTCGTTCGCGAACTGCGAGGCAAGCACAGCACCCGGACGCTCGGCTGCAACTTCTTCGGCCTTCGCGACTGCGCCCTTCATGCCATCAGCAGGCTCTGTGAGGATGAGCTCGGCACCGTAGGCGCGCAGGAGTGCGCGGCGTTCCTTCGACATCGAGGACGGCATGGTGAGAACAACGTTGTATCCGCGTGCTGCACCAACGAAGGCGAGGGCGATACCGGTGTTGCCGGAGGTGGCTTCTACGATCGTGCCGCCCTCGGTGAGCTGACCGGACTTCTCAGCAGCATCCACAATGGCAACGCCAATGCGGTCCTTCACAGAGTTGGCAGGGTTGTAGAACTCGAGCTTCGCGAGGACGGTGGCCTTCGAGTCGGGGAACAGGTTGTTGATGCGGACGAGCGGGGTGTTGCCGGCAAGCTGGGTGGCGTCGGCTGCAATTCGAGACATAAATCTTCCTTCGATGAATTTTGAGGGGGTTGTACCGGTCGGTAAGTAGTAAAAGGGAGAGTGCCGAGCATGCGTCAACGCACCCTGGGGCTCGACACTCTAGCGACAGAACAGACAGCACGGGAGGAACGGACGAGTGGTGCTCATGGCCGCCTCCTTAGAAGATAGTTAAAACTTCAAGCTCAGTGCTTATGGCTATAGTTTCATGACCTTCGCCACCGAGCAAGCCCGTTCACTCATCGAGAGAATTGCTGAACCGTTCCGCGATGTTCGGGTACGACATCTGTGCCCAGCTCAATGGAAGCAATGGTGGTAAGGCGATCAACTCTGTCCGTTGTTATCAGCATCGGCACCTCGGAACCCCACTGCGACTCCACTTCCCAGCCTTCCGACCGTAGGATCCCTTCGAGTCTGCCGGCTGTGGCCACAGGAACGGTGATCTCCCACTGCGGCACCTCGGTGACCGTCCACAAGGTTGCCTCATTGACTGCCTGGGCCACGGAATCGGAATAGGCGCGCACGAGCCCGCCGGTTCCAAGGAGAATCCCGCCGAAATAGCGGACAACAACAGCAGAAACATTGGTGAGTTCCCGTCCGCGCAACACGTCGAGCATGGGCCGGCCCGCGGTTCCCGACGGCTCCCCATCATCGGACGAGTGCTCCCTATCCTGCTCGCCGGGTACCTGGACGATCCATGCGGAACAGTGGTGGCGAGCGTCTGGGAACTCCGTTCGGAGCTCGGCAACAAGGTTTCTGGCCCCGTCCGGATCGGCGGCGGGGACGAGTTCGGTGATAAAGCGGGAGCGCGAAATCACAAGCTCAGTTCTCACGCTGTCTCGAATCGTCTGCGGCATACCGCTATCCTAGGGGTGTTCATTCATCGGCCCTGACCCGCCCGTCTTTTTAAGTGTGACCGACTGCGCGGAGATTAGTGGTTGATGTAACTATGGTTCTGGCTCAATCCTGAGTTAGGATGGTTTGTCGGACCGCTGTCCCTCCGGGTGATCCCCATCGCGCGAGGAAACTCCCGGTAGGTCCAGCAAGATACAAGATGTTATAGCCGGAACATCGTTTCGGTATATAGAGAGGTAAGCATGGCGAAGAAGTCCAAGATTGCGCGTGACAAGCAGCGCCGCGAGATGGTCGAGCGCTACGCAGAGCGTCGCGCACAGTTGAAGAAGGCTTCGGTGGACGAGAACCTGACGCAGGAAGAGCGTGATGAGGCTATGGCCGCACTGCACCGCCTTCCGCGCAACGCGTCCCCGGTTCGTCTGCGTAACCGCGACGCCATTGATGGTCGTCCCCGCGGTTACCTCGGCGACTTCGGTCTGTCCCGCGTTCGTATGCGTCACATGGCGCTTCGTGGTGAGCTCCCGGGCGTCACCAAGTCCTCCTGGTAAGAACATTCGCGGCTTCGGCCGCCTAAGACAGAAAGGAGCGGCGCAATGGCAGTTCCCAAGCACAAGATGTCGCGTAGCAACACGCGCAATCGTCGGTCCCAGTGGAAGGCTCAGATGACGGATCTCGTCACGGTCAAGGTTCAGGGGCGCGAGGTTCGCATTCCCCGTCGCCTGGTCAAGGCCTACCAGACTGGTGCGATTGACTAAGCTCTAGCGACTTAGCAAATATTTGAAAGGCGTGGTGCCGAGACTCGTTCTTGACACCACGCCTTTTCATACCCCAAAACTTTACAAGCCGGATTGCAATGGTTGGATTAGTCTACGGCTGAATGCGCGGTTTGATTCGAGCGTTGGGGAGCTTCGGGGCGGGAAGCGGTGCAGGCTCGCCTTCGGGGAAGTGGGCTCCGAACCTAGGTACGGCCATGCCGTCAAAATACGTCCCGGACTCCATGCCCTTTGCGGTATCGGCGGGCGGCTCTTCCATGCCGATCTCAGCTTGCCAGGCATTGCGGTATTGAACGATCTCGTCGTGCGAGCGGCCAACGAAGTTCCACCACATGACGATCGTGTCCTCGAAGGGCTCGCCACCGATCAGGATGATTCGGGTCGGGGAGTCACCTGCGGTAAAGCTAATCTGTTCGGGGCCTAGAGGAAGATAGGCCAGCTCGTCCTTACCGAGCGTCCGGTCGTGCTCACCCACGTGGATAGTGAGCTCGCCGGAATCGAGAAGGACCCCGTGCTCGAAGGACCGGTCAATATCAAGCGTGACAGTCTCACCCGGGTTAATGACAACCTGGGCAGCAAGCTCTTCGATCCTCGTGTCAATAGGTGAGGTTACGTCGGCTAGGGAACCGATGTAGGTGAGGACAGTTCCTCCGGGAACAACCTGCGGTTCGGCAACGTAATGCTGGGACCCGGGCGTCGAGTTTCTCTTTGCTTCGGGGAGTGCGTACCAGAGCTGGACACCGTGCAGGATCGAGGTGTCTCCGGTGGAGAACTCGGAATGAGAGATCCCCGATCCCGCGATCATTAGGTTGACCTCGGAAGGGCGCACAATGTTCGAGAAGCCGGTGGTATCGATGTGCTCGATCAGGCCCTCAAAGAGAAGCGTGACGGTGGCCAGGCCCGTGTGCGGGTGCCGCGGTACTGCCGTGCCACCCGTGGCGCCAACATCGTCTGGGCCGTAGTGGTCGAGGAAGCACCAGGGGCCAATCAGGGAGCGCTTACGCTACGGCAGGGTGCGCCGGGCAGTCATGGCGCGCGGGCCACCCAGAGGCACCTCCCGTGCAGTGATGATGTCGACAATGTCGGCCTGCTGAACGTGCTTGCACTCGTACTCGGCTGGATTAACTTCCCAGTTCGTCATGCTGTCATCATGTCAGCAAAACCGGGGCCAGCGACCTGAACGGTTAGACGCTGACCCCGGCTTTGCTTTGAGCAAGGAGATTAGGAGGCGATTGCCAGATGGGTGCTACTTCTTGGCGAGCAGTCGCTCGACCCTCGGCTTGACCTCGGTGGCGAGGAGGGTGATGGACTCGAGGAGGTGGTCCTGAGGGAGGCCGCCGATGTCCATCTGCAAGAAGTGCCGCATGTGGCCCATGTGCCCATGGAGATGAACGATACGTTCGGCCACCTCGTCGGGATCACCAATGTAGTACGCGCCTGGGGCCTTGGCCTGCGCGTAGTAGGCGTTAGGATCCGGCTCCGGCCATCCCCTCAGCCGCCCCATTTCTACGTTCAGGTTGTACCAGCCCGGGTAGAACCGTTCGAGTGCCTCCTCCTTCGTGGGTGCGATGAGTCCCATGGCGGCTACCGATACCTTGATGTTCTCTTCGGGGTGGCCGGCGCGCTTCGCGGTCTCCCGGTACAGCTCAGCGAGTGGGGCAAAGCGATGTGGGGCTCCGCCAATGATTCCGTAGGACACCGGCAGGCCCAGCTGTCCCGCACGTGCGGAAGAACCCGCGTTGCCGCCCGTAGCCAACCAGATTGGCATGCGGCCCTGGACCGGGCGGGGGACAACCGCGAGGTTCGGGATCTCGGGGCGGCGGCTACCGCTCCATGTGACTTCCTCAGAATCGCTCTCATTAATGGTCATGAGCAGGTTGAGTTTGTTGGCGTACAGCTCGTCGTAGTCACCCAGGTCGTAACCGAACAGTGGGAAGGTCTCGACAGAAGAACCGCGGCCGGCTGTGATCTCGATACGCCCACCACCGGAAATAGCATCGGCGGTTGCGAACTGCTGGTAGACGCGGACCGGGTCATCGGTGCTGATGATGCTGGCGGCGCTGCCGAGAATAATCTGCTTTGTTGCTGCGGCGGCGGCCGCAATGGTGGCCCCCGGTGATGATGCAGGCATGGAGGTCGTGTGGTGCTCCCCAACCCCGAAGTAGTCGAGCCCAACCTCATCCGCATGGACGATTGCCTCGTGCAGGTTACGCACCGCCTCATGGGTTGAGTGAAGCGAGCCGTCCTCATGACGCTGAGTATCGCCGAAGCTGTAGGCGCCTATTTCCATTGTCTCTCCCATGGGTTGAGCTGACGCGTCAGCAAGATGTTTGTCAGCAGGATGGCTACCGCGCCATAAGCGCGATAACTGAGTGAGTTGTTTGGTTCAGGTGGTATTCGTACGGGCCGGTGTCAGTTTTAACGGCCCGGTTGAAGCGCCGAAAGGTGGCTTAGGAACTAGGAGTGTGCAGGCTGCTTTGCGGCTTCGAGCAGGGGTCTCATCTGCTCAGCATTGTGAGCGCTGGCAAAGATCTCAGTGCCCGGCTGATAGGCGCGTCCCGCGCTAAGCGGTCCAGCATCCACGGCGTCATAGCCGAGGCGGTCGATAAAGCCAGCAACCAGCGCCTTAGCTTCCTCATCATCACTTGCAAGAGCAAGCGCCCTGCGGTCAGGTGAGCCCGGTTCGCGGCCGTGCTCTTCGAGATCGTGATAGCCAATGTGGTTAAGAGACTTAACGATCCTCGTCTCTGGCAGGTAGGCCTGAATGATCTCGCTACTTGTCCGGGGATCACCCTCGAAATCGTCAAGCTCGCCATCAATCGGAGCCCAATAGTTCATCACATCAATCGCGGTGCGTCCGGCAAGAAGCTCCGGATCGAGAGTGCGGTACTTGTGTAGCGGCACTGCTATAACAACCAGATCTGCGCTCGCGGCTTCGGCAGCATCAACGGCAATGGCACCGGGCGTGATGATCTCGACGATCAGCGAAATCTCGCTAGCCGGCTTCGCAGTTGCGATCTTCACCTCGTAGCCCGCTTTCAGGGCCTGACGTGCTACGGCAGTTCCAACGCGTCCTGCTCCCAGGATTCCAATGGTGCGAAGCTCAGTCGGGGCAGTAGTCAATGCAAAGTCCTATTCGTCGGGCCAGGAGAGAGGACCTCTCAAGGCTCT
>NZ_JBQCYC010000024.1:6775-12046 GCF_052087705.1 Flaviflexus sp. | reverse complement strand
TAGTCAATGCAAAGTCCTATTCGTCGGGCCAGGAGAGAGGACCTCTCAAGGCTCTGCCGGTGGCAGAGGTAATCTCTTCTATCGCAGTCCCTCGATAGAGAAGATCTGTGGTGAAGCGAATTCCTGCCACCAACAAAAATATGTTGCTCCACAGACTATATAGTTGAAAGATCATCTATGCAACAGATTAATTTTGCGTAAGATGGTCAGCATGACAAAAGCCGCGACACATGGAATAGATCTTGAAAGTACTCCACCCGGGGAACTCGGATGGAACCTTGGCATGGTCTTGCGTGGCTACCAGTCCCTCTTTGAAGTCGCTGTCGAGGGCATGCCCTCGGGTATTCGCGGCTTCCAGATTGTTTCCGCGGTCATTCACCGCGACCCGCCCAGCCAACAGGCCCTCGGGGCACATCTGGCCATTGACCGAACCGTCCTGACCTACCTTATTGATGACCTAGTCAAAGCTGACGTCGTCGAAAGGATCCCAGCACCCTCAGATCGCCGGGCACGCAAGATCGTCGCAACTGACAAGGGGAGGGAGCTTCTAGAAAAATACGAGGAGCGCGTCGCCCACATGGAGTCCGATCTGCTTGCGGGCCTAGGCGAAGCGGACAGGAAGACGCTCACGACTCTGATTGGTAGGTTGGCGATGGACATCCACCGTGCGCAACCCGGATCGATTCCCTGTGAGGCAATGGATCACCTCCCCTAGGGGGAGAGATGGCTATCCTTGGTGCATGACCTGGCATCGGCATCTCGCAAGTTCACCGCGTGAGCGCCTCCGTCTTCCGAAAGCCTGACGAGGCGCGGTCCGAATGTGATCCTTGGGAGGGCCTAGCTACGCTGTGTTCTGTAGGGGACCGGAGGTGGGCTTATGTTTTCCCGTCAACTGGCATCCGTGCTTACCGGGGTGACGATAAATGAGCTCCGGAGCTGGGCAAGTAAAGGCCTGGTCGTTCCCGAAGTGCGCGAGTCCAGAGTTCCGCTCTACTCGTTCCGTGACCTCGTAGTGCTCCGCTACATTGCATGGCTTCGACACGAGGTGTCGTTGCAGAAGGTCGGTAGTGAATTCATGGATCTGATCGTTCTTGGCACAATGGAACGCCCTTCTACGTACTGGTTCGGATCCGACGGAGTCTCAATTTGGGTGGAAAGCCATGAGAGTGAGTACTCCGTCGATCTTGCCGATGCGAGTCTTGAATCGATGAGTGTCTCCTTCGATGAACTGTCAAAGGAGTTGCTTAACTCTCACGGTGACCATGTCGTAAATTTTCGACAACCCTTGCCAAGCATTGAGGTCGATGCTCGCCGCATGGGAGGGATGCCGACCATCGCCGAGACGCGGATACCGTACTTGACCATTGCGTCGTTAGTGGCGACAGGCGAGATCAGGCCTGAGGAAGTTGCGAACTATTACCCCGGGGTGTCCGCCCAGGCCGCTCGGGAGGCGGTTGCCTTCGATCGGCAAGGTAAGCGCGCCCAATATCGGTCACCGGGACTCTAACTACTCCAGTCACTGCTCTTGCAGGTAGCAACTGTGGGTTAAGTGTCGAGTTTGAGCCCACGTGGGTGGAGTAGCGGGGGAGCCTGTCTGAGTGGTGGCGGGAAAAGAGAATCCCCGGCGTGATGCCGGGGATTGTGCGGAGCGGGTGACGAGAATCGAACTCGCACTATCTGCTTGGAAGGCAGAGGCTCTACCATTGAGCTACACCCGCACGGCTTAGAGAGTATCAAGATTCTGGCCTCGATTTCCAATCGGCCGAAGCGACCCACTAAGATGAGTTCGTCCCGCTAAGCGGAGACGGGGTGTAGCACAGTTGGTAGCGCGTCCGCTTTGGGAGCGGAAGGTCGCAGGTTCGAGTCCTGTCACCCCGACCAGTGAATATCAGAGCTGTTTTCTGATAGGTTGGCCGATCGAATACACGACCCGGAGGTAATAACGGGTGAACGTCGACATCATCACTTCCCTGTTCTTCATTGTTTTGGCGGCTTTGGCCGCCCCAATCATCAGCAAAATGGTCCCCAAGAAGGCCCTGCCCGAGGTTGTGGTTCTCCTCTTCCTCGGTGTTCTCATCGGCCCTCACGCGCTATCGATAGCGTCGGAGAGTGCGTCGATCGAGCTAATCGCGGAGCTAGGGCTTGGCTTCCTGTTCCTGCTTGCGGGCTATGAGATCGACATCAAAGAGTTCAAAGCTCGCGGCGGAGTAGTGGCAAGTTTCACTTGGGTGTTCTCTTTGATCCTTGCTTTCGGAGTTACTTATCTCATCTTTGAGCTTCCACCGTTAGGCATGGAGGGTGCGGCGATTGCGATCGTCATGACCTCCACGGCTATCGGCACCATGTTCCCGTTGCTGAAAGAGCGGGGTGTTCTCGAAACCCCGATCGGTAAGAGCGTCATGACTCACGGCGCTGTCGGCGAGATCGGCCCGATTCTGGCTATGGCGGTGCTGCTGTCGGTGCGAAGCGAATGGCTTTCGCTCCTTATCGTCATTCTCTTCATCGTTGTCACGATCATCATCGGTCTGGTGCCGACCCGAGCTCGCAGGGCCGGTGGCGTTGTCCTGAGGTTCCTGCACATGGGAGCCGAGTCGACAGCCCAGACAACCGTTCGCGGAACCGTTGTTCTTCTCGTAGGACTCATTACGCTTGCCACCGTCCTTGAACTCGATATTGTTCTCGGTGCATTCGCTGCGGGCTTCATTGTTCGCCAGGCCCTCCCGCAGGGCAGGCAAGAGCTAGAGAAAAAGCTTGACGGTTTGGCCTACGGTTTCTTCATCCCGGTGTTCTTTATTACGTCCGGTATGCACATCGATATCGCTGCCGCGCTCGAAGAGCCCATCATCTGGGTTGTTTTCCTCATCCTTTTCATTCTCGTCCGCGGCATCCCCGTCTTCCTTGGAACCTTTGCACAGACGTTCCGTCACGAACTGAATCTGACAATGGGGGACAGGGTCGTGACAGCCCTCTACTCCTCGACAGCGCTACCGATCATCGTGGCCGTCACCTCGATTGCCGAGGATGCTGGAGCGATGACGAACGAGATTTCCTCAAGCATTGTCCTGGCGGGTGCCGCCTCCGTTCTCATCCTCCCGCTTATCGCTGCAGCCATTCCGATCTCCCAAGCAGAAAAGAAACGCCACCCAGCGGGAGGGCAGGTTGCCCTTGGTGTTGACGACGATGGCACGGTCCGCGACGCAAAGGACCCGGCAGCACCAAAGGACGTCCTTCCAGCAGCCCACAACGTGGCCTGGGACGAGGATGACCTTGAGCTTGATCCTTCGGAGATCTAGGAGCTCAACCCTTAGAAGAACTGGGAGCTTGACCCTTCGGAGATATGGGAGCCCAGTCCTTCGGAGATATAGGGATCAAGCCGCGGTCAGTCGCGGAGAAGGAACGCCAGTTAGTCTCGCGTGTACTCCCACGTGCAGTGCGGAACCGCTGCCCTAACGGTCCGTGAACGAGCTATCGGGCCATCCGTGATCGTTTCCTGGATCGTTGCTGGACGTAATCCCGGATTGCGGCTGTTTTGAGAGTGGGATAGGCAACCTGTGGGGCCAGACAGTGGGAATTGACGGCTTCTGTGTCGTAGAATAACCCGGTATGTCTGCAGTAAATGCAGGTGAAACGTGAGGTGGCAGCCTGCCACACCGTCAATGACTGGAGTAACTTTCGTGAAGAGCAACGTTGAACAGCTCGAACCGACCCGCGTCAAGATCAGCGTGGATGTCGAGTACGACGAGCTGAAGCCGGCCGTGGACGCCGCGGCAAAGAAGCTGAGCCAGCAGGTCAACATCCCTGGCTTCCGTCGCGGCAAGGTCCCGACGCGCGTCCTCGAGAGCCACATTGGCCGCCCCGCCATCATCGAGCAGGCAGTCAATGACTCCCTCGACGGCTACTACCAGCAGGCGATTGTTGAGAACGAGCTGGACCCGATCGGTCAGCCCGAGGTCGACATCACCACGTGGCCGAACATGGAAGGTGCGCCCGGCGGCACTCTCGTCGTGGAGATCAGCGTCGACACCCGCCCGGAGATCAACCTCCCCGACCTGTCCACCATCACCCTGACCACCGACAAGCCGGTTGTCACCGATGAGGACGTCGACGCCAGCCTGACGGAGATGAGGGAGCGCTTCGCTACCCTCAAGTCCGTTGAGCGTCCCGTCCAGGCCAACGACTACGTGTCGATCGACATGGAAGCCAAGATTGGCGACGAGGTTGTCGACTCCGTTTCCGGTATCTCCTACCAGCTCGGCTCCGGCAAGCTCCTCGAAGGCATCGACGAAGCCCTCGAGGGGCTCCAGGCCGACGAGACCACGACCTTCAAGTCCACCCTTGCCGGTGGTGACCACGAGGGCGAAGAGGCCGACGTTACCGTGACCGTTCAGTCGGTCAAGGAGTCGGAGCTCCCCGAGGCTGATGACGACTTCGCTCAGCTCGCTTCCGAGTTCGACACGATCGACGAGTTCAAGGCCGACCTGCGTGCCTCCGTCGAGAAGACGAAGCTCACCGACACCGTTTACGCAGCTCGTGACCTCCTCCTTGAGGAGCTCAACAAGCAGCTTGACGTTCCCGTCCCTTCCCGCATCATCGACGCAGAGATCAAGCGTCACCTTGAGGCAGAGGGTAAGGAAGTTGGCGACCCGCACGGTGACGAGATTCGCGAGGATACCGAGAAGCAGTTCCGCGATCAGATGATTCTTGACGCCATTGTCGAGAAGCTCGAGGTCGAGATCGGCCAGGACGAGCTCCTCGAGTTCATGGTCCAGCAGGCCCAGATGTACGACATCGAGCCGAACCAGTTCATCCAGGCAGCAGCCCAGACCAACCAGGTCTCCGCTTTTGCCGGTGAGCTCACCCGCAACAAGGCTCTGATCCTTTCGCTCCGCGAGGTCAAGGTTGTTGACCAGGACGGCGAGGCAATCGACGTCAAGTCCGTCATCGACGAGAACGAGGGCGTAGACGAGGACGTTGAGGCTGGCGCTATGGCTGCCGCTGCCGCAACCGACGAGCCCGTCGCCGCAGAAGAGGACACCGCGGTCGTTGAGGCCGAGGTCGTCGAGGAGAAGGCCGAGGAGGCCGCCGAACCTGAGGCTCCTGCCAAGAAGGCCCCGGCGAAGAAGGCTCCTGCGAAGAAACCGGCCGCCAAGAAGCCGGCCGCCAAGAAGGCCGACGACAAGGCTGAGGACGCCACAGAGGCCGAGGAAAAGGCTCCCGCCAAGAAGGCCCCGGCGAAGAAGGCGCCCGCCAAGAAGCCTGCTGCAAAGAAGC
>NZ_JBQCYC010000024.1:0-6675 GCF_052087705.1 Flaviflexus sp. | reverse complement strand
GCCAAGAAGGCCCCGGCGAAGAAGGCGCCCGCCAAGAAGCCTGCTGCAAAGAAGCCGGTTGCGAAGAAGGCTCCGGCCAAAAAGGCCGATAAGGCCGAGACGGACGAGAAGTAGTCGTTTCGCCGACAGGTAATAGACATGAGGAGTCCGCGGGAGAGATCTCGCGGACTCCTTGTTTATATGCGCCAACAGCGAAACAAAGCCGACCGAGGGAAGTAGGACGTTGCTAGGTGCGTTAACCTCGAATGAACGCAAGGACTTTTCTATTCAGGAGGCTGTCCATTGAGCACACTTCCCTCGATGCAGAACCAGGCCGCATCTCTCGGCCTGAGTGATCACATCTTCAACCGCCTTCTCAAGGAACGCATTATCTGGCTGGGCTCCGAAGTTCGCGACGATAACGCGAACTCGATCTGTGCACAGATGCTTCTGCTCGCCGCAGAGGATCCCGAGAAGGATATTTACCTGTACATCAACTCGCCGGGCGGCTCCGTCACGGCCGGGATGGCCATCTACGACACGATGAAGTTCGTGCAGCCAGATGTTGCCACGGTTGCCATGGGCATGGCTGCCTCGATGGGGCAGTTCCTGCTGACCTCGGGCACCCCTGGCAAGCGCTACATCACCCCGCACACCCGTGTTCTTATGCACCAGCCCTCCGGCGGTGCCGGTGGTACCGCTACCGACATTCGAATCAATGCCGACCTCATCATCAAGATGAAGCACGAGCTGTCTGAGATTACGGCTCAGCAGACCGGTAAGACGGTTGAGCAGATCATTGAGGACTCGGACCGTGACAAGTGGTTCACGGCCCAGGAAGCCCTCGAATACGGCTTTGTCGACCACGTCGTTGAGACCTCGGATCTCGTCTCCGGTGGCGGTGGTACCAAGTGAACCAGGAGTACAAGATGAACTACCCGTCGATGATGGCGCCGGCAATGCCGGAATCCCGCTACGTGCTCCCCACCTTCGAGGAGCGTACGCCCTACGGCTACAAGCGTCAGGACCCTTACGCGAAGCTCTTCGAGGACAGGATCATCTTCCTCGGCGTCCAGGTTGATGACGCATCCGCTGATGATGTCATGGCCCAGCTGCTCGTCCTCGAGTCGCAGGACCCGGATGCCATGATCACGATGTACATCAACTCGCCGGGCGGCTCCTTCACGGCGCTGACCGCGATCTACGACACGATGCAGTACATCAAGCCCGAGGTCCAGACCGTCTGCCTCGGACAGGCCGCCTCCGCAGCAGCCGTCCTGCTTGCAGCCGGTGCACCCGGTAAGCGCCTCGCACTGCCGAACGCGCGCGTCCTCATCCACCAGCCCGCCATGCAGGGCGTCCAGGGCCAGGCCTCGGACATCGAGATCGTCGCGAACGAAATCGACCGCATGAGGGAATGGCTCGAGCAGACCCTTGCCGACCACTCGGGCAAGACGAAGGAGGAGGTCTCGCGCGACATTGACCGCGACAAGATCCTCACCGCCCAGCAGGCCAAGGAATACGGTCTTGTCGACGAGGTTCTTACCTCCCGCAAGCCGCCCCGCATCGAGGCCTAGCACGATGTAACAATCCACAGAAACGGGAGCCTATTGAACGGCTCCCGTTTCCGCGTGGTGCATTCGCGCCAGCACGCCGATGTCGCTAGAGTGGTGACAGTTCAGGGAGGTACTCTTATGGCTCGCACCGCCGACGCAGCGGACATGCTCAAATGCTCGTTCTGCCAGAAGTCCCAACGCCAGGTCAAGAAGTTGATCACCGGCTCGGGGGCATACATCTGCAACGAGTGCATTGAGCTGTGCAATGAGATCATTGCCGAGGAGCTCGGTCAGGAAGAATCCGAGTTCTCGCTCGAGTCACTGCCGAAGCCGCAGGAGATCTACGAGTTCCTCAACGAATACGTGGTCGGCCAGCACTCCGCCAAGCGGACCCTCTCCGTTGCCGTCTACAATCACTACAAGCGGATTCGCGCAGGCCAGGATGTTCCCAAGAAGGGGAGCGAGCCCGTTGAGATCGGCAAATCCAACATTCTCCTCATCGGCCCGACCGGCACAGGCAAGACCTACCTTGCTCAGTCACTTGCCCGCATGCTTGACGTGCCCTTCGCGATTGCAGATGCCACCTCCCTGACCGAGGCGGGATACGTGGGTGAGGATGTCGAGAACGTCCTCCTCAAGCTCATTCAGGTGGCCGACGGCGATACGGATCGTGCCGCCCAGGGCATTATCTACATTGACGAGATCGACAAGATCTCCCGCAAGTCCGAGAACCCCTCGATTACCCGCGACGTGTCGGGTGAAGGTGTTCAGCAGGCCCTCCTCAAGATCATCGAGGGCACGGTCGCTTCGGTTCCCCCGCAGGGCGGACGCAAGCACCCCCACCAGGAGTTTGTCCAGATTGACACGACGAACGTCCTCTTCATCGTCGCAGGTGCCTTTGCTGGCATGGAGGAGATTGTGTCCTCCCGCTCGGGCCGGCGCTCGATTGGTTTCGGCTCGGAGCTCTCCAGCCACGAGGCCGCAGGTGACCTGATTCGCGATGTTGAGCCCGACGATCTTCACAAGTTTGGTCTCATTCCCGAGCTGGTCGGCCGCCTCCCAGTAATCGCCACTGTGGATGCTCTCGAGGTCGACGACCTTGTCCGCATCCTCACCGAGCCCCGCAACGCCCTCACCAAGCAGTACCAGCGCATGTTCGAGTTTGACAACGTCGAGCTAGAGTTCACCGACGAAGTCCTTCGCAGGATCGCTGAAAAGGCTCTCGAGCGCGGCACCGGTGCCCGCGGCCTGCGTTCGATCATGGAGGGTATCCTGCGGGAGCTCATGTTTGAGATCCCCTCGCGCTCCGACATCGAACGCGTCATCATTGATGAGAAGGCGTTCGAGGGTGGTGAACCCACTTTCGTCTATAAGCGCTCGAAGAAGTCTGCCTAGGAGGAGAAGTGGAACACGCTCAGGACATCCCGGAGGGACTGCGTACCGCACGGGAGAGCATTGACAATATAGATGCTGCACTGATCCACATCCTGGCGGAACGCTTCCGGTGCACAAAGCAGGTAGGCAAACTCAAAGCCGAACTCGGCCTTCCCGCCTCCGATCCAGGCCGCGAAGAACGCCAGATTGCACGCCTCAAGACCCTCGCGGAAGAATCAGGTCTCGACCCAGTCTTCGCCGAGAAGTTCCTCAAGTTCATCGTCACCGAAGTTATCCGTCACCACGAAGAATTCGCGGAAAATAAGTAACCGGCTAAGGCTGTCCCAAGAGCGAGTCCGGTCAGGGCTTCCATAAGGGAATGATTCCGCTGTCACTCTTGGCGCATGCCTTTTAGGCTAATCCTGTTTGTTTCAGTTTCATCTTCAGCGCGTGTAGCGTTACGCGAATCTTGTTACTAATGCACTTGCTTGCCTACGTACTCACGCGGTTCGTTTGCGTTATCACTGGTTGTGAGTGGGTATTTGATCAGGAACTGGGGTACGGGATCCGTCTTACTGGGATGGTGTTGGCTCCAGAATTGTCGGCTTCCATCGCAATGCGCTGATTCCACGGGTGAGGAGCCATATGAGAATCCAGCATCCGCCGAGTGCGAGATAAAGGGTCGTGCCCTGCTGGTAGCCGTCTGCATACCGGCTTCCAGCAGCGACGATGATTGAAGCAATAATGACGTGAATGAGAACCGGGGCGAAGTTCCTGGTGCGAATCTGAGCCTGTGACCTTTCGAGACCCCAATAGGAGAAGTCGTTACGTGCGCTCGTGACTTCACGGTTCTTCCGTGCAGTGACAGCCATCGTCAGGACGATGACTGCGCCAGCCGCGAGAATTGCTCCCACGACAGGCATGAGTGCCTGCGTCATGATGGAGCCGAGGCTTGTCTGGGTGAGGAGCCGGAAGTACCAGAGCGAGATCATACCGAGGGCTCCGATGGCGGCGGCGGTGATACCGAGGCTGATGCCCTCGAAGACCGCCAGGGTTAGCATGCGTGCACGGGTTCCAAGCCTGTCGGCTGGGGCTAGTCTCCGAGAATGGACCGGGTTGGCAATGATGAGTCCAAGGAGGAGTGCGAGAACGGCGGCGAGGATTGCATAGCGAATCATGTCGGTGCCCGCGATGATGAAAGCAATGGCGGCAGCGACACCGAAGACGGCCAGCCCGGGCCATTCCTCACCCAGTGTCCACCGTAGTCGCTGGGACGTACTCCGTCCCTGAGATGCGAGGAGTGCGTGGGTGGTACGCCGCTCTTGCCGGGCTAGTAGACAGAGTCCTATGACAAAGAGGGATGAGATGAGGATGGTGGCGACGGCAACGCGGTCCACGGTTTCATTCGTAAGTGATGCTGTCCACGAAGCAACACCGAGTGTTCCGTAGTCAACTTGGATCCAGCCCAGCTCGTCGACAACCTGCTGTCCCAGGGGATCGTCTGTTCCAAAGGCGTAGAGCGGCACCCAGATGTTGACGGGCTGAGTTGTTCCGCCGATGACGACCGTGGCATCGAGCCCGTCGATGCGCCGGATGGCCTGCGCAGTGTCGTTGATCCTGGTCAGGGCATCGTCGTTGTCGAGCCCGTCCAGCCCGCCAACACGTACCCGGACCGCGGAAATGATGGTCTCCTGAGAGGTGAGTTCCTTTGCTCCTTCGAAGGACACGATGGCGGAGGGAGCCTGAGTGGCGATACCAAGGGCGTGGCGTGAGACGGGGAAAGGCTCGCCCTCGTGCGTTGCGGTATTTGGCCCGTAGAGCCCGAGTGGAACGTACCCGCCTTCCGTGACGACCTCTCCTGGAGTGAAGGTAGCAACTTCAAAAGGAGCGGCGCCCTCTTGGGAGTATGTGCCAATGGAAAGCTGATTCCCAGTTGGGTTACGGTAGCTGATCTCCTCGCCAGGATCGGTTCCCGTTGGAAGGTCAATGTCAGCTCCCTCGATCCGGGCAAAGGGACTGTAGATCCCCAGCATCCGGGCGGTGAAGGCCGCCTGTCCTTCGACGGGGGAGTCGACCTGCGTGAGCTGGGGAGGATAGAGGCGGGTGCCGGTGTAGTTGCTGAGCGTGTAGTTCTCGATGATTGGTTCGCCGGTGTCGAGATCGTTCGTTGGCCACGGGAGATCGTGGAGACCGCCGTTGAACGGCCGCATGACCTCGTCATATTCGACGCTCGTCTCGCCCACGCCTTCGATTGTCGCGGTGATTGTTGTGGGCGGGTAAGCGTCTGTATTGCGAAGATAACCGACGAGAGGATTTTGCCCGCCGTACATCCAGAACGGTGCTGGCCGAGACCCCGGCTGTACTCCCGGCATATCAATCAGTTCGGGGAGGATTTCAGTGCCGGTCTCACCGAAAGCTTCGATCGGGGTCAGCTGACTATGCTGTCGAATGAATTCATCGAAGTCTTCAAGGGGTTGGAGGAACTCGCCTGCCTCGCCGAGGAGTTCCTGTTCGAGGACTGGGTCGACGGCGGCGATGGTCGTGGCAACGGTTGGTCCCTGACCCCAGCCTAGAAGGAGAGAATCGCCGAATACAGATGCCTGAACGAGGAGCAGGTGACGGTCCATGGGCGCGAAATCGTTGGTGATGCTGATCCCAACATCAAAGTACTGACCGCTCTCACCCGTCCATCGCGTCGCATCGATCCGGAGATTATTTGTTCTCTCGAAGATGATGCCGTTGTCGTCGGTGATGCTCCAGGTGATCACGTAGTCCTGGACTGGGTCCTCAGTGAAATTGTGGTCCTCGATCGTGAAGTAAAACCAGGGCGGTGCATTTGCCATCCGCCCAAGAAAGGCAACTGGTGCAGCCAAGTCGACTGAATCTAATGCATTGATCTGGTCGAGCTGGTCAAATCCGATAACCCGGCTTGCTTGTGACGCATAGTTGTTATCGACAAGGCTGAAGCCGTTTGCATCCCTGCCCGGCGAAATCCGTTCAAACCCATCTTCGTGAGTTACCAGGATGTCGTATGCTCCGCGCCAGTTGTCCTCAAGGATCTCGCCAGCACGTGACACACCGATCCTGCCAAGAAGAGAACCGGAAAAGACGAGGAGGCCAATGAGGGCAAAGACAATGACGTGGGTTCGCCTCATGCGAGGCCGCACGTTCACAGTTCGATCACCCGATCGGCGGCTTCTTTAAGAAGCACATCGTGGGTGGCAACAAGAACTGCGGCACCCCGACCTGCTGCATGGCGAAGTTGCTCGATAACCAGGGCTGCTGCGGCAGCATCAAGCGATGCTGTCGGCTCGTCCATGAGGACGAGGGACGGGGCCTTCGCGAGGGCACGAGCAACGGCGACCCGTTGGCGTTCTCCACCCGAGATGCGACCAGCCTTCATAGCACGGAAGTCCGCAAGCCCCAGTGACTCGAGGAGCTCCGAACAGCGCTCGCCAGTTCCTCCACCAACTCGGACGTTGGCAGAAACAGACAGATCATCAAATACAAGAGCATCCTGGGCTGCGAAGCCGATGCTGGCCTTGCGGATCTTCTGGAGTTCCTTCTCACCTGTCTCCGCAAGCTCAACGTCACCCCATCGGGCAACGCCACGATCGGGCTTCCGACGACCATAGGCAACTGCAATGGCGGTTGACTTCCCGCTTCCTGACCGCCCGGCAAGTGCAACGAACTCCCCATCATCCACTTCGAGGGAGAAGCTGTTGAGAATCTGGATATCGTTACCGGCACGGCGGAACGTGACGTC
>NZ_JBQCYC010000023.1:24125-36252 GCF_052087705.1 Flaviflexus sp. | reverse complement strand
GGACAAGCTGGCTAGGCGGCCGCGGCACTTTGGTGCCGAGGAACGTCCGGGCTCCACAGAGTACGGTGGTGGGTAACGCCCACCCGGGGTGACCCGCGGGCCAGTGCAACAGAAAGTAAACCGCCGCAAGGTAAGGGTGAAAGGGTGAGGTAAGAGCTCACCGCGGACTGGGTGACCAGGACGGCACGGTAAACCCCACCGGGAGCAAGACCAGACAGTTGGCTGAATGCTACTCGCACACGAGCTTTGCTCGGGCCGACGGGTGGGTTGCTAGAGATTCGTGGTAACACGCGTCCGAGATGGATGGTCGCCCTCGACAAAACCCGGCGTATCGGCCAGCTTGTCCCTCCATTTCAACCCGGGGACACTTCGGATTGTCTGTCCGTCCCGATGACAGTCGCGTCGATCCTTGGCTGTCGCGAACCGCGACGGTGGCGAAGTTTTGTAGGGGCGATCGCGAATCTGCTTCTACAGACGCTGTGATTAAAAGCTGTCCATGTCTTTCGCCGGGATAGACTTGCCGCATGCTCACACGAGAAATCATTGCAGCAGTGGAAGAACTATGTCCGCCGGCACTCGCCGAGTCGTGGGATGCTGTCGGTCTTGTCGCCGGTAGTCCCGACTGGGAAGCTCGGCGGATCCTGCTGGCGGTAGATCCGTGTGAAAAGACTGTGTCCGAGGCAATTGGCGGTGGTTACGATATGCTGCTTACCCACCACCCGCTTTACCTTCGCGGCACCTCCACCGTTGGTGCTCACACGACGAAGGGTGCGTGGATTACGGACCTGATTCGCGCCGGCGTTTCTCTCTACGCGGCACATACCAATGCTGACTCCTGGGGCACCGCGCAGGCCATGGCCGACCTGCTGGGGCTTGAAAATGCTCGCCCGCTCATTCCCAAGGAAGATGATCCGACTCTCGGTCTGGGCAGAATTGGTACGATTGCCCCGGTGATGCTTGGAGAGCTCGCTGATCGGGTTGCCGATCTGCTTCCACGCACTCCCGCGGGAATCCTCGTGGGTGGTGACGAGGAACGAATGGTGGAGACAGTGGCTGTTAGCCCCGGCTCGGGCGACTCTTTCCTTGGTCTTGTCAACGACTCGGGTGCGGACGTCTACATCACCGCTGATCTGCGCCATCATCCGGCTACCGATCACCTGTGGGGCGGGGGAGCGGCGCTCATTAGCCCCACGCACTTTGCCTCCGAGTGGCCGCTCTTGCCGAAGTTGGCGGGTGCGCTCCGTGAGATGCTTCCGGGCCTTGAGGTGGACGTGTCTACTGTCGTGACAGATGCGTGGGTGAGCCGGCGCTAATTGGCGGCCGTCCTTATCGCCCGTCTGCGTGCCTCGCCGATCTTTGAACTGGGGTCGAGTGTGACGGGTAGTCCTTTGTTGCGCTAGTCGCGCGTCTTGTGAGTGCGAGTTTCGTCGGGCGACGAGATGAGAATGCTCGAAGCACTTCGGGCTCTGGGCTTGTGCGGTGCTACGCCTGCGATTGCCCGATCTGACCAACGTTTCAGCAAATCGTATTTGCGAGCCCTCTGTCTGACAGTTCCCACCGGTAACTTATGTCATTGTGTGCAGTAATAACTGCGAAGGGCCCGTCAATGAGATCTGTTCTTGAGAAGCCTAAATGGGTGTCTAAAGAGGATCAGACCATCACTGAGAGCGTCCTTTTATGAGTTCTGACTTGCTGCTTCTCGGCCACCCAGGGCGGCCGCACCGATGATGCCGGCCTTGTTGCGAAGAGTAGCCGGGATGATTGGCACACGTGTTTTCAGCAGTGGCAGGAACTTGTCAGAGTCTTTGGAGATGCCGCCGCCGACGATGATGAGGTCGGGGTTGAGGAGCTTCTCGTATTCGCCGTAAACGTCCTGGAGTCGGTTTGCCCAGTCTGTCCAGGAGAGTTTCTTGCGGTCCTTAACGGCGGAGGATGCCCACGCTTCGGCTTCTTTCCCGTTCGGGAGGGTCAGGTGACCAAGCTCCGTATTGGGGATGAGGCGGTGGTCGATGACGAGAGCGGAGCCGATGCCCGTTCCGAGAGTGGTGACCAGGGAGGTGCCGGACTGCCCCTTGGCTGCGCCGTACTCGACTTCCCCGTAACCAGCAGCATCTGCGTCGTTAACGACAATCACTTGGGTGTCGAGAACGTTGGAGAAGAGCTCGTCGACGTTCGTTCCGGCCCACGACTTGTGAAGGTTCGCCATCCACATTGCCACGCCGTGAACAATCGGTGCGGGAACGGCTACACCGATCGGAGTGTGCTTGGGAAGTTCAAAGTGCTCGGCAATTTGTCCAACGACTTGAGCGACGTTCTTCGGGGTCGACTTCTTCGGAGTAGGGATGCGATAGCGGTCGGCTACGAACTTACCGGTGGTGAGGTCGACGGGGGCTCCTTTGATACCGGAGCCGCCAATGTCGATTCCGAGTGCGAGGCTCATGGGAGCGTAAGGATCTCGGCGCCGTCTTCGGTCACAACCAGGGTGTGCTCGAACTGGGCGGTGCGGCCACGGTCCTTCGTCAGTACCGTCCATCCATCATCCCACTGGTCCCAGTTGATGGTGCCCAGGGTCAGCATGGGCTCGATCGTGAAGACCATGCCCACTTCGATGAGGTCGTCGTAACGGGGTGCCGTGTCGTAGTGCGGAACGATAAGTCCCGAGTGGAAGGCTTCGCCAACGCCGTGGCCGGTGAAGTCTTCCACAACGCCATACTGGAAGCGCTTCGCATAGGCCTCGATGACGCGGCCGATCACGTTGATGGCACGGCCGGGCTTCACAGCCTTAATACCGCGCTCCATGGAGATCTTCGTTCTCTCGATCAGGAGGCGGGACTCCTCATCGATTTCCCCAACGGGGAACGTTGCATTCGTGTCGCCGTGAACGCCCTCGCGGAAGGCCGTGATGTCGACGTTGACGATATCGCCCTCTTGGAGAACGGTCGAGTCGGGGATGCCGTGGCAGATGACCTCGTTGATTGAGGTGCACAGCGACTTCGGGAACCCCATGTAGTCCAGGCTCGACGGGTAGGCGTTATTGTCGATGAGGAACTCGTGCCCGATCTTGTCCAGCTCATCGGTGGTAATGCCGGGGCGGACAGCCTTGCCAACCTCTTCGAGGGCCTGGGCGGCAAGCTTCGAGGTGCGGCGGATCCGCTCAATGGTCTCCGCGTCCTTCACATCGGAGGCAGTCACCACCTCGGGACCATCATGGAACAGGTATTCGGGTCGCTCAATCGACTTCGGTACAGAGAGCTTTTCCGAAATAGCTCCGGGAACAAGGGTGCCAAGGGGTGCGCGCTGTGCAAGCATAGAACCAAGTTTAGCGTCGAGGAGGTCCACAATGGCGAATCCAAGCCGTCGTGAGTATTGGTACAACACAAAGACGGGCCAGGTTGAGGTAGGCCAGCAGTCCCCATGGACGGACGTTATGGGGCCCTACGACACCGAAGAAGAAGCCCGTAACGCTCTTACGACCGCAGCGGAGCGCAACGAAACGTTCGATGAAGAAGAAGAGGCGTGGGAAGACGACTGGAAGGATGATGAGGACTGACGGTCGACACTGGCGAGCGCGTCATCTCAACAGCAACCGGCAGTGCGAAGATCCCCGGATGCCTGACCGACGCGTCTGCATATCCAACCGCTCGCCGAACCAGTCAGTACGTCAGTGACTCTCGCCACTTGTGCGCTTCACTCAACTGCGCCAGTGGTGATTGGCGAGGAGTTTTTGCCGAGTGTAAGACGGTGATGGTGGAGCGTTGACCGCAGAGGGCGGGCGGCTGAGTCGGCCGGGGGAGCCTTCGCTAGAAGGAATGTTCCCGAGTTGGGAAGGACCGCGACTTGACTGCGGCGACGTAATCGGTGGAAGCCTTCGATAGGGCTTCACCAACCTGGCCGAAGACCTGAACGAAGGAGGGCTGCCAGTCCGTCATTCCCGCCATATCGGACCAGACAAGGACCTGACCGTCAGTTTCGGGACCGGCACCGATACCGATGGTCGGGATCTCGAGGATCGAGGTGATGCGGGAGGCAAGATCGGCGGGAACCATTTCCAGGACAACGGCTGCGGCACCGGCCTCCTGGACTGCAACAGCATCTTCCACAACGCGATCGGCAGCATCATCGCCGCGTCCCTGGACGCGGGGGCCCGAGAGGGTGTTCTCCGACTGCGGCGTAAAGCCAATGTGGGCGATCACGGGAATACCGTTGGAGACGAGCGTGCGAATCTGTTCGGCAACGCGAACGCCGCCCTCAAGCTTGACCGCATTGGCTCCGGCCTTGATGAGCTGGGATGCGGACTCGAAAGCCTGGGCAGGTCCGGTCTCGTAAGTAGCGAAAGGGAGATCGGAAACGATCAGGGCACGCTGAGTACCGTTCGCTACCGACCTCGTTGCACGAACCATGTCGGCCAGCTCCACGCCAAGAGTATTCGAGTCACCGAATACTGTTGTACCAATGGAATCGCCAACGAGAATCATGTCGACTCCGGCGCGGTCAATGATTGACGCGACCATCGAATCGTAGGCGGTCAGCATTGTCAGCGGCTCGCCATGGTGTTTGGCTTCGGCGAGGTGGGCTATCCGGAAACGGCGGGGACGTGGAGGCGTGGGTGTTCCTTCGGTCATGGCAGGTATCCTACCGTGATTCCCGATGTGCTGTCTGACGATGCTGGTTTGTTTCGTGTGCGCCGTGGTGGAGAATCTACTCGCAGGGTCTTGAACAGAGCTATTGCAAGTTCGATGCGACCAGGAGCCATGGGAAAAGCGAGAGCTTGGGGCGGATAAAACGTGAGCGTGAAGCAAGGTAGCAGGAGGTCTTGTAGCAAGGGATAGGGGACGCCCAGTAAGCCCAACTCTCGCAATCCGTCCGTGGCTGGTGACTGTTGGCTACGGCAGGTAGGAATAGGATGAGCAGGCGGGATTACTGCATCCCGGAGTGCTTATCGGAGCAACGCTTGGAGCACGGCGTGGCACGATAGTGTGTAGCGAAGCGAAAGGACCGGGTATGGACCGTCAGCAAGAACATGTCCTTCGGAGCATTCAGGAGAAGGATGTCCGGTTTATTCGGCTGTGGTTCACCGATGTCATTGGCACCCTGAAGTCCGTTGCCATTGCTCCCGCCGAGCTCGAAGAGGCCTTCGAAGAAGGCATTGGTTTTGACGGCTCGTCGATCGAAGGCCTGGCCCGCGTCGTTGAGGCCGACATGTTGGCCCACCCGGATGCATCGACTTTCCAGATCCTGCCCGGGCGTGGCGAGGACGGTCTTGTTGCGCGGCTTTTCTGCGACATCACGACCCGCGATGGCGAACCGGCACGCTCAGACCCCCGGTACGTACTGCGGCGTGCCCTTGAACGGGCCAGCGACATGGGATTTGGTTTCTACACGCACCCGGAGATCGAGTTCTATCTTTTTCACCCAAGCAATGATCCTGATATCGACTTCCGGCCCATTGACAGGGCAGGATACTTCGATCATTCGGCACGGTCTGTGGCACAGGACTTTAGGCGGGATGCTGTTGCGGCCCTCGAGTCGATGAACATCCCGGTTGAGTTCTCCCACCACGAGTCCGGTCCCGGTCAGAACGAGATTGACCTCCGGTACACGGATGCGTTGTCGATGGCGGACAACATCATGACGTTCCGTACCGTTATCCAGGAGGTGGCTATTTCTCAGGGTGTCGTTGCCTCTTTTATGCCGAAGCCTCTTATCGAGCACCCCGGTAGCGGCATGCACACCCACATGTCGCTCTTCGAAGGAGACAGGAACGTCTTTTACGACCCCTCCGGGACCTATCTCCTGTCCGCTACCGCGCGGAAGTTCATGGCGGGCCTTCTCGAGCATTCCCGCTCAATCGCCGCGATCACCAACCAGCACGTCAACTCGTATAAGCGGCTGTGGGCAGGGGATGAGGCGCCGTCCTTTGTGAGCTGGGGCCACAACAACCGTTCCGCACTCGTCAGGGTCCCCGCCCTCCGCCAGGGCAAGCCGCAGTCCGCACGGATTGAATACCGAGCCATCGACTCTGCCGCCAATCCTTATCTCGCATTTGCCGTTCTGCTCAATGCTGGCCTCGACGGGATTGAGCGAAACCTTGAGTTGCCCGACGAGGCACTTGACGATGTCATGGCACTCACCCGTAATGAGCGGAGGGCTCTTGGCATTCGATCCCTGCCCGGCAACCTCGAGCAGGCGCTTTCGCTCATGCACGACTCAGAGCTTGTTGCCGACACCCTCGGTGAAGAGGCTTTCGAGTTCTTCCTACGCAACAAAGAGCAGGAGTGGCAGGGCTACCGTAATCAGGTGACACCGTTCGAGCGTGAACGGTTCCTCCCCATCAACTGACATGCGTAAAGATAGTCCCACCTCGGCGCTCCGCCGGCTCGGCTTCGCCGAACCCGGCAGGGCCAGCAAACTGCTGGACGGAAGAATCGACGAGTGGGAGCCGATCCTCGACGAACTGGGAAACGGTGCCGATCCCGATCTTGGCCTGCTCACCCTTTTGAGGCTCACCGAGGCCAGCCCGCACGCTATGCAAACCCTGCTGAACAGCGAGACGATTCGCAGGTCCGTCTGCGCTATCGCCGCCATGTCCTCCGCCCTAGGCGACATGCTGATCACCCACCCCGAGTGGATTGATGACCTCGGCGATAAAGTCGATATCAGCCCTGACGGAAACGTGTTTCTTGAAGCCCTCGACGTAAAAGAAGGATCCTCACCATCTGACGTAGTTGCGTGCGTGCGATGGGAAGACGGAGTGGCTCGGCTCCGCACGCTCTACTATCGTCAGCTCATCTCAATTGCGGCCAGGGATCTCACCTCGAAGAATCCCGTCGCTGAGTATCGCCGGGTGTCGGAATCTATTTCCGACCTTGTCGATGGTTGCTTGAAGGGCGCCCTGGCCCTTGCTCGCTCGGTCGTTCCCGGATCCGAGAATGTTCGCCTCACCATTATTGCCATGGGCAAGACCGGGGCCCGGGAACTCAACTACATTTCTGACGTCGATGTGGTTTATGTTGGCGAGTTGGCCGATGCTACCGGGTTGTCCGGAACTGAGATGACATCGGATGCTGAGCGAGTTTCTGAAGAAGAGTCTCTGGAGATAGCGACGAAGCTCGCGAATGCTGCGTCGCAGGCAGTGTCGGGGCCGGGGGCGGTTATGCCGCTGTGGCCACTGGATGCGAACCTGCGCCCCGAGGGCAAGGACGGTCCGCTCGTGCGCACGCTTGCTTCCCATGTCGCCTACTACGAGCGGTGGGCGAAGGACTGGGAGTTCCAGGCGCTCCTTAAGGCACGCCCCGCGGCAGGTGATGAGGAACTGGGCCGAGCCTACGTGGATGCCGTGGCCACGTTTGTCTGGTCCGCCTCTCAGCGGGAGGGGTTTGTGGAATCCTCACGGCAGATGCGAACGCGGGTGGAATCCAACATTGCGTCCCAAGACGCCGCCAGGCAGATCAAGCTCGGTGCGGGCGGTCTACGCGACGTTGAGTTTACCGTTCAGCTCCTCCAGCTTGTGCACGGCAGGGTCGATACCTCGCTGCGGGTGAGGAACACCCTCGATGCGTTGGCTGCCCTGCGTGACGGAGGATACGTGGCCCGCACCGATGCGGACGAGCTGGATGGCTACTACCGTTTCCTGCGGACCCTCGAGCACCGGATTCAGCTCCAGAAGATGAGACGTAGCCACGTTCTTCCCATCCAAACCGATCAACTGAGGCGTATTGCGCGGGCGATGAAGATCGACAGGGTCGCGACCGGTGAGGACCTGGAGAAGGAGTGGAAGAAGGTCAGGGGAGCGGTCCGTTCCCTCCACAAGGCGATCTACTATCGTCCGCTTCTCCCAGCCGCGGCACGCTTACGCGATGACGACATTAGTCTGGACCGGGAGGCTGCCGCCGATCGCCTTGCCGGCATCGGATATCGAGACCCCGCCCGGGCGATCGACCACATCTCGGCACTGACCGAGGGAGTCTCCCGCACCGCAAAGATCCAGCGGCAACTTTTGCCCGTTCTCCTCGGCTGGTTTGCGGAAGGACCGGAACCCGATTCCGGCCTCCTTCATTTCCGGATCCTCTCCGAAACCATGGGAAGAACCCACTGGTATATGAAGCTCCTGAGGGACTCGGGTATGGCAGCGAGGCGCCTCGCCCATATTCTCTCCACGTCCCGCTACCTCGCCGAAGCCATCCCGGCCCTGCCCGAATCGGTGAGGTGGCTCGAAGGCAACGAAGAGCTGAAGCCCCTGAGCGGGGCTGCTCTCCGGCAAGAACTCGATGCACTGATTTCACGACGCAAGACGCACGAGGGTGTCGCCATGGCGGGGCGCTATCTGCGCCGCCGCATACTCCTGCGCACCGGCCTCGGCCTTGTCCTTGGCGTGATCGATACTCGCGAGGCGCAGGCATCAATCACCATGGGAGCGGAGATTGCGGTGGATGCTGCTCTGCGGGCCGCGACCGCGAAGGTCCTCGCGGGGCACGACCTGGAAGAAGCACCGTCTCGTTATCTTGTTGTTGGGCTCGGCTCATTTGGTGCCCACGAGATGAGCTACGGATCGGACGCGGACATCCTCTTTGTTCACGAGCCGCTCAGCGATGACAAGGTTTTTGCCCAGAAGATTGCCGTCGAGATCGCGACCACCCTCATTGCAGTGCTGAAAGACGGGGCGGAGGAGCCACCGCTGAAAATCGATGCGGATCTTCGGCCCGAGGGGCGGAATGGACCACTTGCCAGGTCGCTTGAATCCTACGAGGAATACTACGACCGCTGGCTAGAGACCTGGGAACGGCAGGCGCTCCTTATAGCGCGACCGGTTGCTGGCGATGAAGAGTTAGGTGAGTCTTTTATTGGTCTCATCGACCCGATCAGGTATGGGGAGCCGCTGAGTCCGGGGGAGCACCGGGACGTGCGGCGGATGAAGGCGCGTATCGAATCAGAGCGCGCCCCGCGAGGGGTGGAGAAGACCCGTCATCTCAAGCTTGGCCCGGGCGGGATCTCGGATGTTGACTGGACCGTCCAGTACCTCCAACTGGACCACGGCGGATCGAACCCTTCTCTCCGGACCACATCGACACTCGACGGGCTAGTTGCAGCAACCGAAGCGGGCTTACTGAGCCACGGCGATGCTGATCGGCTGGCTGATGCTTGGCTCTTTGCCCAGCACCTGCGGCTCGCGATTGTCCTCGGAACTGGCCGAACCTCCGGGCCCAGGATCGATACCGTGCCAACGGACTCCACCGAGCTTGCCACCATTGCCGCACTCCTATCGAGAGATCACGAGGCGCGTCAGGAAGTGGGCGAAACCTATCTGCGGCTTTCGCGGCGAGCGAGGTCCGTTGTTGAACGCATCTTTTTCGGGGACGATGAGTAAGGATACGAAACTCACGATCAACGGAGAGCAATGAGACTGTACTTGGCCAGGCACGGACAAACCACGTCCAACACGATTCGGGCACTCGACACGGCGGCACCGGGAGCGGACCTTACCGAGACGGGGCGAGTCCAGTCGGAGGAACTGGCGGAGCGCATGACCGATATCCATCTCGACGGAATTCTTGTCTCCCACCTTGTCCGCACGCAGCAAACGGCCGAACCTATCGCCACGTCAAGGAAGCTTGATCCGAGAATCGACCCGAGGATTGCGGAAGTCTCCGCTGGCGACTGGGAGATGGCAAACGATATGCCAACTCTCATGGAGTACTTCGGCATTGCTCAGAACTGGATGGAAGGCGACCTGGATCCACGGATCCCGGGAGGCGAAAATGGCCATGAAGTCCTTGAACGCTTCAATGCTGCAATCGAAGAATCGGATGAAGAGTCGCTCCTCGTGGTATCCCACGGCATGATGCTTCAGGTGTGGGCAACAATCATGGTTGGTGACCCAGCGGGAGAGAAGCTTCCGCACATGACGAACTGCGCCACCGGGGTTATCGAAGGAACCCCCGGCAAGTGGGAACTGGTCGACTGGTACAAGCCACCGACACCCGGCACCGAGGTCCCCGCTGAGGATGCTCCAAAGGAGTAGTCGCCTGTCCTGATTCCCGGTGCCTGACCTATCGAATGACAGTTGTTCTCGAGGATCTCAGGTGCGCAGGGCTTGGTGCACGGCAGGTCGAGGTGTATCGAGTGGGGCAAGGGACCGCGACTTAACAACCAAAATATGATGATCGGCCCGCGGAGCGGGCCGATTCTCTTCTCTTGCAATTATCGAATGATATTGACGCCGACCAATTTGGTGCGGAATCTGTGCGCTGCGTGTCAGAGCAGGATGAGTGCAATGACAATGAGTGCGATGCCGAGTCCGATACCGGCGAACATGACCCCACTACAGCCCTGGCGGGTTTCCTCGGTGCCTCCGCGGTACGGGTTCTGCTGGTATCGCCACGCCGCGTGGTTCGTCCAGGGGCTCGTCTCGTCGTACGGAGTTGATTCCCTCGGTGGTTGCGGATCGCGATCGTCGTAGTTCTCCCATGGGCTCTTCGAAGCCCCATACGGGCCAACCGCACCATCGGCGCCCCGGTTCTTAGCCGACCGGCTATCATCACCGTCATCTCCACCCTTCAAGGCATCTCCCTCGCGGGGGCTATGTGGGTTGGGAGAACTCGGGTAGTCGGGCACGGCCCACTCGTCCCGGTTGTTGACGTACTCGGACCAGTCGCTAGCGTCTTCCGGGTGCTTCTTCATAGGACCAATCCTAGAGGACAACGAATCGACGTTCCTGTTAGTACCTGAACGTGCTCAGGGATATCTCATGGAATGCGGGGTTCTTGGCCATAGGTTGGTCAACCCAGGATTGGTGTGGCATGCACTCGTACAGAATTGGCTCTGTAAACCGTGTCCTCGACCTTCAGCAGAGAAGCTGGACACAATCCTCGAGTGGTTATTTATTTTGTGTACGACACGAGAAGAAAGAACCCATGATCGATTTAAATAATACTAATGCCCGTCAGCAGTGCTACATTTGCTAGCAGGATCAATAAATAGTTGAGTTTGATTTTAAGAAATAGTTTAGTGCCGCCGGGTGGCCTCTGGGCGTGACTTTAGCTCTTAGTGCGGTTCCGGCATTGTCTGTTTTTTTACTAAAAGGAAACTTCTATGTCTGGGAGCAAGGACGATCTTTCGTCGGACCACGATGATGGACGTCGGACCTTTGAAGATTCGGAGACTTTCGTACCGCAGGTTCAAGCGAATGGTCAGAAAAGAGCTTTGGATGCTCAACCAGGTCTTGTAGCGCGGCCCGATGATACTGCTGGCAATGAGCACGGTGTTAGTGCTTCAACCCCGATGCAGCCCCCGGGTCTTGGCGTATATGCGAGCGGTGGGAATCAATTCGGCACATCTCAGGACGGACAGTCGACCTCGATGCATCCTGCGGGGCAGCAATACGGTCAGCAGTACTATCCTTCGGCTCCTCTACCGGGTAGATACCAGCCAGCTATCGGTGTGCAAGGGGGATCGGGCGGTGGTTTTCCGCCGTACGGGCAGAATTCCGATCAGCAGCCAAAGAAGGGCAGAGGCGCGCTTATCGTGTGGATCCTCCTCGGAATCTTCCTGATCCTTGCGGCTACTGTGGGAGTGCTCTTCGGACTCGGCGTCATTGGTAGCGATGATGCGGAACTATCGGTCGAGTTAACCGATCGTGAGGGAACATACGGTAGCGATTCAGAGCTTGATGCCCTGTGGGATGCGTGTGCCGATGGTGATCTAGCGGCCTGCGATGAGCTGTATGAGAATGCAGCTGAGGATTCCGAGTACCGGACATTTGGAAGTACCTGCGGCGAGACAGAAACCGAGTCTCACGGCGACTGCGCGACCAACGCGGTACCTCGAGCATACGGTGACGATCCTGAGCTTGATGCCCTGTGGGATGCGTGTGCCGATGGTGATCTAGCGGCCTGCGATGAGCTGTATGAGAATGCGGTCGATGATTCCGCATACCGGGTGTTTGGCAATACCTGTGGAGAAACGAGTGCCGCGCAGTCCGGAGGTTGCGAGGAGGAGTTATACGCCGATGTGCAGGAGCCATCACCGAGCGCGACCGTGGAGCCTGCTCCAGAGCCCTCGCCCACTCCCGCACCAGAGCCCTCGCCCACTCCCGCACCTGCCCCGAGCTCGGCTTCGGCGCCAGCACCCT
>NZ_JBQCYC010000023.1:0-24025 GCF_052087705.1 Flaviflexus sp. | reverse complement strand
GAGCCCTCGCCCACTCCCGCACCTGCCCCGAGCTCGGCTTCGGCGCCAGCACCCTGGGGATCCTACGGTAGCGACACCGGTCTAGACGGACTGTGGGATCTGTGCGCAGGTGGAGACATGGTTTCCTGCGATGACCTTTACTGGCTGTCCCCGGTCGGCAGTGCGTATGAAGCATTCGGGAACACGTGCGGACAAACCACTGAGAGCCTATATGGTGAGTGTGACCTCTACGATCCGAGTTCAACCGGCTGGGTGCCATCGTCAAGCGGCTGGTCTTACGGAGATGATCCCGCGTTGGATGCACTCTGGGATGGTTGTGCGGCGGGGGATTGGGACTCGTGCCATGACCTTTGGTGGGACGCGCGGGAGAATAGTGAGTACGAGTATTTCGCTGGGACCTGCGGGTACCGGGGCTCCTACTCTCCCGGATGGTGCGATACCAGGGCAGCAAATGGCGAGTTCTAAACGATAGGAGCGACCTCCGAGCAGGTTCGGTCACCGCAGTCGTGTTTGTTGGACGTGCTTAGTTGCTCAAGGATAAGCCTCATATACCGTTGGCCCGCCCCTCGATCGGGCGGGCCAACGGTATATGAGATGAGATAACTGAGTCCGGCCGGGCCGTGCGACTTAGATGTCGAAGTAGAGCTCGAACTCGTGCGGGTGTGGGCGCTGACGCAGGGGAGCGATCTCGTGCGTGTACTTGTAGTCAATCCACGTGTCGATGAGATCCTGCGTGAACACGTCGCCTTCGAGAAGGAACTCGCTGTCTTCGCGCAGTGCTTCGAGTGCGCCCTCGAGAGAGGTTGGGACCTGTTCGATCTCCGCGTGCTCCTCGGGGGGAAGCTCGTAAAGGTCCTTATCGATCGGGTCGGCAGGCTCAATGCGGTTCTTGATGCCGTCGATACCAGCCATGAGCTGGGCCGAGAACGCCAGGTAGGGGTTCGACGAGGGGTCCGGTACGCGGAACTCGAGACGCTTCGATTTCGGTGAGGATCCGGTGACTGGGATACGGATGCAGGCGGAACGGTTGCGGGCCGAGTAGACCAGGTTAACGGGTGCCTCAAAGCCGGGAACAAGACGGTGGAAGGAGTTCACCGACGGGTTTGTGAAAGCCAGCAGGGCTGGGGCGTGCTTGAGCAGACCGCCGATGTACCAGCGTGCCATATCTGACAGCCCGCCATAACCCCTCTCATCAGCAAAGAGTGGTTCGCCGTCCTTCCAGAGCGACTGGTGGCAGTGCATGCCAGACCCGTTGTCACCGAAGATTGGCTTGGGCATGAAGGTGGCGGTCTTACCATCCTCCCAGGCAACGTTCTTGATGATGTACTTAAACTTCATGAGGTCATCGGCCGCGGCAAGCAGAGTGTCGAACGTGTAGTTGATTTCCTGCTGTCCCGCCGTACCAACCTCGTGGTGGGCGCGCTCAACCTTGAGACCGGCCTCGGCCATGACCCTGCTCATCTCGTCCCGGAGGTCAGTGAACTGATCGTTGGGGGAGACGGGGAAGTAGCCGCCCTTCATGCGGGTCTTATAGCCCTTATTGCCGCCCTCTTCTTCGCGGCCGGTGTTCCACCATGCCGTGTTGGAGTTGATGTGGTAGTACGACTCGTGCTCGTTCGTATCGAAGCGAACATCGTCGAAAATGTAGAACTCTGCTTCGGCACCGAAGAAGACGGTGTCGGCGATTCCCGTGGAGCGAAGATAGTTCTCGGCCTTGGCGGCAATGTTCCGGGGGTCGCGGGAGTACGTTTCGTTCGTGAACGGATCGACGATAGAGAAGTTGACGACGAGGGTCTTGGCCTTGCGGAACGGATCGATGAAGGCCGAGGACACGTCGGGGATGAGCTTCATGTCGGATTCGTGAATTGCCTGGAAGCCGCGAATCGAAGAAGCGTCAAACATGAGGCCCTCGGTGAAGACATCCTCGGAGAAGGTTTCTATGGGGATGTTGAAGTGCTGCATAATCCCTGGCAGGTCGCAGAACCTGACATCGATGAACTTAACGTCCTGTTCCCGTGTGTAGGCGATTGCCTCTTCAGCAGTGGCGAACATGTTTCTCCTCAAATGATGGATTCACCGCAATGCTATATCGATCATGGGTCAAGGAGGCAGGCCGTCCACTGTTTTGCTCGGCACATGTTGAATGTCTGATGTGAAGATTTGACCCACTAGGATGGTTTTCATGGCTGACACAATCCCCCTTGCTCCGTTCGGACGCAGGCTGATCGCTCTCGTCATTGACTGGCTTGTCGCCGTCGCAATTTCGATGGGCTTCTTCAACTACAACGAATGGGCAACCCTGGGGATGTTCGCCCTCATGAACTTCCTCCTGATCGGCACAATCGGCGGAACCATCGGCCACTTCATCGTCGGCATTGCCGTTCGCCGGATCAATGGCCAGCTACCCGGGCCTCTCAAGGCCCTTGGCCGCACTGTTCTCCTCTGCCTTGTCATCCCGGCAATCTTCACGGTTCCCGACGGTCGTAGCTACCACGACGCCCTCATGAAGACCACGATCACGCGGGTGCGCTAGAACTCAGGTTTCAACGGCGTCGCCATTCGGGCCCTCGTGGAGGACTCATCTACTCGATATCGAGCCAGCTCGGTGGAACAAGCCGCCACGTTCTCGTTACGTTGCCCGACCAATCCCCATGCCTTCGTCAGGTCGGGGATCTTGCAGAGCTTTCCGTTAACGCGGGCTAGGTCCGGAGAGCGACTCGGGAAAAGCTGGGTCGTCAAGCAATCGTTCCGCCTGGCCGGGCAGTGGCCGCCACTTGAGTCAACTGGGAGTGCACGCCGACGATATGCCGAAAGGTCGGTCATCAACTAGCGCGGCGTTTCGATCAAGTAGCCCGGTGCTTCCGATGCTGAGAAACAAAGATCTCCGGCCCAGGCGTTTCTGGACCGGAGATCTTTATGGCGAAGAAGATGACTGCTGGGCTGGGCCTTAGCGGCCGCGGGTGGCCTTGCGATCCGGGCGCATCTTGTACGGATCGATTCCCTTGGGGATCGGAAGCTGGTTTGTTTTGATCGAGTCGTAGCGCTTAGCAACAACGCTGACCTCCGCGGAGGTGAGCTTCTTCGGGAGCTTCTTGAGCGACTTCATGAGCTTCGCGAGACGGACCTGACCATCATCAGTGCCCACGTTGACGGTGTGCACGGGCACGTTCGGGGCGATACGGCGGGCCTGCTTGCGTTCGTCCTCCACGAGCTTATTGACGCGGTTCGTCGGGCCCTCGGTGACAAGAACGACGCCGGGCTTACCGATCAGTCGGAAAACCATGTCCTGCGTACGAGCGTTGAAGCGGACGGGCTCCTCCTGGAAAGACCAGCCGCGGCGGATACGTCCGATAACGGCGGAGGCCGCTCCCGGCATCCCCTCCATCTGCTTGTAGGAGGCCGACTCAATAAAGCGAGTGAGGGTCACCATCGCGAGCATCGGGCCTAGGATCACGCCCGAGATGGTCCAGAGGATCCAGTTGTCGAGCAGGAAGCCGATGAGGATGAAGCCGCCCGTGACGACAACGAATACGCCGATGAGAAGCCAGGGCAGGTAGGGGTAGCTCTTCTTGGCGATCTTGAATCCGTCGCCGAGGAGCTGATACCACTTGCGCTTACCCTGAGGGTTCTTATCGTCCTTTGCCATGGGCCCTAGTCTAGCGCCTCGTATGCTTTGCGGCCGCTACGAAACCTATGACTCCCATGACGAAAGCGGACGCCGCGGCCACCCAGAAGCCGTACGCAAGCTCTGACTTAAGCAACTGTCCGGCCGCGGCAGCGCCAATGGCGACGCCGCCAACGTTTGCCGCACCGAGTGCGGTCATGGCGACACCGTCACCGCCCTTCGGGGCCAGCCTTGAGGCGAGAGTGAACATTGCCACAGAGGCGGGACCGATGAACAGTCCGAGGACGAAAAGCACGCCGGCGAGTTGCCAGGGATCGTTTGTCAGCGGGGCGATGGGGACGAGAATGGTGAGGGCTATGCCGGAGATTCCGATGCGGGTGCCTTGCGAGATGCGTTCGGGGATCGCCACCGCACCGAGCGCGGTAATTGCTGCGCCCGCCCCCATGGCCGCATAGATCAGGCCCGCGTAGGACGTGGATCCAAAGATCTCGGCTGCCGCGGTGGTTGCTGTCTGCATCGAACCAAAGTAGGAGCCGAGACACAGCATCGAAAATAGCGCCGCCCAAATAATCGCGATGATTTTCCACAGGGAAGGCGCCACCGTTGTGGGATCCGGGTCCACGACCTTTTGGGGGGTGGAGCGGTGCAGGCCCAGGCCGGTTATGCAGGTGATGCCAATGACCGCCGTGACGATCAGCGGCGCCTCGGGGGAGATCGTTGAGGCGAGAATGCCGACGACGGCGGGGCCAAGAACGAAGTTCAATTCATCGGCGACAGTCTCGTAGGAAAGCGCCGTTGACAGCGCCTTCGGTGTCCGTGCCACCGGATACCAGCGAATCCTCATGAGAGCGCCAACGGGAACGGTTGTGAGGCCCACGAGAGCACAGGCACCGAGGACAACCGCGAAGGGCAGCCCCGCGACCGTGACGGCAATGAGGGTGACAAGCGTGCCAGCATTGACGGGCCCGAGCACGAGGAAGGGGAGGCGCTGCCCCGCACCGTCCGTCCATTTGCCGATGAGGGGCTGACCGATGCCGGTGGCAATGGCCAGAACAGCCGAGCTGATCGAGGCCGCGGCAATGCCGTGGTGGCTCGTCACGAGCGTGAGGACCCCGATGATGATCATCGACGTGGGGAGCCTTCCAACGAAGGCGAGCGGCATAAAGGCGCCTCCCCACAGACGGGGAAGATCTTTATAGCTGGTAAAAGAGGACAGGACGTTCATGTAGCGCGATCGATTAAAGGAATAGGGCGAAGAAGAGTGTATCGGTATTTGGACATTATTCCGATACTTTCGGCGGTGCCAGTTTTAGTTGGCAGTGCCGCTCGGGGCCGGCGGAGCCGGCCTGAGGCTGACGGCGTCCGGCCGAACAGGGTGTCGCCGGCGGGAGTATTCCCGTGACTGAGCACCGGACATGTTTGAGATTGCGGGCAACGCTCTGGAAAAGACAAGAGTGAGGGGCCCGCTGTTGCGGGCCCCTCACACTAACCTATGGCTTGGTTATATTATTTCAGATACCAACCACGGATGCGAAGTAGCCCTCTTCGAGGCGGGCCGTCACTGCCGACAGGTAGGGGCCTGCGGCAGCGCCATCGATGAGGCGGTGATCGTAGGACAGTGCCAGGTAAATGTAGTTGCGAATACCGATGGACTCGTTGCCGTACTCGTCCTTGACGACAGCCGGGCGCTTGACGATCGTGCCGACGCCGAGAATGGCGGACTCGGGTGCGTTGATGATCGGGGTGTCGAACAGAGCACCGGAGGAACCGGTGTTCGTGACCGTGAAGGTGCCGCCGGACAGCTCATCCGGGGAAACCTTGCCCGAGCGGGTACGCGAGGCGAGGTCAGCAATGGCCTTCGAGATGCCGGCGATGTTGAGATCGCCCGCATTCTTGATGACCGGGACCATGAGGCCGCGCTCCGTGTCAACAGCGATGCCGACATGCTCGTGACCGAAGTATTCGATGTTCTTCTCATCAACGATGCGAGCGTTGATCTTCGGGTGGGCCTTGAGGGCCTCGGTTGCGGCCTTAACGAAGAACGGTAGGAACGTGAGCTTGACGCCCTCGTTGGCCTGGAAGCTCTCCTTGGCTGCGGTGCGCAGTGCGACAACCTTCGTCACATCAACCTCGACAACGGTCGTGAGCTGAGCCGAGCCGTGGAGCGAGTCCATCATGCGCTGGGAAATAACCTGGCGCAGGCGGCTCATCTTCTCGGTCGTGCCGCGTAGCGGCGAAACCTCGGTGACCTTTGCGGACTTCGCGGGAGCTGCTGCAGGTGCGGCGGCCGGTGCGGCTGCCTTCTTTGCTTCCTCCGCGGCCTTCTTGGCGGCCTCGGCTGCAGCCTCGACGTCCTGGCGGCGGATCCTGCCACCAACGCCGGTACCTTCAACGGAAGAGAGGTCAACCTCGAGCTCGCGAGCAAGCTTGCGAACAATCGGGGTTACGTAGCTACCGGAAGCGGAATCGGCTGCTGACACGGCCGGAGCGGTCTTCACCTCGGCGGTTGCCTTCGGCTCTTCGGCAGCTGCCGGAGCAGACTCGGCAGCCGGGGCTGCCGGTGCGGAGGGCGCCTCGGGAGCGGACTGAGCGGACTCATCCTTAGGTTCTTCCTTCGGAGCTTCCTCTTCCTTCGGTGCTTCTTCCGTCTTCGAGGCGGGAGCGCCGGAACCGATGATGGCGACGGGGGCGCCAACGTCAACGGTCTCGTCCTCGCCGACGAGGATCTCAAGAAGAGTGCCTGCGACGGGGGAGGGAACCTCGGTGTCAACCTTGTCGGTGGAAACCTCCAGGAGCGGCTCGTCGAGTTCGACCTCGTCGCCAACCTCCTTCAGCCACTGGGTGACGGTGCCCTCGGTGACGGACTCGCCAAGAGCTGGCATCGGGACTTCCTCGCCTTCGGAGGAACCGGAGTCGGCGGGAGCGGGCTCCTCTTCCTTCTCCTCTGCCGGAGCTTCCTCAGCGGGTGCTTCCTCGGCCGGTTCTTCAGCGGGTGCCTCTTCAGCGGGAGCCTCGGCCTCGGAATCATCAGAACCGGAGTCGTCGGACGAGCCAGAGCCGTCACCGATGTAGGCGACGACGGCACCAACTTCGACGGTCTCGTCTTCCTCGACGACGATCTTCTCGAGAACGCCAGCAATGGGGGAGGGGACCTCCGTGTCAACCTTGTCGGTCGAGACCTCGAGCAACGGCTCGTCGAGCTCGACGGTGTCACCCACATTCTTCAGCCACTGAGTGACCGTTCCGTCTGTGACGGATTCGCCCAGCGCGGGCATCTTAATTGCTTCAGACATTTTGTATGCGTCTCCTTGAGCTTAGTTGTGGGTGTGCAACGGCTTGCCGGCAAGAGCGAGGACAGCCTCGCCCACGGCCTCGTTCTGGGTGGGGTGAGCGTGAATGAGGTCGTCGAAGTCCTCCGGGAAGGCCTCCCAGGCAACCATGAGCTGGCCTTCGCCGACCTGCTCTCCCATGCGGGCGCCAATGGCGTGGAAGCCGACGATCGGGCCGTCCTTTTCGCGTACGAGCTTGACGAAGCCTGCTGTTCTCAGCATCTGCGACTTGCCGTTACCCGCGAGGTTGAACTCGGTGACCTCAACGTTCTCCTTACCGTACTTCTCCTCGGCGGCCGACTGGTTGAGGCCGACGGAGGAAACCTCCGGGTTGGTGAAGGTTACGCGCGGAATGAGATTCTCGTCGATGGCCTTGGGGGAAAGGCCTGCGATCTCCTCGGCAACAAAAATGCCCTGGAGGAAGCCGCGGTGTGCGAGCTGGAGGCCGGGAACAATGTCGCCGACCGCGTAAATGTTGGCGACTCCGGTGTGGAGGCGCTCGTTCGTGGTGATGAAGCCGCGATCCATGGGGATGCCCTGCTCTTCGTAACCGAGGTTCGAGGTGGCCGGGCCACGGCCGATCGCAACGAGCAGGTAGGAGGCATCGTAGGATTTGCCATCCTGCGTGTAGACCTTGACGCCGTTGTCGTTCTGCTCGACACGGTCAAACATGGTCTTCGTCTTGAAGTTAATCTTGCGCTTGCGGAAGGCACGCTCGAGAGCCTTCGATACTGTCGCGTCCTCGTTCGGGAGAAGGTTCGGCAGGCCCTCGATGATGGTGACATCCGCACCCATCGACTTCCATGCGGAAGCGAACTCGGAGCCGATAACGCCGCCGCCGAGGACGACAACGGACTCCGGAACCTCTGTCATCCGCAGAGCCTGCTCGGAGGTGATGACGCGGCCCTCGATTGCGAGGCCGGGGATCGACTTCGAGTAGGAGCCGGTGGCGAGAATGATGTTTTTGCCGGTCAGGACGCGGTCGCCGACCTGGACGGTATTCGGGCCGGTGAGGCGACCCCAGCCTTCGACGGTCTCCACGTTGCGCGATGCGACAAGACCGGTGAGGCCCTTGTACATGCGGGCGACGACGCCGTCCTTGTAAGAGTTCAGTGCCTCCATGTCGATTCCCTCGAACGAGGTCTTGACGCCAATGCTGGCGCCGTCGCGCGCCTCGTCAGCGACGTCAGCCGCGTGCAGAAGGGCCTTCGTGGGGATGCAGCCGCGGTGGAGGCATGTGCCACCAAGCTTGTCGCCCTCAACGAGCGCGACCTTCAATCCCAACTGTCCTGCGCGCAGGGCAGCCGCATAGCCGCCCGATCCCGCACCGAGGATGACGATGTCGTATTCCTGCGTGTCAGCCACGTAGATCTCCCTTAATCTCAACTCGACAACCCGACCGAACGGTCGCGTTACACATAGTTATTGTTCCACTTTCTAGGCCAAACGTCATGGCAGTTCGGTCAGGTTCACCTCACCGCTGACGAAGAAAGTACACTGGACCCCATGGGCATCTTCTCTCGACTGGGCGGCGGTGGCTCGCGTGAGCGCAGAAATGCGACGCGTGACCACTTTCAGGATTTCGTTGCAACACGCAAAGGCGTGGAAGCCTATCTGGAACCCGCAGGAGCCCGAGAACCCCTCGCCCTCATCCTCGTTGCGCGCGATGGCGAATGGACCAGACGCCAGGTTCCAAGCCCCAAAGAGGCCGCAAACCTTGCCACAGAGCTAGGTTTACCGTTCTACGAGATCATCCGTACCGGCTATCCGCAGCGCATGCGGGAATGGTCTCGCAAGAACAAAAACAAATAGGGCCCATCCAACCCAGGTTTCACGGCCCTCTGCGCCCAGGCCCATCCCGACAAGTTGGAGGCTAGGGGCAGTGTCGCTGGGGCAGAATCACGTCGTGAACTTTGCCGATTGCAGGTTCGATCGAGCCCGGATCAGCTTGTCTGATCACATGACATGTAACGAAGTTAATAGCGCCGATCGAGACTCGCAACGTGCTTATTCGCCTGTGGACTGTGGATAAGCCGGGGGTAGGGAAGAACGAGACGACAAAGAATCACATGCGCTGGCCCGACACTGACCAAGCTGGCGCGTTCGGTTGAACTCTTGCTTCCATAGATTTGCTCCCCGGAAGTTGAACAATATGGTTCAATCCGGGGAGCAAATCTTATTCAGGCGGCTCTAAGTGACCGTTCAGTGTCTCTTAAGCCTCAGCGGTGTGCGATTCGATCCAGGCGAGGAGCGTCTGGACGGCAACGCCGGTTCCGCCCTTGGGGGTGGAACCGAAGGGGCCCTCTTCGTTGAAGGATGGGCCCGCGATGTCGATGTGTGCCCAGGGGGTGTCGCCAACGAACTCGGCGAGGAAGAGACCTGCGGACAGCATGCCGCCTCCGCGACCACCGGAGTTCTTTGTGTCCGCAACTAGGGAGTCGAAGCCCGACTTCAGGTGATCCGGTAGCGGCATCGGCCACATGTCCTCACCAGCAGCGTCGGCTGCTTCGATGATTTCGTTGCGGGTCTCATCGGTTCCCATGACACCGGAGATCCGGCCACCGAGCGCCACGATCTGCGCGCCGGTCAGGGTTGCGACGTCGATGACGGCATCCGGCTTCTCTTCGACTGCGCGCGCAAGGCCGTCACCCAGGACCAGGCGGCCCTCGGCGTCGGTGTTGTTGACCTCGACCGTGCGGCCCGAGTACATGGTGAGGACGTCGCCGGGGCGGGTTGCCGAACCGGACGGCATGTTCTCGGCGAGGCAGAGCCAAGCGACAAGGTTGGTCTTAACGCCGAGACGGGAAGCGGCGACAACGGTCTCGAGAACCGTGGCTGCGCCCGTCATATCGGTCTTCATCGTTTCCATGGACTTGGCGGGCTTGATGGACAGGCCGCCCGAGTCGAAGGTGATGCCCTTGCCCACGAGGGCGAGGGTGGACTTGGCGCCGCGTGCCTTGTATTCGACGCGGACGAGACGGGGCGGGTTCACGGAGCCCTGGCCTACGCCAAGGATTCCGCCAAAACCGTCCTTCTCAAGCTCGTTCTCGTCCCAGATGCGGACCGAGAGGCTCTTCTCGGACTTGCCGTACGCTTCGGCGATGTCAGCGAACTTGACGGGAGTCAGGTCGGACGCCGGGATGTTGACGAGGTTACGCACCTCGCATACTGCCTCTGCGACGATTTCTGCTTCGTCGGCGAGAGCATCGAACTCCGCCTTCTTCAGCTTGGCGGGGGAGACGACCGTGATCTGCTCTGCCGGGGCAGGCTGCACCTTATAGTCGCCGAAGGTGTAGGCGCCGAGCAGGCCACCAAGGCCGGCCTGGTAGAGAGCCTCGGGATCGTCGGACGCTACGGCGAGTGCCACATGTGAGACGTGCGACAGTCCGCGGACGGCTGCGCCGAACGCTTCACGCAGGTCAGTTGCTTCCAGAGCGTCCGCGTCCTTGCCGGTGCCGACGAAGGCGATCGTCTCGGCGGAGAAGCCAGACGGGGCGGGAATGCGAGTCAGGGAGCCAAGTTTGCCGGATACTCCCAGCGTGGGGAGCAGTGCGTCCAGCGAGGTCACGGCCTTCTTGGAGAGGTCCGCGACGTGCGCGTGGACGCCGTCAGCACCAGTGACGACAGGCACAACCAGGACGTTTGCAGTGGTCTTATCGGGGGCTTGTTGAATAAAGTTCAGTTCAGACACGTCTATCATCATAGCGGGGTTAAAGGAGGCCGGTGTGGATAAGGATTCCCAGTCGCATGGACTGTCGGATAGTCGTCGCTCAGCGCACGGATCCGCCCGCATTCTTCTTTTCATCATCCTCATCTTCACGATCATCTTCGCGTGGCTCGCGATTGTGGGCGCTACCAGCGCTTTCATGAACACCCTGCCCGGGACCGCGCTGCTGACGCTACTTGGCGGTGCCACGTGGGTGGCGATGACGGCGGGTCTTTTCCACAATGGACGACGGATGAGGCGTGTCGCCTGGGGCACCGCTATTGCCAACGTTGTCATGCCCATCATTGGGCTCTTTGCTGAACTGCCGCTCGACGGCTGGAGCCCGTGGCGCGATGGTGGCATCGCCTTCTGGTACGTTCCGACGGCTCTCGCTGTTGCCACACTCGTTTGGCTCTACCATTCGTCGCCGGCCCGATTGGCGCAGCGCAACGGCTAGCCAGATAGACTGGCGCCGTGCTTTACCGATTCCTTTTCGACACGGTTATTTCATCAACCGACCCTGAAGCGGCCCACTCCGGCTCCATTGAAGCCATTGGCTTAGCAGGTCGCTCTCCGCTCGCCCCTCTCATGAGATCAACAATTGGATGGCGGGGACGAGCCAAGGAGACAGCGGTCTTCGGTCGTAGCATCCCGGGTCTCGTTGGGCTTGCCGCCGGCATGGACAAGAATGCCACGGCCGTCGAGGGCCTCGATGCGATGGGCTTTGCGTTCGTCGAGATCGGAACTGTGACTCCAGAGCCGCAACCCGGTAACGAACAGCCCCGCATGTGGCGCCACCCCGAGGAACGTGCCCTTCGCAACGCCATGGGTTTCAATAACGAGGGTTCGAAGGTTATTGGCGAGCGTCTCAAGGAACTGCGTCGCACAAAGCGGGGCCGCTCCATCGTGATCGGCGCGAACATTGGGAAGAACAAGTGGACGCCGGAGGTAGAAGCTGCCGGTGACTACCGGATCGCAGCTTCCCGCCTCGCACCCTACGTCGACTACCTCGTTATCAACGTGTCCTCACCCAACACCCCGGGGCTACGGAATCTTCAGACGGCCGAGGCCCTAGCCCCGATTATCAAGGCGACCCGGGACGCCGCGGACGAAGCGAGTGGACGCCACGTCCCTCTGCTCATCAAGATCGCTCCTGATATGAGCTTTGACGATGTGCGTGCCATGGGTCAGATCGTCATCGACGAAGACCTTGACGGTATCGTCGCGACTAACACGACGATTGAGCACGAGTACGAGCGCGGGGGAGTCTCGGGACAGCCACTGACGGAACGCAGCCTGGAAGTCGTTCGGACCCTGCGGGATGCGCTGCCGCTCGATAAGATCATCATCGGTGTTGGCGGTATCACCTCCATCGATGACGCTCACGCCATGCTCGGAGCCGGAGCGGACCTGCTTCAGGTCTACTCTTCATTTGTCTACGAGGGTCCCTGCCTCCCGGGGAAGCTCAACCGAGCCCTCTCGCACCTGTCCGTGTAGCTCTCCGATGGTTCTTGGATGGCTATCCGTCTGATAGCTATCTGCCCTGGTTACTCTCTTATTGAGAAGCTTTTAGCACGGCGAACGAACAAGCCCGACGGTCCGGGAATTCCGGGGCCATCGGGCTTGTTTAGCTTTGCTGTCATGTTTTGCTTGGACGATTACCGCTGTTGTTCGTCTGCTTGATCGACAATGCTCGTGAGTGGGAGTGATCCGTCCTTAGCCGAGACGGATTTCGGGGCGCTCGTGCGGGGCGTTCTCCCAGGTGAGGCTCGGATCGTCGATGATGACGTCGAAGAGAACATCATCGATCCTTGCCATGAGTTCTGCGGGAATGACGACGTCGGCGGCCTTGACATTCTCATTGACCTGCTCGGGGCGAGATGCGCCAATGATTGCGGCAGCGACGTTGTCGTTTTGAAGAACCCAGGCAAGGGCAAGCTGGGCGCGAGTAATTCCGAGCTCGTCGGCGATCGGCTTGAGGTCCGCAACTGCCTGCAAGATCTCGTCGGAAAGGTAACGCTGGATGGTGCGGGCGCCGCCCTTCTCGTCGGTTGCACGGCTGCCGGCAGGAAGCGGCTTGCCGATCTCGTACTTGCCGGAAAGAACACCCTGGGCCATGGGGGAGAAAACGATCTGGCTCAAGCCACAACGCTCCGACATGGGGACGACCTCGGGCTCAATCACGCGGTACAGCATGTTGTACTGGGGCTGGTTCGAGACGACCTGGAAACCCAGTTCCTTCGAGAAATCGTGGGCGTACTTGATCTGCTCGGCGGTCCACTCCGATACACCAATGTAGAGTGCCTTGCCTGCGCGGACGACGTCGGCGAACGCCTGCATGGTTTCCTCGATCGGGGTTTCAACGTCGTAGCGATGCGCCTGGTAAACATCGACGTAGTCGGTTCCCAGCCGCTTCAGCGACCTATCGATCGACTGCATGATGTGCTTGCGGGACAGTCCGGAATCGTTGTGCCGCTTCTTGCCGGTTGGCCAGTAGACCTTCGTGAGGATCTCAAGATCCCCGCGATCAACGCCGGCCAGTGCCCGGCCGAGGACCTCCTCGGCAACGCCGTTGGCGTACACGTCGGCAGTGTCGAAGGTCGTGATGCCGGCGTCGAGCGCCGCATGAACGGAGGCCGTTGCCGCCTCTTCTTCGACCTGGCTTCCATGAGTTAGCCAGTTACCGAAAATAAGATTAGAAACTTTGAGCCCGGAGTCACCGAGAAATACGTAATCAACCACGCCACGAGTCTAGCCTCGCGGTAAGCGTGGAGAATAGGGAGCTGGTCAGGTGAACAAGGGTATTCCCAGCAACGGGGACATAAGGGTATTCCCAGCAACGGGGACATAAGGGTATTCCCAGCACAAGAACTAGGCAGAGAAAACGGTAGCGGCAGATGTGTTCTACGTAGATGCGTTCTACAGGGAGCGGATAGTGCGTCCGTCAATGTCGGACAAGCACCGGAGTTGCACGATTTGAGTCACCCTGGAAACCCTGCGGATAGTTGAACGGGGAAGTGGCTCAGCGACAGACAAATAGACAGACAAGTAACGGGGAAGGATTGATCCCTTCCCCGTTCAACAAGTTCGTTCGTGACGATGGGCTACGCGCCGGTCGGCCTGCTTGCCGGGCTACTTGGCGCCTGCGGGCCACTCGCCACGGTCCACCATGGGGATGGGGCGGCGCCAGCGGCGCGGGTAGAAGGTGCGGCCGAACATCTGCCAGCGAATACCGCGGGGTACGCGATCGTCGCCGAACTTCTCAACGGCCTTCTTCTTCATCTTGCCGGAGGCAATGAACGAGTCAATCAGCATGATGAGCATGACGCCGTAGAGGATCACCATGGCGATAACAGCGATGTCGGGGTTGAGGATCTGCAGGAAAACGAGAAGCAGAACTGCGAGAGCAAGCCCAAAGAAGTACGAGGCAATGTTGAAGCGAGCATCGATGTAGTCGCGTGCCCAGCGGCGAACGGGGCCCTTGTGCGCGTACGGTAGCTGGGCTTCATCGCCGGTCTTCATGGCGAGCTGTTCCCGCTGGAACTCGGCGTCGCGACGCGCGCGTGCCTCGCGCTTGGCGGCCTTGCGGTCCTTCGGAACGAGGGGACGACGGTTCGCGGCCTCGGCCTCCTTACGAGTGGGAGTGGGCCTGCCTTTGCCTCTGGCCTCTGCTTTGATGACCTCGGGCTTGTCCGAATCCTGTTCCTTGCTCACATGCCAATCGTAACGCGGAACGAGTAGGGTTTGAAACATGACAGATCTCGCCACATACAGTGCCGCCGTTGATGCTGCACTCCCAGCCGTCCGGTCAGAACTCGAGGATCTCGTGCGGATTCCGTCGGTTTCCTCCTCGGCCTTTGACCAGTCCGAACTCGACCGTTCAGCGCAGAAGGTGACGGAAATCCTTCGTGACTCCGGCTTTACCGACATTGAAACGATCAAGCTTGAGACGGAAAGCAACGGCACCGGACGCCCCGCCATCCTCGCCCACCGCGAAGGTCCCGCCGGTGGTCCCACCGTCATGCTCTATGCACATCACGATGTGCAGCCCCCCGGCGAGCGCGACAAGTGGGACACGGAGCCCTTCGAGCCGGTCGAGAAGGACGGTCGCCTGTACGGCCGTGGTACCGCCGACGACAAGGCCGGAATTCTGGTCCATGCCGGCGCGATTCGCGCACTGGATTCGCTTGGCGAACTGCCCGTTTCGGTCACTGTCTTTATCGAGGGTGAAGAGGAGATCGGCTCGCCGACCTTCGTTGATTTTCTTAACGAGTACCGCGATCGTCTCGCGGCCGATGTCATCGTTGTCGCGGACTCAAACAACTGGACGGTTGACGTTCCGTCGCTGACCACCTCGCTTCGCGGAGTCGTCGGGCTTGAAGTCACCGTCGACGTTCTCGATCACGCGCTCCACTCGGGCATGTACGGTGGCCCAGTTCTCGATGCCGTGACCGTCGCATCCAAACTTATCGCCACGCTCCACGACGAGAACGGTTCGGTGGCGGTTGCCGGTCTGCATGGCTACGACGACGCAGATGCTGACTACCCGGAGGACCAGCTCCGCAACGACACGGGTGTGCTCGAGGGCGTTGAGCTCGTCGGCAAAGGCTCGATGGCTTCTCGCCTGTGGACCCAGCCCGCGCTGTCCGTTATCGGTCTCGACGCGACGTCAGTGGAGAAGTCATCCAACACGATCATTCCGTCGTGCCGCTTCCAACTGTCCCTCCGTACCGCACCCGGCCAGCAACCTGCCGAAGCGCACGAGGCGCTGAAGAAGCACATTGTCGAACACGCTCCTTTCGGTGCGAAGGTGTCGTTCGGTCCCGGAGAGTTGGGCCCCGCCTTCCAGGCGGAGCAGACCGGCGTCATGGAGACGGCCCGCGGAGCGCTACGCGATGCGTGGCAGACCGAGCCCGTTGACATCGGTGTGGGCGGATCGATTCCGTTCATTGCCGACCTGGCGAAGGTTTTCCCGCAGGCCGAGATCCTTGTGACCGGGATCGAGGATCCCGACACGCGTGCGCACTCCGGTAACGAATCCCTTCACCTTGGGGTGTTCCGCAACGCAATTCTTGCCGAGGCACTGCTTCTGGCGAGGCTCGCCGAGTGAACATCCTGCTTACCGCAACGAGAGTCGAGGGCGCACCCGCCTCCGTTGTCCTCGATGCTGCTGCCGGACCGTGGAAGGAACGCGCCGATGTCGACTCGGTCCCCGTGAGCGACGGAGAAGGCGATCTCTGCGAGGTGCTCGCTCAGTTGAGCGGAGGGGAACTGGGCGCAATTGAAGCAGCCGGCGTTCCCGTTCCGTCCCTCGTATCGAACCGGCGCTGGGTTCTCGACCTGTCGCAGTCGTGGGGCGAGAACTCCCGGGGCCTCGGCGTAGCTCTTACTACGGTCCTCGCAGAGAATCCGTCGCGGCTCGTACTTAACCTGCCCCGCAGGGTCTTCCCGGATCTCGGGGAAGCCATGCTGGAGGAAATGGGTCTCTCCGGTGTGGAGGATCTTGCCACGGCGTTCGCCGATGTGAATGTTCTCGTCACCTGCTCTGCCGAACAGCCACTTCTCGGAGTAAATGGTCTACCCCGCTGGCTCGACCGGCACGGCGCGCTTAGCGCGCTGGAGGCACAGGAGCTGGAGAAGAGCATCGGTGGGCGACTGCCGCGCTCAGCGCGACAATCCCTCCTGAGTGATGACCTTGACCCGAAGAGCCCGACTTCGGGAATCGGCGGGGGAGCGGCCATGCTCCTCCAGGCAGCGGGTGCCCGGACGGCATGGGCGGGTGACGTCGTTGCCGGTGCGATCGCTCCGCGACTCACCGAGGTTGACCTTGTGGTGTACGTAACGGGTGAGATCGGACTCGACCTGCCCCGCTCGCTGTTTACTCTCGCCGACCACGCGGAAAAGGATGCCATTCCCGTTATCGTCATCTACGGGGACGGTCGACTGCAGCGTCATGAATTGGCGCGGTTTGGTCTGTCGGGGTCGTATTCCTACGCGCCCGAGGGCGTCGACCTCGCAGGGCTGGCACGCGCCATGGGTCCAATAAGCCAGACCTGGGCCCGCACATAACAGCATATTCCCAGGACATTCCCGGTTTAATAGGAGGGAGGTCCTTGGAAAGAAGAACGGATCAACGTAATCTTGGTATAGCCCCCGGGGCTTAAACCTTGAAGGAGAAAACTCATGACTGAAACTGTTGCAGTCCACGGTGTTGAGCTCACCGATGTCGCCGCGAACAAGGTTCGTAGCCTTCTCGCCCAGGAAGGTCGCGATGATCTGCGCCTTCGTGTGGCGGTGCAGCCGGGCGGTTGTTCCGGCCTCATGTACCAGCTGTACTTCGACGAGCGCGAGCTCGATGGCGACCTCATCCGCGACTTTGACGGCGTTGGCGTCGTTGTCGACCAGATGTCGTCCCCGTACCTCGACGGTGCAACGATCGACTTTGCCGACTCCATTGACCGTCAGGGCTTCACGATCGACAACCCCAACGCCGGCGGCTCCTGCGCCTGCGGAGATTCGTTCCACTGATGACGATGTCGCGGCGAATTGCCGCTCTAACAGCAGTATCAGCGTTGGTGCTCGCCGGTTGCTCCTCGAACGATGAGGACACTGAGACGCAGACAACTGACACGGAAACGACAACGAGCGAGTTGACCGGTGATGCCACCGACGAGCCGACCGATGCGGAAACCGCCCCCGAGGCTGTCGAGCCGGTCATCTCCGATGAGGGGATGCCAAGCGTTGTCGAGGAGGACGGAATCGTCTCTCTCGACTTCGAGGGCGCGACCGAGCCCGAGCAGCTTCAGGTATCGGTGGTAGAGGAGGGTGACGGCGACGTCGTCTCCCCGGAGGACCTCGTTGTCGTCAACTACGCCGGACAGGTGTGGGGAAGCGACGAGACCTTTGACTCGTCGTGGGCCCGCGGCTCGATGACCGCATTCGGTCTCGACATGGTGGTCCAGGGATGGCGGGATGGCCTCGCCGGCCAAACCGAAGGATCGCGCGTTATCGTCTCCGTCCCCGCCGAGCTCGGCTACGGCCCTAACGGAGGTAACGAGTCTGCGGGTATTGGCCCCGAGGACACCATTGTCTTCGTTGTTGACATCGACCAGAAAGTCTCCCCGGACGAGGTTGGCGATCCCGATGCCACCGTCGTGACCGAAGCGGATGAGCTTCCGGTCAACATCGAAGGCGACCTTGGAGAACTCGCGTCCGTCACCGTCAAGGAGGATGCCGAGGAACCGGAGGAGACCACCTCGATCGTCATTGCCGAATCCGATGGCCCTGTCGTCGGTGGCGAGGGAACGACCGTCTACTTCCAGTATTCGGCAGCCACCTGGGATAACTCGCAGACCGAGCAGTCGATTGATTTCGGCGGTGTGCAGAACGCCACAATCGGTCAGGGTTCCCCCTTCGACCTGCTCGAGGGAGTTCCGGTAGATTCCCGCGTACTCCTTCTCGTCCCGGGCGACGAGTCAACGCCGGGCCTCGCGGCTCTCGTTGATGTTGTTGGGCACCTACCCGCGCCGGCAGCAACGGAATAATAGTCCGCAAAGTAGTCGCACGTCACACTTCGTTTCCCCGCACCCGATTTGGGTGCGGGGAAATGTCCGTTTTCGGGCAGAAACGTTGAAACTCCTATGTTCAGTGGCACTCAAACCTGAAAAAACTATGTAGAGTAGGGGATTAGGACGATAGTCCCTACCCCTGCTGCGCTAGGAGCCGGGATGGGAAACGTGAAGGAAGGTACACTACCGTGCGTGAAACACAGCAACGGCGCAGAGGACTTGCCCGCATTGGTGCGCTCCTCGCCGTCGTGGCGCTCGCAGCCGGATGTTCGGATCATTCGCCAAGCGAACCTGGCAAGGGCATCGACGTTGGATTCCTGCCCTCGACGAGGGAGATGACGGATAGGACGAGCCAGCTCATTGATCTGTGGAACGGCGCCTGGTTTGCCGCTGTCATGGTCGGCCTGCTCGTATGGGTGCTCGTGCTTTGGTGCGTTATCGCGTACCGCAAGCGCAAGAACGACAACCAGCTCCCGGTTCAGCTCCGCTACCACGTGCCTCTCGAGATCATGTACACCATTGTTCCGATCATCATGGTCGGCGTGCTCTTCGTGTTCTCGACCCGTGCAACAGCCGAGATGAACGACGTCTCGGGCGAAGCGGATATCGAGATCGAGGTGTACGGCAAGCAGTGGAGCTGGGACTTCAACTACCTGTCGGATGACGTCTACTACTCGGGTGACCGCATCAGCTTTATCGGTAACGAGGTTGGCGCCGAGGAGACACTTCCGACGCTGTACCTGCCCGTGGATGAGACCGTTGAGTTCACGGTCAAGTCCCGCGACGTGATCCACTCCTTCTGGATTCCCGCATTCCTCTACAAGGTCGACATGATGCCCGGACGGGTCAACACCTTCGAGGTCACCCCGCAGGAGGAAGGCATTTACTCCGGTAAGTGTGCCGAGCTCTGCGGCGAGTACCACGCCGAGATGGTCTTCAATGTCGCTGTCGTAGACCGCGAAACCTACGATGCCGAAATGGAAAGGCTCCGCGAAGCCGGCAACACCGGATCGCGCGGCGACGAGTACAACAGGCAGTACAACCTGCAGGAGGCCGGCAATGGCAACAACTGATGATCAGCAACGGATTATCGAAGGGGACTTCGTTCCCGGTCTGAAGCCGAAGAAGCAGTCGCTGGGCAAGCTCCTTGTTTCCTGGATGACCTCAACCGATCACAAGACGATCGGCTACATGTACCTGATCTCGGCATTCGCCTTCTTCCTCATCGGTGGTGCCCTTGCTCTCGTCATTCGTGCGGAGCTGTGGGAACCGGGCATGCTCCTGCAGTCGAAGGAACAGTACAACCAGTTCTTCACGATGCACGGAACAATCATGCTGCTCCTGTTCGCAACGCCGCTCTTCACGGCGTTCGGTAACGTGCTTGTGCCGATCCAGATCGGTGCCCCCGACGTCGCCTTCCCTCGGCTCAACATGTTCAGCTTCTGGCTGTTCTCGTTCGGTGGCCTCATCACCATCGCGGGCTTCCTCACCCCGAAGGGTGCGGCATCGTTCGGATGGACGGCGTACGTGCCACTATCGACGAACGCATTTTCGCCGGGACTCGGCGGCGACCTATGGATCATGGGTCTAGCCATGACCGGCTTCGGCACGATCTTCGGTTCGGTTAACTTCATTGCCACGATTATCGGCATGAGGGCGCCGGGCATGACGATGTTCCGCATGCCGATCTTTACCTGGAACATCCTCATCACTTCGATCCTTGTCCTCATGGCGTTCCCGGTCCTCGCAGCGGCCCTCTTCGGCCTTGCATACGACCGCATCCTTGGCGGACAGATCTACAACCCCGAAGCGGGCGGCGCGCTTTTGTGGCAACACCTGTTCTGGTTCTTCGGTCACCCCGAGGTTTACGTCATCGCCCTGCCGTTCTTCGGCATCATCTCCGAGATCATCCCGGTCTTCTCCCGCAAGCCAATCTTCGGATACAAGGGCCTTGTCTACGCAACGATCACCATTGCTGCCCTGTCCGTCACCGTGTGGGCGCACCACATGTTCACGACCGGCGGCGTCATGCTTAACTTCTTCTCGCTACTGACAATGGCGATCGCCGTCCCAACGGGTGTGAAGTTCTTCAACTGGATCGGCACGATGTGGCGAGGAAAACTGAGTTTCGATACCCCGATGCTGTGGGCTATCGGCTTCCTCCTCACCTTCGTCCTCGGTGGCGTTACGGGCGTTATTCTGTCCTCGCCGGTCATGGACTTCCACATCCACGACACGTACTTCGTCGTCGCCCACTTCCACTACGTGGTCTTCGGAACCGTTGTGTTCGCCATGTATGCGGGCTTCTACTTCTGGTGGCCCAAGTTCACCGGCCGAATGCTTAACGAGACGATCGGTAAGTGGCACTTCTGGCTGACCTTTGTCGGCTTCCACCTCACCTTCATGATTCAGCACTGGCTGGGTGTGCAGGGCATGCAGCGCCGTATCCCGGACTACATGCCGGAGGATGGCTTCCAGACCTACAACCAGATCTCCACGATCGGTGCGGCAGTCCTTGCCATTTCCACCCTCGTGTTCCTCTGGAACGTCCTGAAGACGCACACCGGTCCCAAGCCGGCACCGCTTCCGAACGACCCGTGGGGCTTCGGTGGCTCGCTCGAGTGGGCAACGGCCTCGCCGCTCCCCGCGCACAACTTCACCTCGCTCCCGAGGATCCGTTCCGAGCGGCCCGCCTTCGACCTCCACCATCCCGAGGTCGCGGCCATGGACCGCATCTCTGGAGACCCCGTTACGACCCTGATTTCTGAGGGAGAGAAGAAGTGACCGAAAACAAGAACGAGAAGCGCGGTCTCGTCGCCGAGACACTATTCTTTATTCCGCCGGGAGCATTCTTCTTCATTGTCGCTATCGCATACGCGATCGTGGCGGATGCGGAACCAATCGGAACGATGACCCTCGTTTCCCTCGGCTTCATGTTCTTCTTCGTTGCAGGCTACCTGTGGTTGACGTCGCGGAGGATCGACTTCCGTCCGTCCGATGGTGAAGACGGCGAGATCGAAGAGGCAGCGGGCGACGTAGGCGAGTTCAACCCGCACTCCTGGTGGCCCCTCATTGCAGGCGTCGCCGCATCTGTTGTTGCAGCCGGCTTTGCCGTTGGCTGGTGGATGTTCGGCATCGGTATCGCCATCGGCATTATCGCCGTGATCGGATACGCCTTTGAGAACAACACCGGCGTCTACTCGCACTGAGTAAACCGCACATGAGAAACGGGCCCTTCGTGGCCCGTTTTCTTTTCGTTAGTTGTGCATAGTCCGACTATTCATCATGCTCATGAGACCGGACTGTGCGCCAAGATGTGTCTCAAGTGGGAGAGTACTCAGACAGGAAGTGTCTCAAGCTTCATCGTCTGGTGCTCGTCGCCTCTAGCCGTGGGTGGCGGACTGTGACGGTACACAGACAAACGGAAGACCCGCGACGAATCGCGGGTCTTCGGTTAGTTCGACAGCTTAGCTGTCGTCAGGTCCGGGCCGTCCGGCCTCACGGTCGCGGAAGTTCTTCTGGTCGTACTCGCCACGATCATCCGGATCGGGCTCAGTATCCTTCTTCTGCTCGACGTACGGCTCCTGGTCGTATTCGCCACCATGTCCAACACGCCCCTCCTCATGGGTCGGTGCCGGCTCGTAAGCGGGGTCGTCGGCATGTGGGGAGAGGGGATTGTAGGGCGCATTCTCCTCAGGATGCTCTGATTCCTTGCTCTGCTTGTCATTCATGATTGCTCTCCAATCTCCTGTGTGTTACCACACTACTCTCTGTTGCCCGCAAGCGCGAGCCGAATACTTCAGGAATTCAGCCGACATCCAGCTAGTCCCCTGAGGTCTCTCCGGGCAGTCTCGGTAGAAGCAAGATCAGCTTTTATGAAGGCGTGCATGCGCCTACTGGTCATGAGATTGAGGTGGATCTGGTTCCCAGGAATAACCTTCCCGGGGCCCGGAGGCTACGCATGCGAGGTGATGGGCCGTGCTAGACCGTCAGGGACAGAAAGCGTGGGAGCGGATGGCGGAGTTTTGTGTCCGGCTGCTGTCAGGCGGACAGAGCCCAGGCTCGCTATCACCGAGATTGCCCCTCCACAGTTTTCCTGTGAAGGGGCAATCGGTGCTGTTGTGAGTGTGCTTAGAGGGTTCCGGCCTCGGTGCCACACTGAGTCGCAATGTCGGAGAGAGTGTCAACCGAGTGCGAATCATAAACGTCGTTGCCAGCCGAGATCGACTCGATGGCCTCAGGGCTAAGGCGCTGGAGCGACTCATCGGTGACGCATTCCAGGTACATGTTCCACTGGTCCTCGGAGATGCCCTGAGCTTCCGCAGTCTCCTGGGTGAGACCAGTCTGCTCGAGGATGTCCTCCATGCCCTGGCGGAATGCTGCCGGATCGGCATTCGGATCACCGTATTGCTGATCATCGCCACCGTAAGTGCCGTCGGTGAGGGGATCCTCAGTCTCGTCGGTGCCGTCGGTGAGGGGATCCTCAGTCTCGTCGGTGCCGTCGGTGAACGGATCGTCGGTGTCAGTATCGTCCGTGTCGGTCGTCTGCTCCGTTGTGGTCTGATCGCCGTCGTTCGAATCGTCATCATCGTCGCCGGCGAAGACGAAGAAGTAAAGAAGGGCGCCTGCTACGAGGAGAATGACAACGACTGCGGCAATAATGATACCGGTCTTGTTGCTGCCACCCTGCTGAGGAGGCTGGCCGTACGGACCGGGAGCTCCGTAGCCTTGGTCGTAAGGTGCATTGCCGTACTGTCCCGGTGCTCCGTAGCCAGCGGGCTGTCCGGAGGGAGCTGACGGGGGCTGCTGGCCCTGCCAGTTGCCCTGGCCGCCATGAGGATTTCCGTAGTTGTCGTTCCCTGTGGTCATAGTTTCACCTCGTACGGACTGGAATAGTGCGAAGACTAGGCTGTCCGCCATATTTGTGATTCGGTGTACGCGTAACAACTTAGCACCGAGAGTTCATGCAGTGATAGCAGATCATAGGGGTGTATTCCCCAGGCCCAACCAGCGGAAACACCCTGATGCGCTTGACTCTACGGCTAGGCCGCACTCCTTGATCGTTGCCGAGCAGCGTTGCCAACCCGTGGTTGGGAATGATGGATCTCTAGGAAGACGCTCCTTGCCTGCCTTACCGGGGTAGAGGAATGCGCTTGAGACGGACGGACCAGTCCGGAACGAGAAGAGGGGCGGGACGCGGTCGCGCCCTGCCCCTCAAGCAAATTGATGCGGATTGCTTACAGGAGTTCACCCATGCACTGGTTTGTGGCTTCGCCGATCACAATCATGTCCTGCTCATTGGTTGCAACATTCGGGTCACGGTTAGCCAGCGCTTCCTGGGTCTCAATCGAGACATCATCGTAAATGTTGTCGACAATGCAGGTGATATAGCTATCGATCTGTTCGCGGGTCCTGCCGGCTTCCGCGAGCTCTTCTTCGCTAATGCCTTCCTGGTACATCATGTCTGAGAAACCCTCGGTAACCTCTTGCTTAGACGGACGACCGTCACCGCCGCCCTGGCCACCGCTGTCCGGCCCCGGTGCAACGTCCGGCCCCTGACCGCCGATCGGTCCCTGATTCTGGCTTGTGCCGTTAGGGCTCTCATCACCGTCGTCGTCCCCACCGAGCGTTAGCACGAGCACGACAGCGACGGTAACGACAACCGCAGCAATGACACCGCCGATGATCCACCCAGTCTTCGTAGACTTCTGGGGAGGCATGCCGTACTGGTAGCCACCCTGTCCGTAGCCTTGTGGAGCACCGTAGCCCTGCTGAGGGTGTTGGCCCTGCTGCGGGG
>NZ_JBQCYC010000022.1:0-38502 GCF_052087705.1 Flaviflexus sp. | reverse complement strand
GGCCTGGCTCCACCACTACAATCATCACAGACCCCACACCGGGATCGCAGGCCAAACCCCCTCACAACGCGTTCACAACGTCACAGGGAATTACAACTAGCTCTTAAGCGGCCCCGAAGGCGCTGATGCGGCTCCGTTTTTCTAGGAACCCCCGGGCGGGTTCTTCGTTGACTTCTTGGCGGCGGACCCGGCGGACAACATCTTCACGGTGTACACGACGCAAATGACGAGCAGGATGATGGTGATAACTGCGGTGGGCCACTGCAACGCGTGCGCCTGCGACATGGTGAACACAGCATCCCACGAGAGTAGCGAAAGGCAGATAGCGATCAGGGCAAGCATTCTGCGCATATGGCTCACGATCTGGAACCGGACCGGCTCAGGTACGGGCTCTCCACCAACATCCGTCGCCTTCGTGTTAAACACTGCAACGGGATAGAGAAGAGCGATGAGTGCCATCATGATGGCAGGAACAACCCAGATTGAGGACTTTCCACCCCAAGCATCAGCGTCCCCTGATAGCCCAAAGTGCGTCGGTATCCGATCCGGCAGGTCCGAATAGATCGTTGCCGTATAGGCAAGGGAAGCAAGAACGCCCAACACGGCGAGCACAAACAGAATCCGATCCACCGGCTTCATCCCGCGGCGCCCCGCTCCCTGCGATTCGATCCGACTCTCCTCCATTGGGTCCTTCCCCGAGTTTAAATTCAGGCCTTCCCTGCCACCATGAGTGCCAGGCTCGCACTGCCCACCCCATCATCACAAACCTCAGGCGGGCTGTGCCGGTCGAGACGACGTAAGAATGACCCTCGCCAGAGCCGTCCATCATTCTCACCGAGGTTCTGAATCCTCGGCAACGGAGGCCAGTTTGAGACCGGGGTGCCGAGCCAAGCGTGCGGATTCGGTGTGCCGAGCATTGCAACGAGATGCTCGTCAGAGAAGTGAGGCAGGCCGATTGGCCTGCCTCACCGAGTATTAAGCGTGATCACTCAACGCGTTGGCTGCGATCAGTCACCGACAACGTTGCGGTACATGGGGCTTCCCCAGACTGCTCGCTCCTGTGTTCCCATCGATGGGTTCCAGGCTGCAATGTGTGAGCCGTTGCCGGTGTAGATTCCGACGTGGCCGGGCCACCACATCATGTCGCCGGGGCGAGCCTGTGACGTCGGCACGTAGGTTCCGTTGAACTGTGCTCCGTAGGAGGAGCGAGCAACGGTAATGCCATGGTGCGCGTAGACGTAGTGCGCAAATCCGATGCAATCCCAGCCTGCCGGGGTCACGCCACCCCACACGTAGGGCGCTCCGATGAACTGGCGGGCGTAAGCGACGATCGAGTTACGAACGTTGCTGGACGGTGCCGGCGCGGGAGCCGGTTCCGGCTCCGGGGTAGGTGTCGGCGTGGGAGTCGGCGTCGGCGTAGGAGTCGGCGTGGGAGTAGGAGTGGGGGTGGGTGTAGGAGTCGGCGTCGGCGTTGGGGTAGGCGTCGGAGTGGGAGTCGGAGTGGGCGTCGGCGTCGGAGTGGGCGTCGGCGTCGGAGTGGGCGTCGGCGTGGCAGTCGTCGGTTCCGCGGTGGGTTCCGTCGTCGGCTCCGTGGTCGGCTCCGGTGCGGGCGTCGTGACCGGTGCCTTCTCTTCGTCCTTGTTTACTTCCTGGTTGGCCTGCGACTGAACGGCTGCGGCTTCCTGCTGGGCAGTGGCCTGGGCCTGCGCTTCAGCGATGACCCGCTGCCTGTTCTCCTCGTCAGCCTTACGACGTTCCTCTTCGAGCGCGGCAACGCGAGCTGCCTCTTCCTCTTCCTCAACGCCCTTCTGACGAGCAAGCTCGGCGACGAGTGCGTCGCGGCGGTTTTCTGCCTCGGCGAGCTGTTCCGCGGCGGCTTGCGAGGCACGGTCCGCTTCGCGAGCAGCCTCGTCAACACTTGCGGCGGCGAGCGTCTGCTCGTCGGCCGCGGCAACGGCCTGCTCTTCCATGACCTCGGCGAGGTTCAGCTTGGCTTCAAACTCCTGGACCTTGGCCTCAGCCGACTGGCCGAGACGGTTGTAGGCGTCCTGGCGTGCATTGACCTCTGTCAGGGACGTGGCGTTCAGGTAGTTGGCAAAGGGAACGGCGCTAGCACCGTCGCGGTACATTGCGGCACCAACGGAGCCGAGCTCCTCCCGAGCAACCTCTACCTCGTCATAGGCACGGTTGGCCGCATCCTGAGCGTCCATGGCTGCCGTAATCGATTCCGAGAGATCGGCCTGGGCACGAATCTGGTCACTTTCGGCGAGTGCCGCTTCCTCTGCGAGAGCCGTTGACTGTGCGGACAGGCTGGCAAGTTCAGCTTCGAGCTCCGCTAGGGACATCTCCGAGTAGCTGACTGTCGACGAGACTTCGTCATCTCCGTCGTCGGCAAAACCAGCCGACCCTGCCAGGACCATGCTTCCGGCAATTGCCACGGCACATGCGGCATGGAAGCCGCGTCTGCGAATATTGGCCACGTTGTTTTATCCTCGTTCTTCCGCGTGTCGCCTTGACGGCCACGCTTTGGAAACTCTTAACCGATATTGACGGTATACCAATCGTGACTCAATTGAAACATTTTCTCCACCACTCACATGATTCACATTTGTCACACCCTTAACACGATTCGGCGACTGCCCCAAACTAAGCCGAAAACCGGGCTTTTTCAGATCGTCACCAAAAGCAAGGAAAGTGTTATGTGGCAAAGCTCACAGCCACTGCATTGGGCCTTTGGTCCAACGTTTGAGACATATCGACGGATGTTTGGACGGGCCCCGGGTCCCCGCCTATGGTCGAAAGCATGTTCCGAATGTGTAACTAGTAGCGCGCTTATACAGCTATACAGCGCGCACCGATGCGCGCTGTTGCATCGGCCAGCCCCATTTAATCGATCACAACCGAGGCTGGAGTTGTTGCACAACTTTGGCCCTCCTATATTCAGGAGAGAGACATGACCCAAGAAAACTGGAACTTCGACACCCTTCAAATTCATGCGGGACAAGCTCCGGATTCGGAGACGGGCGCTCGCGCCCTCCCCATTTATCAGACGACATCCTTCGTCTTCGAGGATGCTGAGCAGGCAGCGGGACGCTTTGCTCTGACCGAGCCCGGCAACATCTACACCCGAATCACAAACCCCACGCAGGGCGCTATTGAGAACAGGATCGCTGCCCTTGAGGGCGGCGCGGCCGGCCTCCTCCTGTCCTCCGGTCAGGCAGCGACGACTCTTGCGATCCTTAACATTGCCCAGGCTGGCGATCACGTTGTGGCAAGCCCCTGGATCTATGGCGGCACGAACACGCTGCTCACCCACACGCTGCCCCGCTACGGCGTTTCCGTCACTTTCGTTGAGGATCCGACGGATCCGGAGTCGTGGCGCGCTGCCACGCAGGAGAACACGAAGCTGTTCTTCGGTGAGTCAATCCCGAACCCCCGCGGTTCCGTTCTCGACATCCAGGCCATTGCCGACGTCGCACATTCCGAGGGCCTCCCCCTCGTTATCGACAACACGATCGCCACCCCGTACGTCCTGCGTCCGTTCGAGCACGGCGCCGACATCATCATTCACTCCGCCACGAAGTTCCTTGGTGGCCACGGCACGTCGATTGGCGGCGTTGTCGTTGAGAAGGGCGACTTCGACTGGAAGTCCGGGAAGTTCCCGACCCTGTCTGAGCCCGATGGCTCCTACCACGGGATTGTCTGGGGCGATCTGGGCCCCGGCGCTTTCGTCACTCGCATCCGCACCACTCTCCTGCGCGACGTGGGCCCGGCGATCGCACCGTTCAACGCCTTCCTCATTGGACTCGGCGTGGAGACCCTGTCGCTGCGCATGGAGAAGCACCTGGCGAACACGAAGAAGGTCGCCGAGTTCCTCGAGGCTCACGACCTCGTTGAGTCGGTCACCTGGGCTTCGCTTCCCTCGTCGCCGTTCTACGAGCTGGCACAGAAGTACACGCCGAAAGGCGCCGGTTCCGTCATTGCCTTTATCATCAAGGGCGGTCGCGAGGCCGGCATCAAATTCGTTGATGGACTCGAACTGCATTCGAATGTTGCCAACATTGGCGATGTTCGTTCGCTCGTTATCCATCCCGCTTCGACCACGCACTCGCAGCTGACCGAGGAGGAACTGGAGGCAGCGGGAGCACCCGCCGGCCTGGTACGCCTGTCGGTGGGCCTCGAGGACGTGGACGACATCCTGGCAGACCTCAAGCAGTCCTTCGATAGGATCAAGTAATAATGGATCGTTCTCCCGCCTACCTTGTCGGCCACCCGCCTCTGCGGATCACCGACGCCGCCCCAATCCCGGATGCTGACACCGGCTATCGGCCGCACGCTCGGTTCCGTGATCTCCCCGCGAGCGGGGCGTGGCGGGAGGGCGACGACCCTGGAGATCGCAAGTTCGTCGATATTGGCACCCAGGTCCTCGAGTCGGGCGAATCCCTCGACGTCACGGTCGCCTACGAAACGTGGGGGAAGCTGAACGCGGACGGTTCCAACGCCGTCCTCCTCTGCCACGCCCTCACCGGCGACTCGCACGTGCGTAACGATGATGGGACCGAGGGCTGGTGGCCCGGCATAGTCGGCCCCGGCAAGGCAATCGACACGGACCGCTACTTCGTTGTTGCCCCAAACGTCCTGGGCGGGTGCCAGGGCACCACCGGGCCCGCCTCGAAGCATCCCGACGGTAAGCCGTGGGCACGCCGCTTCCCGCGGATCACGGTCCGCGACCAGGTGGCCACCGAGAAGGCCCTCATGGACCATCTCAAGATCCCCACCTGGCATCTCGTTGCCGGGGCCTCCGCGGGTGGCCACCGGGTCATGGAGTGGCCGGCCACCTACCCGGAACACGTTGAACAGATTGCGGTTCTCGTGTCCGCACCCGAAACGACGGCGGAGCAGATCGCTTACGCCCACCAGCAGATCCTCGCGATTGAACTGGATGCTGCGTGGCGGGGCGGTGACTACTACGACGCTGAACCGGGTTACGGCCCTCACGCCGGTCTGGGTCTTGCCAGGGCTATTGCCCACACGACGTATCGATGTCATAGCGAGCTCGATTCCCGCTTTGATCGCACCCCCCAGGAGGGTGAAGACCCGATGGACGGCGGACGGTTCTCCGTCCAGTCCTATCTTGACTATCACGGCTACAAGCTCGCCGCCCGGTTCGACGCAAACTCGTACTTAACCCTGACCGAAGCAATGCTCACCCATTCGATTGGGCGCGGCCGCGGCGGCGTCGACAAGGTCCTGTCAGAAATGACTGCCCGCGCACTCGTTGTAGCGGTCGACACGGACCGGCTGTTCCACCCCGACGGGCAAGAATACCTCGCCTCTTCCCTGCCCAACTGCGATGGTGTCATCACGATCCACTCCGACCACGGCCACGATGGCTTCCTCGTTGAGAATGAGCAGGTCGGTACAATCATCTCCACCTTCCTTGCAGGAAGCCCCAATCGCCCCTGAGTGGGAAACCGATCCAGTAACCCTTCAGCTGAAAACACATAGCTCCCTGAACTGGCATAACACCGGCCGTTTCGGGGAGCTTATCCCTATTGAAAGCCCGCGTTCTCGCACTGCCTACGCCCCAAGCTGTCAGAATGGTGGCATGTGGCAACCAGATGAACTCGGTCCCGGTTTTGAGTACAGCACCCTGCCCCTCATGGATGATGATGAGGGGGTTGTTGTCACGACTCTTGTTCGCCACGTTCCGGCGAACGACCCGCTCGCTCTTCACGCGACACCGTCGGCACCGCGTTTTGCGTTTCTTGCCATACACGGCTGGAACGAATATTTCTTTCACGCCGAGCTTGCACGAGTGATCTCCAGTGCGGGTGGTGCCTTTTACGCGATTGATTTGCGCAAGTACGGAAGGTCGCAACGCGAGCACCAGTCCGCCGGCTACATCACCTCGATCTCCGACTATGACGAGGATATTCACGCCGCTCTCGACGTGATCTACGAGAACCACGGATGGGACATTCCCCTCGTTTTCTACGGGCATTCAACCGGCGGCCTGACCGCTGCTCTCTGGGCCGATCGTCATCCGGGTGCGCTCTCCGGCCTTGTTCTTAACGCCCCGTGGCTCGAATTCCAGGGCGCCACGATTGTCCGCCAGCTTGGCACCCCAATCATTGATTCCCTCGCACGGATCTCGCCCGAGGTCATCCTCCCGCTCCCGGACACCGGATTCTATAACCGGATCCTCACGGCGTGGCGGGATGAGCACGAGCCCGAACCGGAAGAGGGCGACACCGACCCATTCACAACAACGGGCTGGTCGTTCAACCCGAAGTGGCGCAGAACCCCATCAACTCCCGTCCGGGCGGGCTGGCTTCTTGCGATCCTCCACGGCCACGCACAGGTTGCGAAGGGGCTCGACATTTCTTGCCCGACAATTGTCCTCACGTCGAACGCAACCCTGTTCTCCGATAAGTGGAGTCCCGACATGAGGTCTGCGGACACGGTTCTCGATGTGGAACAGATTTGGCGGAGGGTTCCGTCACTCAGCAGAGTCACCACCCTTATTCGCCTCGAAGGAGCCATCCACGATGTCACTCTGTCCCGAGCAGCCGTGAGAACCCAGGCTTTTGGCGAAATCCGCAGGTGGCTCCGCACCTACGTCAAAACCGATCGACCGGGCCACTGACCCAGTAGCCACGTAACCAACATCTTCCAAGACGGGACGTGCTCGTTACGACCTGACCAACTCGGTCCGCACGCGACCGTCCGCACGCGACCGTCCACATGCGACTGTCCGCAAGATGATTTAGTCAAGCAATCAGGACTCCCGGATATGTGGAAGCCCTGATTCGCTAAGGTATGGAGACTTGGGAATCGTTCAGTCTCGGAGTTCCCCGAGCCTTGTTCCCGACTCGGTCTTCCAGTTCTTCCAGCCATCCATGTTCCTGCCAGCAACGGCGGTTGCGGCAGCGTTCGGGTCGACGTAGGAATCGCCGTTCGCGAGCACTATCTGTCCCTCGGCTGTCAGTTGCGCAGTGGCGTTGACCCGACGCCTAAGCGACTTGAATACGAGCGTCATGGGACCATGCTGGTCGGCGATCTTCCGGAGCTCGGTGACCCTGCCTGGCCACTGAATTTGATCCATTTGCTCGGTCGCGGCCTCAACGGGATCGGTGCGCGGCAAGTCCAGTTCGGGCCCGGATGTTGCCGAGGACACTCCCGTCTGATCGGGTGTGAACCCGTCTGCACCGACGTTGTCATGATCGTGACCATCCGGGGACTGTCCCCGGTCGGTTGAGTGCGGGCACAGCAGATCTTCTGCACGGTCGGACCCAAATGCACGCGAATCTGCCGGATCCTCCGCCAGATCTTCGGCGGGCGTAGGATCCCAGAAACGTCCGGACGGCGCTGAGTCAGCGGCGGAATCTGTCATCTCTGCTAGCGAATCATCCGCCTCACCAAGCGACTCGTTCTCGCCGATCACCGGCTCGGTCTCGCCGGACGCGGACTCGTTCGAGTCGGAAGCGGAGCCGCCGGTAACCGTGCCGGAAGCGTACTCACCCGAGGCGGTCCCCGCCGTAGCATTCTCACTTGGGTAGTGACCCAGTTGCTCTGCAGCGAGCGAACCAGCAGGTTTGTCCGTGGCAGAGTCCGGGTCCTGCTCCTCAGCTTCTGCGGAGCCATGCTGGCCCTGCTGATTGCCGGCTAGGCAGCCATCAGTTAGCTGTTCGTCAGCCGTAGCGTCCGCCGCCTGGGAAGAGTCGGATTCGGCTTCGGAGGAGGACGGTGCGGTGGCCGCGTCGAGGGCGTGGGAGGCGGTGATCGCGGAGAGGTCGTCACCAGTTTCTTCAGTCGGCGGGGTTATTTCACCTCGACGGATGGCTTGACCGATGGCAAGGAACGACGCCTCGTGGGGGCGCACCTGCTCAAGTGAGACGAGGAGACCACCGCGGGATTCGTGGAGGTCGATCCGGTGCACTTCGAGGCTGGCGCCAACAAGCGAATCGAGGACTGAGCGGACTTCGTCATCGACGGTGACAGCGAGGACAATAAGACGCGGATAGTCTTCCATGCCAGATGGACAGGAATCGAGGAAGTCCTGCCATTCTCTCCGGAATGCTGCGACTCCGCGCGGGTAGAGGCCCGCAAGTTTGCCGCGGGAGATTTCCTCGTGACGTGCCGCCCGCGCAAGGGAGCTCATAAGCACGGTCGTATCGAGGTGTTCAACAACGTCGACCGTCACCGTTTTCCCGGACGAGTCGAGTGCCACAAGTGACGTGTGACGGCCGGTATGGCCGGCTCGTGCGGTCTCGGTCAGCCACGCGACGGGAAAGAGTGGCTGGTAGATAAGTTCAACAACCTGGTCGCGGACCGCAATGAGGGCCTCGCGCACAATCTCGGGACTATTGGTTAGTGTCGGACGTGCCGGACTGAGCCTGCCATTATCCAACGAGAAAACGGGCATTCTTCACCTTCTCATGACCAAATGCGTACTTGCCCAGGGTACCTCAGGATCCTGTAAACCCTCCGGACAGAAGTGTTGCAATGTGGATACCATTTCGGCCCGCCAGGCCCTCCGCCTGGGTTCTGCACGAGAACCCGTCGGCAAGGAATACCGCATCGGGATTTTCCCGCAGGGCGGGAAGCAGTGCGCTTTCGGCAACCTTGCGGGAAATATCGGCGTGGCCCTTCTCCATGCCGAAGTTTCCTGCCATGCCGCAACATCCGGCGAGCTCCACAATCTCGGCACCGGTGCGTGAAAGGAGCTCAGCATCCGTCTTCCAGCCCATGACGGAGTACTGGTGGCAGTGCGGCTGAGCAACGACCTTGACACCGTCAAGGTCCGGTAGCTTGAGCTTCTCCGGCCCGAGCGGCGCGGGTGCCAGCAGGAGCTCGGCCAGGGTGTACGTATTCTCGGCGACAATGTACGAGCGCGGATCCTCTGAAAGGAGCTCGGGAAGATCATCGCGGAGCACTGCCGTGCAGGACGGTTCGACACCGACGATCGGGATCCCGTTCTTCGCGAACGGGGCAAGCTCGTTGAGGAGCTCGCCGAGCTGGGCCCGAGCCCCGTCAAGCTGTCCCGTCGTGATCCACGTGAGCCCACAACACACGGGTTTCTTGGGAATGAGTACGTGATAACCGGCGGCTTCCAGGACCTCAACCATGTCCCTTGCCCCGGTGGTGTCGAGAGTTTCGGAGAACGAGTCGGCCCACAGCATCACGTACTTCGTGTTGGTGCGATCAGCGTCCGTACCCAGGCCCGCCTTTTTGGCCCAGCGGGAGAATCGCTGCGTCGCCAACCCCGGCATGTTCCGCTCCGGATCTACCCCGGCGACCGTGAAGACGGCCTTCTTAATTGGCTCGACCGACATGACCTTGTTCGCGACGGTAGCGACCGCGGAGGAAACGGTGGCGAGCTTGGTCCAGCGGGGTAGCTGACCGAGCAGGTAGTGGAGCTTGGGGCGGATCTTGCCCTTGTGGGCGCGGTAGAGAACTTCAGACTTGTACTTTGCGACATCGACGCCGCTCGGGCAGTCGGCGGAGCAGGCTTTGCAGGACAGGCACAGGTCAAGGGACTCCATGACTTCGTGCGAGCCCCAGTCGGCTACGAGTGAGCCGTTGGCAACCTCTTGAAGGACTCGTGCCCTACCGCGGGTCACATCCTTCTCATCCTTCGTGGCCTGGTAGGACGGGCACATAAATCCACCATTTGCTCGATTGTCGGCGCGGCACGCACCAACGCCCGTGCACCTGTGCACCGCGGTCGTAAAGTCGCCGCCGTCTTCAAGGTAGGCGAAGCCGCCTCCCTTCTTCCCGCCACCGGTGATGGGGCGCGCGTAGGGCCTGCGCAGATTCGCGTCGAACGGATCCGGGTCCACGAGAATCCCGGGGTTCAGTGACTTGCTCGGATCAAATAGGTTCTTCACCTGACCGAACATCGTCATCATTTCGGGGGTGTACATGCGCGACAGGAGCTCCGAACGCGCCCTGCCGTCGCCGTGCTCACCGGACAGCGAACCACCATACCGCGCCACAAGATCTGCCGTGTCCTCGAGGAATGCTCGCGCCTTGGGAACACCCGTGGGATCCGACAGGGGCATATCGATACGAACGTGGACGCATCCGTCACCAAAGTGACCGTAGAGGATTCCGTCAACGTCGTGTTCGTTCATGACGTCCGTCATGTCACGCAGGTACTCACCCAGGTGCTCCGGGGGAACCGCGGAGTCCTCCCATCCCGGCCACGCTTCCAGGCCGCGCGGCGACCTACCCGCGAGCCCGGCACCGTCGGCACGGATCTTCCACAGGGCCGCCGATTCCGGGCCTGCCGGCGCAACCTTGAAGGACGGGGTTCCGGCAACCGCGAGAACGGCCTCGATTCGCTCGGCAACGACGTCTTCCGATTCGCCCTCGAATGCGCCGACCTCGACCATGAGCCAGCCACCACCCGCGGGGAGCTCGGGAACGCCGCCGCGAGCGCGTTCGACCACATCGACGAGCCGGCGGTCCAGTCCTTCAACGGCGAAGGGCTTCAGGGCAAGGATCGGGGGAACAGCGTCCGCTGCGCGGATCATATCTTCGTAGCCAAGAACGATGAGGGTGGGCTTAACAACCATCGGGACGAGAGCGACCTCGGCCTCAAGAACCGTTGCGAGTGTTCCTTCGGAACCAACCAGGAACTTTGCCAGATCCCGTCCCCGCTCGGGAAGCAGGTGCTCAAGTGAATATCCGGAGACCTGGCGGGAGAACCTGCCCGAATGGGTCCTGATCGGTGCCAGGTTCGCGTCCACGAGTTCATTCAGCCCGGGCACAACCGTGCCCTTTTCGGCCGTGTAGCGACGGCCCATACCATCAACAACATCGAGGCTGATAACATTCTCGGACGTCTTGCCCCAGGCCACGGCGTGGGGGCCACACGCATTGTTGCCGATCATGCCGCCAATCGTTGCCCGGTTCGATGTTGACGGGTCCGGCCCAAACCGCAGGCCGTACTTGCCGGCCTGCGCCTGCAGGCTCGTCAGGACAGTACCGGGTTGCACTCGCGCGGTACGCGCCTCCGGATCAACCGAGATCACGTTGTTGAGGTAGCGGGACAGGTCAAGAACAAGGCCCGGGCCGATCGAGTTACCGGCCGTTGACGTCCCACCGCCACGCACCGTCAGGGCCATACCCTCTTCCCGAGCAAAGCTCTGGGCAACAACAATGTCGTCGACGGTCTTCGGGAAAGCAACGACCTCGGGGACAACACGATAGTTCGACGCATCCGTCGAATACTCCGCGCGGCGACGCACACTTTCCTCGACCTCACCCCGCAGGAGGCCCGAGAGGCGGTTGGCTAGGCTTGTCGGAATCGTCGCAGTCATATCTCAAGTCTGGCACACCCGAGTTCCGATCGACTTGGAGCTACGCCCTTCGGACACTCATCAGCGGACATCCCGCACATCCCACAGGAAGAACCTCGGTAGGATGGAGCGCGGGGCATGCATGTGAGCAAGAAGCCCCCGCCGGATCTCCCAAACCCGTCGTTACCCCGGCCCCCATAGAACCATCGGGTGCAGGGGCTTCTCCCCCACTCCGGCCCACTTTGGTTGAGCCTGCGAGGAGGCGCTCGCGGTGATCGATGGCAAGTCGAACCAGCTCGGGATCCATTTTTGATTCCCGTGCCATTGTCGCAACCGATCCGCCGCGGCGTAGCGCCCTCAAGACCCGCGACATTAGAACAGCGAGCCGATCTGGAAGACCGCGACGGCAAGGAGCCAGGCGAGAGCTAACTGGGCGACAAAGGCAACAAAGGTTAGTTTTCCTCCGAGCACTCGCTTCTGTTCCGCAAGGGTCGCCGCGCATGGGGTGTAGGCCAGAACGAATACCAGGAACGCAATAGCTGCGGCCCCGCCGTGACCGCCGGAGGACTCGTCGAAGTCGGCACGGAGCCTGGCACCAAGATCCGAGCCTTCGGCGTCCGCATAGTCGTTCTCGGCCGGCTCGTCCACCTGATATGACTGGGCGAGGGCCGCGACAACGGTTTCTTTCGCAACAAAGCCCGTCATCAGAGCTGCGGTTGCATGCCAGTCGTCAAAGCCTGCTGGAGCAAACACGGGTGAGACCGAGTCGGCGATCTCCGCGTACAGGGAATCCTCGACGGGAACATCGGCGATGTCGTGGCCGCCTCGCACCGGGATTGCCATGAGGCACCACATGAGAGTGAGCATGATGACGATCGTGACACCCGCCCCCTTGAGGAAGGCGAGCGCGCGCCGTCCCGCAATGAGAAGAACGGTTGAGACGCCGGGACGCTGGTAGGACGGGAGAACAAGGAACAGCGGATCCGCGCTACTCGTGTCTTTGAAAATCAGTCGCAGCAGAAGACCGCCGGCAATAACAAGCAGAACCGAGCCCACATACATGCCGAACACAACCGTGCCCGCGTGATTGGGGAAGAAGGCCGCCGCAATGAGGATATAGACGGTAAGCCTGGCCGCACATGACGTGAGCGGAACGAGCAGGGCCGTGACGGTGCGGTGCGCAGCATTCGGGAGACTCTTCGTGGCCGCGAGCGCCGGCAGGTTACAACCAAACCCCACGATCAGTGGCAGGACCGCACGACCATCGAGCCCAATCGCTCGCATCAGCCGGTCGGCAAGTAGTGCCGCACGCGCCAGGTACCCCGAGTCCTCGAGCAGAGCGAGCGCAAGGAACATGATGAACATGAGTGGGACGAACGACAGAACAACGCCGATACCGGCAAGAACACCGTCAATGAGAAGGGATTCGACCCAGCTTCCCGACAGGCCCACGAGACCTGTCAGCCACAGGGCGCCGTCGGTGACGGGTCCGGCGACGAACCCTTCCGCCCATTCCATGACCGGGGCTGCAACTGCCGTTGTCGCCTGAAACAGCGCCCACAGCACACCGAGCAGGACGGCGAGGCCAGCGACCGGGTTGAGAAGGACGCGGTCAACCTTGTCCGAGAAGGTTGTTTCCACCCTCCGGCTCCCCGCACCGACTTGCGCCGAAACATCCTCGACCCAGTCGAATACGTCGTCCGCTTCGACCATGCGGTCCACGAGCGAATCGGAATCCTTGACCGGGTCATTGCAGCATTGCCCGCCGTGCGCGCAATTGCAGGCACCCGGCCCCCTGAGAAGAGGTTGCGTACCGAGTGCTTTAACAACTGTATCTGCGAGTGCCTCTAGTCCCCTCCCGTGGCGCGGATCAACGTCAACAACGGGAACACTTAGCACCTTCGAAAGAACAGTACTGTCGACGGTGACGCCCTCGGCGCGTGCCACGTCCGTCATGGTCACCGCAACAACGGCAGGAAGACCCGTCTTCGACACCTGGCCAAGCAGGTAGAGAGAACGCTGTAGCGCGGTTGCATCGAGAACGGCGACAACCAGATCCGGCTTCTTCGAACCCTCGATCTCGCCGGTCAGCAGTTCGGTCACCACTTCTTCATCAGCAGAACGAGCAAGGAGTGAATATGTTCCGGGTGAGTCAATCAGGGTCAGTTCCCTGCCGCCGCCACTCCATCCGCCGCTCGACAGATCCACCGTGGTTCCCGGAGCATTACGGATCGTCTGGTGAGCACCCGTCAACTTATTGAACAGCGTCGATTTACCGACGTTCGGGTTGCCAACAAGAACAATTGTTGGGCTATCAACGAGAACGGTCCCGCGATTATCGCTCGGTTCGCAGTGTGAGCAACTCACGATGGCGCTCCCTCAACATCGAGGGGTTCAACGATCATGCGACGCACCGAGGTTCGATCAAGCGCCAGGCGGCTTCCCGACACATCGAGGACCGTTCCACCAAAGAGTGTCCGCTGAGTGACTCGGACAATTGCTCCGGGACGTAGCCCGAGCTCCTTCGCGCGGAGAGATCCTGTGGGAAAGTCTGTCGACACAAGACGCGCCGTCCTGCCAAGCGGCCAAGCACTCAAATTCATAACCCCAATTTAGGATCGCCTAACCAAACAATCCCGGGACCTAGGTCTGAAATGTCCGACTACTTTCCCGTGATGTGTCGCCGAAAAACACCAATAAAGGAGCGGTTCCAGAATAGTCGTGTCAGCACCCACCACACCACGGCAAGCACGCCCTCTTGAGAACAAGCACTTTCCACCCACTCGACCGAAGAAGCACTCCACACGTAAAGCAATGCGCCCCTCACGTTGAGGGGCGCATTGCTTGATTATTGATTAGCCGACTATCGCGATAGTCGGTCGAAGATTAGTCCTCTTCGTAGGAGCAGATGGCGTCAACCTTCTTAGCGGAGTTCGAGGTCTCGTCGAACTCGTAGTTGAGGAACTCCTTGGCCAGGCGGCGTGCGAGCTCCTTACCGATGACGCGCTCACCGAGGCACAGGACCTGTGCGTTGTTCGACAGCACGAGACGCTCAACGGAGAACGAGTCGTGTGCGGTCGAGGCACGAATGCCCTTGACCTTGTTAGCTGCGATCGCAACGCCCATGCCCGTACCGCAAACGAAGATGCCGCGGTCGGCCTTGCCTTCAGCAATCATGCGGGCCGCGTCGACTGCGACGTGCGGGTAGTCGATGTCCTCGCCCTGCTTGACGCCGGCATCGATGACTTCGTCGACCCGGGGATCTGCCTCGAGGTCGGCCTTGATTGCATCCTTATAATTCACACCGGCAATGTCACCGGCGACTACAACGCGAAAACCCATGGTGTCTTCCTTTCAGATCAACTGCGACAGCTTGAACGCATGGCACACGGGTACCCGACGCGGAAGTCTTTCCGCGATATCAGGTCCGCCTGCAAGCAACGTTTTCCGTCCTCTTGGCCGCCCGGCGATCCACGTTCGCGAACCCCCGGGTTGCTAGTTCCCAGGTTACCGCCTTTACCCCGTCACAGGTCCAGAGCTATCCGCAAAACCCGCTTAATGCTGAAGAACCGTGGCCCCACACGGGATAACGTGCAGGGCCACGAGCACGTGAAGGGGATCCGCTCAGGAGAAGTAGCGAGATTCCCGCTTCGGGGTGCGGATAGATGCTTTAGACCTCGTCGGGAGCCTCGTTCGAAACCGCTGCGCGGCCCGCCTCGAGGCGTGCCACGGGGACGCGGAACGGGGAACAGGACACGTAGTCGAGCCCAACCGAATGGAAGAAGTGGATTGACTGCGGATCTCCACCGTGCTCGCCACAGACACCGCACTGGATCTCCGGCTTCACCGAGCGAGCATTCTTCATGCCGATGGAGACAAGCTTGCCAACACCGCGAGTGTCGATCGACTCGAACGGCGATACACCGAAGACGCCGAGATCGAAGTACTCGTTGAAGAATGTTGCTTCCACGTCGTCACGGGAGAAGCCCCACGCGGTCTGCGTCAGGTCATTTGTGCCGAACGAGAAGAAGTCAGCCTCTTCGGTGAGCGAATCGGCGGTGATTGCCGCGCGAGGAAGCTCAATCATGGCACCAACGGGAATGTCGAGCTTAACGCCACGATCCTCTTCGACCTTCGCGATGATCTCCACAGCATCCTCACGGATGATCTGGAGCTCGCGGACGGAGCCAACGAGCGGAACCATAATCTCCGGCTTCGGATCGCCCCCGGCCTCAATGCGGTCGGCCGCAGCTTCGGCAATGGCACGGATCTGAAGTCCAAACAGTCCCCGAAGCTTCAGACCAAGGCGGACACCACGCAGACCCAGCATGGGGTTCTGTTCATGATTCTCGCGGACGGTCTCAAGAAGCTTCTTCTCCTCTGCCGTAACCTCTTCGCCCTGCGCTTCCTTGACGGCAAGCTTGACCGACAGTTCCGTGAGGTCCGGAAGGAACTCGTGGAGCGGCGGGTCAATGAGACGGACCGTGGTGGGCAGACCATCCATCGCTTCGAAGATGCCAACGAAGTCGCCACGCTGGAGCGGGCCGAGAGCATCGAATGCTTCTTCCTGCTCGTCTCCCGAATCAGCCAGAATGACCTTCTCAATGAGCTGGCGGCGGTCGCCAAGGAACATGTGCTCGGTACGGCACAATCCAATACCGGTGGCGCCAAAGGCGCGTGCCCGAGCAGCATCCTCCGGAGCGTCCGCATTCGCACGGACCGCCAGGCGGGCCCGCTTATCGGCGTGCGTGAGCAGCAGGTGAACCGAGGTAACAAGTTCCTTCGTCGCCTCATCCTGGGCGGCCGCTAGACCAGCATCCAGGCCCTGCTCAATGTAGATCGTGACCGGCGACGGAACAACGGGGACCTCCCCGAGGAAGACTTCACCGGACGTGCCATCGATCGCGATAACGTCACCGGCCTTGAGAACGCGGTCAGAGCCGCGCACCGTGAGCGTTCCTTCGGCGGCATTCACCTGCAGGGCTTCGGCGCCGACAACACAGCAACGGCCCATGCCACGGGCAACCACGGCAGCGTGGGAGGTCTTACCACCGCGCGCGGTGAGAATGCCGGAAGCAACAACCATGCCCTCGAGGTCATCAGGGTTCGTTTCCCTGCGGACCAGGATGACATCCGCGCCAGCGTTGGTGCGCTCAATGGCCTGCGCATTCGAGAACACGATCTCGCCAACGGCGGCACCCGGGGACGCCGCCATACCCTTCGTCAGGACCGTCTTGTCGGCCTCGTCATCGAACTGCGGGAAGAGAAGCTGGGTGAGCTGCTCGCCGTTCACGCGGGTTAGGGCCTCATCGCGAGTGATCAGGCGCTCCTCAACAAGCTGAGCCGCGATCTTGAAGGCCGCGGACGCCGTCCTCTTACCAACGCGCGTCTGCAGAAGCCAGAGCTTACCCTCCTCAACCGTGAACTCGATGTCGCACATGTCGCGGTAGTGGGTTTCCAGCGTGCGCATCGTGTCGAGCAGTTCGTCGTACGACTTCTTGTCGAGTTGCTCGAGATCTTCGAGAGCCAGGGTGTTGCGGATACCGGCAACGACATCCTCACCCTGTGCGTTAACGAGGTAGTCACCATAAATGCCGGAGTGCCCCGAAGAGGGGTCGCGGGTGAAGCAGACACCGGTTCCCGACTTGTCACCCATGTTGCCGAACACCATCGCCTGCACGTTGACGGCAGTGCCAAGGTCGTGGGGGATGCGCTCGCGGCGGCGGTAGATTAGTGCGCGGTCCGTATTCCAGGAGCGGAACACGGCCTCAACGGCACCGTCGAGCTGTTCGCGGGGATCCTGCGGGAAGGGATTACCGGTTTCGCGCTCAACGATTGCCTTGAACTCATCAACGAGCTCCTTGAGAGCTTCGACATCTAGCTCGGTGTCATGCGTGATTCCACGCGACTCCTTCGCAGCATCGAGGGCATCCGAGAAGTAGTCACCGTCGATGTCGAGAACGGTCTTACCGAACATCTGGATCAGGCGCCGATAGGAGTCCCACGCGAAGCGCGGATTACCGGAACGCTCGGCGAGGCCGTGAATAGATTCGTCGTTCAGGCCAATGTTGAGGACCGTCTCCATCATGCCCGGCATGGAGAACTTGGCGCCGGAACGGACGGACACAAGAAGCGGATTTTCGGCCTCCCCGAGCTTCTTACCCATATCCATTTCCATTTGGCGCAGTGCGGTGGTCACCTCCACCTGCAGAGAATCGGGGGAATAGCCATGCTGCAGATATGTCTGGCAGGCTTCCGTTGAAATTGTGAACCCTGGGGGTACAGGAATTCCGAGCTTCATCATCTCTGCGAGGTTGGCACCCTTGCCGCCCAGCAGGTCCTTCATGTCTTTGTCACCTTCGGTGAAGGCGTAGACGTACTTGGTCATCAGTTTCCTCCGTTGGACCCTGTCCGTAATGTGTATTACGTCACGAATCAAGTTAACACCTTGGTCCCATTCAGTGAGTGACCAAGGTCCCACCATCCGTCTCTCCATTATGTTCTAACGGAACGTGACATGCATGACATATGGCAGATATGCTGAAAACTCCACGGCAGGAGGCAAAAAAGGGCATGTTCTCATTTCTCACGCGCTCCTGGTGGGTGCCTTTCCTCGGAGGCATAGCCGCCATCGTCTTCGGTGTCCTGGCAATTGCCATGCCCGCGATCACGCTCCGCACCCTTATCATCGCTTTCGCCATCTTCCTGCTCGTCCAGGGCGGTTTTCTCATTTACGTCGGGCTCAAGAAGTACGAAGACGCTAAGGGCACCGCAATCACTTTCGCCGGAGTCATACTCGGAGTCGTCGGAATATGGACCTTAGTAGCGACAGATACTGCGGCCTCGCTCCTGATCATCATCATGGGAGCCTGGGCGCTGGCCCTCGGCCTCTGGACCCTCATTTCGGCCTTCTCCATCAAATCATTGACCGAGAAGTGGTGGCTCCCCGCCCTCGGCGGAATCCTTCTTGTCATCGCCGGCATTCTCGTCATTGCCCAACCGTGGACCGGTGTCGCCGCCATTGCCATCACCATCGGTATCGGCTCCATCTCCTGGGGTGCGCTCCTCACCTGGATCGGCTGGACCCTGCGGTCCATCGCACCACCGGAAGAACCCGAGCCCCGTTAGGCAAGCACGCAAGCATGCAAGGCCTCGAACGGGATGCGAGGCTTCGACCGACGTAGCGTTGGACGGAAGACGCGTTGAGAGGAAGACCCGTTGAGCGGAAGACGCGTTGAACGGGGCTCAAGCCCCTCCCAACGCGTTCAGAACGTCACCGGGAAATAGAGCTAGCGAGCGTCGACGACCACCCCCTTATCAACACCCCGATCCTCTGGTCTTTAGTGCGATCTCTAGTGCAGGCCGACGATCTCTCCGTCCACTACATCAATATCGAGTGCCGCTGGCCGCTTGGACAACCCCGGCATGGTCATGATCGAGCCCGCAATGAGCACCACGAATCCTGCACCGGCCGAGAGCCTGACCTCACGGATCGGTAGCGTGTGCCCGGTGGGTGCGCCAAGCATTTTCTCCGAGGCGAATGAGTACTGGCTTTTGGCAATGCAGACGGGGAGGTGACCGTAGCCCCTTTCCTCCAGGCGCAAGATCTCCTTCTTTGCCGAGGCCGTCCACGTGACTCCGCCAGCCCGATAAACCCGGGTGGCAACGTTCAGGGCCTTCTCTTGGAGCCCTGCCTCATCGGGATAGCAGAACGTTGTCCGGCTCGGGGTCTTGAGTTCTTCCAGAACGGCCCGAGCAAGGTCGGTGGCGCCCTCTCCCCCATTCGCAAAGTGCGAGCTTGTCACAGCATGGACGCCGAGCGGGGCAAGAGCCTGCTTAACCGCCTCGATCTCCACTTCCGTGTCGGTGGCAAACTCGTTGAGGGCAACAAGAACCGACTGACCAAACACTCCTTGGAGGTTCTCGACGTGACGGACCAGGTTAACGATTCCCGCACGCAGAGCATCAACGTTTTCTTCCGCTAACTCCGCCAGCGGAACACCGCCGTGGTATTTGAGGGCGCGGACGGTTGCGACAACCACGGAAAGATCCGGTCGTAGCCCAGACTGGCGACACTTTATGTCAATGAACTTCTCCGCCCCAAGATCTGCCCCGAAGCCCGCTTCAGTGATCGCAATTGTGCCCGTGGCCAAGGCTGCCCTCGTCGCGATAATGCTGTTGCATCCGTGAGCAATATTCGCGAACGGTCCGCCGTGCACAAAAGCGGGGGTTCCCTCCAGGGTCTGAACGAGATTTGGTGCAAGTGCCGAGGCCAGAATCGCGGTGAGTGAGCCCTGCACCCCGAGGTCAGCAACGGTGGCTTCTGCACCATCAAACCGGTCCCCAATAACGATCCGGGCGAGCCGGTCCTTCAGGTCGTCGGGGGACTCCGCCAGGCACAGGACAGCCATAATCTGGCTGGCAGCCGTAATGTCGAAACCGGTTTCTCTCACGACGCCGTTTGCTCGGCCCCCGAGCGAGGTAATGATTGTGCGGAGCGTCCGGTCGTTAACGTCGATTGCACGGCGAAGCCCGACGGCCCGCGGATCAATCCCCAGTTCGTTACCGTGATGGATGTGGTTATCGACGAGGGCAACAAGAAGATTGTTGGCCTCCGCGATTGCCGCAAAGTCTCCCATAAAGTGCAGGTTGATATCGGTCTCGGGAACCAGCAACGCCTTACCACCCCCGGTCGCCCCTCCTTTCATCCCGAACACGGGACCCATGGACGGCTCCCTCAGTGCAAGAACGGCTTCTTCGCCAATTCTTCTGAGCCCGTCCGCCAAGCCAATCGATGTTGTCGTCTTTCCTTCCCCGGCGGGCGTTGGCGACATTGCCGTCACCAGCACAAGCTTCGAGTCGTTTTCGGGGCGGGACGACAGCCAGTCCAGGTCAACTTTGGCCTTGTCGTGGCTGTATCGGAGAAGAGCATCATCGGGGATGTTGAGTGATGCGGCGACGGCTGAAATCGGGTGAGAAGTACGCGTCATGATTTCAGGATATGCTGTCAAACCCCACCTACCGTGCGGTAATCAGACCCTCTTTGCACCAGTTCAGTCTCCACCCGCAGCAGCGCAATCCAGAACAGAAAATACCTCAGAACTATCCCACATGAAGCTCTCAACACCTATTGCTTACCTAGCAGGCCAACAAGGTCTTGCTCCTTCCAACGCGCCGCCTTTCATCCTGTGCGATCAGGGAACAACGGTCCCAGACTAGGCAACGGCGGAGTAACACGGGGTCAATAGTTTTATCGGGTACGCCGAAGGGGAGAAGAATTGCTTCTTCTCCCCTTCGGTTACATTATTCAGTCACGCTCTGGGCCCGCTACCTGCCGGTGTTACTGCTGTGGGCCGGTTTCCAGTGCGGTGTCGTCGAGTTCATCGACGGCCTGATCAATTTCGGCTTCCTTATCAGCCTCGACATCATCACCTTCGAACGTGAACGACATCGGAATGTTCTCCTTGTCGACGTCCACGCGGATGGTCTGGCCAGCCTTGAGGTCGCCGAACAGGATCTTCTCGGACAGTGCGTCCTCGATCTCTCGCTGGATTGCACGACGCAGCGGGCGAGCACCCAGAACCGGGTCGTAGCCGCGCTCTGCAAGGAGCTCCTTGGCGTCCTGAGAGATCTCGACCTTCATCTCCTGGACCGCGAGGCGTTCCGCCAGCTGCGCAATCATGAGGTCGACGATCTTGAGGACCTCGTCCTGCGTGAGCTGCGGGAAGACGATGGTCTCGTCAACACGGTTGAGGAACTCGGGCCGGAAGTGCTGCTTCAGCTCGTCATTCACCTTCGACTTCATTCGCTCGTAGGACGTGCCGGTGTCGCCGACCACCTGGAAACCGGTGTTCTGTGCGCGGGCAATGTCCTTCGTGCCGAGGTTCGTCGTCATGATGATGACCGTGTTCTTGAAGTCAACAACTCGTCCCTGCGAGTCCGTGAGGCGACCCTCTTCGAGGATCTGCAGGAGCGAGTTGAACAGGTCCTGGTGAGCCTTCTCCACCTCGTCAAACAGGATGACGGAGAACGGGCGACGGCGAACCTTCTCGGTCAGCTGTCCACCATCCTCGTATCCGACGTAGCCGGGAGGGGCACCGAAGAGGCGGGAAACGGTGTGCTTCTCCGCGTACTCCGACATGTCGAGCGTGATGAGTGCGTCCTCATCGCCGAACAGGAACTCGGCGAGCGCCTTTGCCAGCTCAGTCTTACCAACACCGGTCGGACCGGCGAAGATGAACGAACCGCCGGGGCGCTTCGGGTCCTTAAGACCTGCACGGGTGCGTCGCATTGCCTGGGACAGGGACTTGATTGCCTCGTCCTGGCCAACGATCCGCTTGTGAAGCTCGTCCTCCATGCGGAGCAGCTTCTGCGACTCTTCCTCGGTGAGCTTGAAGACGGGGATACCGGTGGACATAGCGAGTACCTCTGAAATGAGGTCTTCGTCGACGACGGACACCTGGTCCATGTCGCCCGCCTTCCATGCTTTATCCTTCTCGGCACGCTCCTCGGCGAGGCGCTGTTCCTTGTCGCGGAGCGCCGCAGCCTTCTCGAAGTCCTGGCCGTCGATCGCGGATTCCTTCTGCTTGCGAACGTCGGCGATCTTCTCGTCGAGCTCACGAAGCTCCGGCGGCGCCGTCATCTTCCGAATCGCGAGGCGGGCACCGGCCTCATCAATCAGGTCAATGGCCTTATCCGGCAGGAAGCGGTCGTTCACGTAGCGATCCGAGAGGGTCGCCGCTGCCTCGATCGCGTCGTCCGTGATGGTGACGCGGTGGAAAGCCTCGTAGCGGTCGCGGAGCCCGCGAAGGATGTCGGCGGTCTGCTCGACGGTCGGCTGATCCACCTGGATAGGCTGGAAGCGCCGCTCAAGCGCCGCGTCCTTCTCAATGTGCTTGCGATACTCGTCGAGAGTGGTGGCACCGATGATCTGGAGCTCACCGCGAGCCATCATGGGCTTCAGCAGCGAGGCCGCGTCGAGCGCGCCCTCGGCAGCGCCAGCACCCACCATGGTGTGAACCTCGTCGATGAAGAGGATGATGTCACCGCGGGTGTTGACTTCCTTCAGGATCTTTTTGAGGCGTTCCTCGAAGTCACCGCGGTAGCGGGAGCCTGCAACGAGCGAACCCATGTCGAGCGCGTACAGCTGCTTGTCGCGGAGGGTTTCCGGGACATCTCCCGAGGAAATCGACTGGGCGAGACCCTCGACAACGGCGGTCTTACCGACGCCGGGCTCGCCAATGAGAACGGGGTTGTTCTTCGTGCGGCGGGACAGCACCTGCATGACTCGCTCAGTCTCGGTGTTGCGTCCGATAACGGGATCCAGCTTGCGTTCCCTCGCGGCCTGCGTGAGGTTACGGCCAAACTGGTCAAGAACGGTCGAACCGGCCTTCTGGCCCTCGCGGGGGCCGGTGCTAACTCCGACGGATTCCTTGCCCTGGTAGCCGCTCATGAGCTGGTTGACCTGCTGGCGTACCCGTCCAAGGTCAGCACCGAGCTTGACGAGAACCTTCGCGGCAACGCCATCCTGCTCGCGGAGCAGGCCGAGGAGGAGGTGCTCGGTTCCGATGTAGGAGTGCCCAAGCTGCAGGCCCTCCCTCAGGGCATACTCAAGAACCTTCTTCGCACGCGGCGTGAAGGGGATGTGGCCGGAGGGGTTTTCGTTCCCCTCGCCAATAATGTCAATGACCTGGACGCGTACATCGTCCAGGGAAATGTCGAGGGCCTCCAGGGCCTTCGCTGCGACACCCTCACCCTCACGAATGAGGCCGAGCAGAATGTGCTCCGTGCCCAGGTACTTGTGCTTGAGGTTGCGAGCCTCATCCTGAGCCAGCACGATTACGCGCCGCGCACGGTCAGTAAACCGTTCGAACATTGCGCCTCCTTTAATAGCTTCACCTACTCTAACGAAAGGATCCGGAGGCCTATGCCTGTGTTCGCCGCTGGCGTTAGCAGACGGAAGTTAACATTCCCACCAGAGAGTAAACGGCCCGTCATTGACGGACTCCACCGCCATCATTGCCCCGAATACTCCCGTTTCGACGGTGAGCCCATGGTCGGTGCGCAGGCGCTCGGCAACCTTCTCGTACATCGGCTCGGCAACATCACCGGGCGCAGCATGCGACCAGGAGGGTCGCCGGCCCTTCCGGATATCCCCGTAGAGGGTGAACTGGGAGACAAGAAGAACGGGGAGCCCCGCCTCCGCGGCGCTTCTGTCTTCAAAGATCCGCTGGTCCGCGATCTTGCGCGCGGTTAGCTCGATCTCCCGATCCCCATCATCGGGCTTTACCCCAAGGAGCACGAGAAGACCCCGATCAATCGACGACACGGTGATTCCTTCAACTGACACGCTCGCGCTGGTGACCCGGGAAATAACGGCGCGCACTACCAGGACCCCCTGCCGCTATTGCCTCTGCCGCGCCCATTGCCGCGGCGGGGTAGTTCATCCAGCTTTGGCTTGATCGAACCCAGGTAGTAGACGACCAGGACGAAGCAGGCGAGGGAGATGATAAAGCCGAAGGGAATTCTGGTCGTCAGCAGACCGGCACGGAAAGCGCCAGCAGCGATCAGGAGGAGCACCCACTGCCACTTGCCCATCGTTCCCGCCCAGTCAAAGGCGGCCTTCTGCCGCGTGGCGGCATCAATTATCGCCCACAGGAACAGGGCGAGGATGAAGTAGTTGAAGAGAAGACCGGGGCTCATGATGGGAGACGGCGTACCTTCGGGCGCTCGTACGACAGTTCCGTACGACCGTCGGGGTTGACGATCACTTCGGCTAGGGCAGGCACCCCGTCAACGGTCAGTTCCGCATCAACCGGAGTGTTCCTCTTGAGAAGACCGAGGGCAACCGGCCCCTCGTCCATGTCCCGTCCCGAGCTGGTCACTGTGCCGACAACCTTCTCACCCATGAGAATCTCGGTGCCGGGACCCGGCAAGCGCTCCTCCGAACCATCGAGCTGAAGCAGGACAGCTCGGCGGGGCGGGCGCCCGAGATTCACGGTGCGAGCGATCGCTTCCTGCCCGCGATAGCAGCCCTTGTTCAGGTGAACGGCAGAGCGGAGCCAGTCCCACTCGTGCGGAAGCGACTTCTCGTCCCTATCAAGTGCGGGCCGGGGGCGCAGGTCAACGATCCGCTGGGCCTCCCAGGCCAGCATTCCCGCCATCTTCCCACCCCACTCATCGAGGGCCTCCGACTTCTCGGCGGTGGGAACTAGCGCGATAAAGCGCTTGCGACCAAACGCGGGATGTTCCTCAGCAGGAACGCCGTAGGCAACGGAATCGGCCGGCACGTTCGGCCAGGGGTCCTGCCACGTAATAACCGCGCGCGGCACCGCGAATTCGCCGATGCCACCGAGCAGGGAAAGATCGTCCCGGAGAGTTACTTCCACGCGGAGCATGAACCTCATCTTTTGGAGGAACTCTGCGAGTTCCTCCCCCTGGCCAACATCGGCGATGAGGAAGAGCGTCTCGCCATCATCAACGACGGCCGCGGGAACCTGAATCCGTCCCTCGGCGGTCAGCAGGATGAGCTCGGTCGAAACACCCGGCTCAAGATTCATGATGTGCTGAGTCGTCAGGTTATGCACCCACGACAGACGGTCGGGGCCCGTGACCGTGACGACGCACATGTGGGAGAGATCAACGAGTGCCTCCCCCGCCATCAGCGCCCGTTGCTCGCGAGCAGGAGATCCGTAGTGTGCCGGGACAGCATCATCAATGCCGTCGCCCAGGACAGCTCCGGGAAGTTCTGCAGGAATCAATTGTTCTCCCTCACCTTGCTGAGACGACCTGCCGCGTACGGCTGCATCTCTTCACCGAACGCCGACATGTCGTAGGCGAACAGTAGATCGGAATCGACCATCGCAACCTGGAGCTGGCTAGCATCAACATGCGCACCGGTCGCGGAACGGACGATCGTGTCTGATACGAGGTTCATTCGAGGGGCCTTCACAACACCAACAAAAAGCGTTGCTCGCCCATCGGGGGATGCGATCATTGCCTCGAGCTCCCCCTCCTTCTCCGGTGACTGACGCAGGAAGCCGGTAAATGCCTGCCATAGGCGCTCCTCGGTCAGCTGAGCAACACCCTGATCTCCGGGGAGCTCCATATCGACCTTCTCGATCGATTCGTTGGCCAGGTACCAGGTGCCATTAACAGTCAGGTACGGGCCACCATTGTTGAACACCTCGAGCTCGCAAATCATGGGTGCCTGCTCAATACCGGGGTAGCCGATCGAGCCGTAGCCCCGCCACGTTCCAACGAGCCACGCCATCGGATACGTCTCGGGTGCCAGATTCTCCGGAATTTCAAACATGTCCTAAGCCTAGCGAACCGGGCACACGGGCGAAACGTGACAAATGCGGCTCGGGGTCCCAACATCCCAATCCATGCCGGTGGACTCATGCCACATGAACTGAGCTTTACGGACAGATCCGCAAGGATCTCTGCGGCCCGATCAGGCCAGAATGAGGGTCAGCGTGTAAGCCACAACCGCACCCGCACAGAGCGGCACCATGGCGAGCGCAAACCCGGGCCTGCGGCGCGTGGCGGGCGGTAGCCTGCGAAGGATCGAATCAAACATCGCAAGGATTGCGCCCGCGGCCAAACCGGTGAGCCCCGCCGCGTACCAGGCCAGGTCCGCGAAGAGCATGAAGAGCAAGCCGCCAAGGAATCCGCCCACCATGTAGACGACGTGGCGAAGGTGTCGAAGAGAGTGCGGGATCAGCATCTCCAGCAGGGTGGCGACTGCAATGGCGATAAGGACAACCTGAATGGCATCCGCGCCATCGCTTTCAACGAGCAGGGACCTCGTCCACAGTCCCGCCATCAACGCCAGCATCGAGCCCGAGACGGTACCGGAGATCTGTTCGAGCAGGCGGGGCCTGCCATCCTTTCTCGCCATCTCAGCCACAAAGCCCGCGATCACGACAAAGCCGGCCAGGAACGTGAGTTCCCTGATTGTCAGGAAGTAGGCGACGAACGCGGTCGCGATTGCGGTGCCGACAATAACCCTGCGGGCGGTACCCGGGTTGGGCAGCTCGATAAGGAAGGACCAGCCGAATGCGAGAAACATGCCAATGAGGCCGCTGGCGACCGCCATCGCCTCCGCTCCGAGAGCCGAAGCCCCGAACAGAACACCCGCACCGACGATCGTTGTCAGGGCTCGAGCGTTCGCACTCATCCGCGTTTCAATTCCAAAGGCCACGTTCCGATCTTGCCATGATTGGGCCACGTAACCACGTTAAACGGCCAGGATCACGCTCCCCAGATAGGTCGCATTCGCCCCCTACCTGCAAATACGTGCATGGTTACCAAAAAGTAGTTGCACGGAAGAGAGATCGTTCTGGTGATCGGGGTAACAGATTGACGAATCGGTGAAAGACGGTAAGAATGGTGTCACGGCACCGGATCGCGAAAGCCCCGGGCTCCAACTATTGCCACTACGAGTGGCCTTCGCGCCGACAGGCGCTATCCGGTTCGGTGTCGCACAGTTAGCGCCGACTCTGTCGGCGCTAACTTATTTTCTTCTTCGGACATCCGCTCTAAACGCACTGGACGTGCGATTATGGCCTGTCAGTTGCTCATCACCGTTGCGCGCGTGAGACAATGAACGGGCACAATGAGAAGGAGCAAACATGTCCGTTGATCGGGTTACAGTTGCCGTCGACGACATCCTGTCGAGGATCTATTCCGGTGAATTTAGCGTCGATGAGCCACTGCCCCCGGAGGCGGATCTCGCTACGCTCCTTGAGGTTTCCCGTCCCACCATGAGGGAGGCCGTACGCTCACTCTCAACGCGCGGCGTCCTCAAGGTTGTGCACGGTCGCGGCACCTTCGTTAATCCGATCGATTCGTGGACGGACCTGCCAACAATGATCGCGGCATTCATCCACACCGAGTCGCCCCGGCAGATCGGGCTTCAACTCATCGAGCTTCGCCGCATGATCGAGGTCGGCGCGTGTGGGCTCGCTGCCCGCAACCGTACCGCCGACGACATTACCGCTCTCCGAAAGCACCTCGAGACTTACTCCGTTGCGGAAAAGCACGGAGACATTACGGGCGTGACCCAAGCGGATCTTGCGTTCCACACGACCATTCTTAAGGCAAGCAAGAACCCGTTTCTGTCTGCCATCATGATTCCGCTCCAGGACGCCCTGTCTGCTTCACGAAAGCTGACGAGCTCCGATGAGAGTATTCGCAACCGGGCAACCGAGCATCATAAGGTGATCCTCGCCGCCATCGAGGATGGCGACGAGGATCGGGCAAAGAATGCGATGAGAGCTCACATGACGCAGACGGCGGACGATATCGCCACGCACCTGTCGGATGAGCCGGCGAAGGCCTAGTCCTCCAGCAACGCCATTGCGTTGACCTGTGCGGAGTCAACTCCCTTGATGCGGAGCGGCCCCATGGTGAGGAACTTGATCTTCTTATCACCGATCGGTGCGAGACTCATGTCCTCGATACCGGTGATGATGTGGTCGTTGTAGTTGCCGAGCAACCAGCGGTGTGCCTCCGGGCCGTGGTCGTTGGTCGGTGCCGCGATAGACATCCAGTCCATGCCGATGCAGGCAAGCTCTGGGAACTCTTCGTTCAGCCACTTGGATAGGCCCGAGTGGCTGGAGACGCCGCGGTTCTGATGGATATCGGGATCCGACTCTCGCTTCTCTTCAAAGCCGGTGCGCAGGAGCAGGAGGCGCTTGCCCTTCAGCTCGTCCGCATAGGGCTCGTGGCCTTCCTTCGTGACGATCTCTTCGGCGCCGTTACGGTGCGGGAGGTCCACGAGAAGAATCTCATCGCCGTGGTAGGCGAAGGTCTCAATCGGTAGCTCATCGAACGGGGTACCCGACGTGTTGAAGTGACGGGGTCCATCCATGTGCGTACCGAAGTGGTTCGGCAGGGTGATGAGGTGCGAGTTAAACGGCTTTCCGGTCTCCGACAGGTGCGTGTCCTGCTCAATGCTGATGACGGGCTCTCCCGGCCATGCAACATCTTTCGGATCCAGGACATGGGCAAGGTGTACGAACATCGTTGTTCTCCTTCGTTGTGAGTATGGCAACAATCTACCTCAGACCTCTGAGGACTGGCGAGCGAGAATAAGGTTACCCTTACAAAGCGATGGGAACGTATTCAGAGTAGGTTGAGAAAGCTCGATGAACTTCCCGGGTGAGGAGTCCCCCGCAGGTTCTTTACCCATTTTCATACGTTTTTCGTTCCGTCATCGTTTCCAGCGTTCCTCGTTCAATCCCTCGGAGCAAAAGTGGATAAGTGAGGATAGCGACCATCGGTACTGCTGAGATAGCTGCCCGTAGAGCCCTGTGCGCCCGCCGGGTGGCGGGCGCACAGTCAGTTCGATGCGAACTCGTTGGTTGGGTTGGCGGCCGGTCTGATCATTCCTGCCGTGTCCCCCGGGTATCAGCCGAAACGGCCCGAGACGTAGTCCTCGGTGTCCTTCTTCGAGGGGTTGGAGAAGATCTTCTCCGTGGTGTCGTACTCGATGAGGTGGCCGGGCTTGCCGGTGCCCTCAATGTTGAAGAACCCGGTCATCGTCGACACGCGAGCGGCCTGCTGCATGTTGTGGGTGACGATGACGATCGTGTAGTCCTTCTCGAGCTCACGGATAAGGTCCTCGATGGCGAGGGTCGAGATCGGGTCGAGAGCCGAGCAGGGCTCGTCCATGAGGAGCACCTCGGGCTTGACCGCGATGGCGCGGGCGATGCAGAGGCGCTGCTGCTGGCCACCGGACAGGGAGGAGCCGGGACGTCCGAGGCGGTCCTTGACCTCTTCCCAGAGGTTGGCGCCGCGCAGCGAGAACTCGACGAGCTCATCGGCTTCGGACTTGCTCATCTTGCGAGAGTTGAGCTTTGCGCCAGCGAGGACATTGTCCGCGATCGACATCGTCGGGAACGGGTTCGCACGCTGGAACACCATTCCGACGGATGCTCGGACGTCGACGGGGTCAACGCCGGGGCCGTAGATGTTCTTGCCGTCAATGACGGCGTCGCCTTCCACGTATGCGCCGGGAATGACCTCGTGCATGCGGTTGAGCGACCTGAGGAAGGTCGACTTACCGCAGCCGGAGGGGCCGATGAGGGCCGTTACCGAGCGGGGTGCAATGTGCATGGTGACATCCTCTACGGCGAGGAAGTCGCCGTAGTAGATGTTGAGGTTTGAGACGTCAATGCCTTCGTTCACAGGATTGTTCCTTCCAGGGTTTCATTACGCCGGGATACCGGCTTACTTTTCGCCCTTCGGCGCGAACGCCTTGGCAATGAATCGGGCTATGAGGTTGAGCAGGAGAACCAGGATAATGAGCGTCAGGGCGCCCGACCACGCGAGTTCGCGGGTCTGCTGATTACTCCAAGAAGCGTAAACGTATGTCGGCAGAGTTTCCATGTATCCGGTGAACAGGTTCCAGTTGAATACGTTGGTTGTGCCGGTGGTGATAAGGAGCGGGGCCGTCTCACCGATAACGCGGGCGATAGCGATGACGACGCCGGAAACGATGCCGGGCAGGGCGGTACGGAGAACAACCTTGATGATTGTTCGGGACTTCGTGACACCCAGCGCATAGGAGGCTTCGCGCAGTTCGTTGGGGACGATGCGGAGCATCTCCTCCGTGTTCCTGACAACGATCGGTGTCATGAGAACAACGAGCGCGACCGCGCCCATGAAGCCCGTCTTCATTTGAAGTGCCTCCGACTTCCCAACGAAGTATTCTGCGATCGTTGGGATCATCGCTGCTGCGAACAGACCGGCAACAATCGACGGAATACCGGTCATGATATCGACGAGGAACGTCACCGTGCGGGAGAGCCAGCCACGGCCGTATTCGACAAGGTAAACGGCGGTCATGATGCCCAGCGGGACCGCGATAAGCGCGGTCGTGCCGGTGATGACGAGCGTACCGACGAGGGCGTGGCCCGCACCGGAAGCGTGATCCTCAAGCGTCAGGCCGTCCTTGTCGTTCGTAAGGAACTCCCAGTCCAGTGATCCAACACCGGCCTCCACGACCATCCACAGAAGGGAAATGAGAGGGGCAACGGCCACGAGGAACGCGGTCGTAATGAGGCCGGAAACCAGGCGGTCGGTTGCGTAGCGACGGCCTTCTACAAGGAAGGAGATTGCTGTTGCGACCACCAGGTAGAAGATGATCGTGAGGACGACCGAGGCGATCGGGGTGATGCCCTCGTAGCCCCACGTGTTAAGGCTGAACAGTGACAGCGCGGCCGAGAGGACGATGATGGCGGGGGTGAACCAGCGGGGAAGGCGATTACCGTGGGTAGACGACTTCTTGGCCCCCATGATTTCGTTTTCAGTCAAGGTGGTCATGCGTTAGCTCCCGAGAATTCCTTACGACGGTTCACAATGCCGCGCGCGATGAAGTTGACAATGAATGTCAGGACGAAGAGGAGCAAGCCGAGCGCAATGAGGAACGGCTGCTCGAGCGACGGATTCTCAGCGGTTCCCGCACTGGCCTCGGGCCAGCGCAGAGCGATCTGCGAAGCGATTGTCGAGTGCTGTCCGACCGAGAAAACGTTGAAGTTGATTTGCAGGCCGGCCGACAGAACCATAAGGAGCGCCATCGTTTCACCAAGCGCACGGCCCAGGCCAAGCATTGCGGCGGACACCATGCCGGAGCGTCCCATGGGGAGCACCGTCATCTTGATCATTTCCCAGCGGGTGGCTCCCAGTGCCATTGCTGCCTCTTCCTGGAGGCGCGGGGTCTGAATGAAGACCTCGCGGCATAGGGAGGTGATGATCGGAAGGATCATGATCGCGAGGATGACAGCAGCCATGGCGATGTTACGGGCGGGTCCGGCGGAGACGGTGAGGACGTCGGGCTGGATCGGCCACCATTCCCAGTTCTCGGCGGGGTAGGCCAGGAACGGCAGTCCACCGCTCCACACCTCTTCGCCGTCTACCATCTCAGAATCGCCGGTGAAGAACACAATGATGGGACGGAGATAGTCCTCCATCCAGGTAAAGATGGGCTTCATCAGAGGCTCAAGCGTCCACATACCCCACATACCGAAGATGATGGAGGGGATGGCTGCGAGCAGGTCAATGATATATCCGAGAAGCTGAGCGAGACGCCTCGGAGCAAAGTGGGAGATAAAGAGGGCAATGCCAATGGCAAGAGGAACCGCGATGGCAAGAGCCATCAGTGCAGAGAGGACCGTGCCGAACAGTGCCCTGGCTGCGTATCCCCAGAAGGACAGCGGCTCAGAACCAACTTGAGCGAATCCGACATCCTCCTGGATCTCTTCCATGGAGGCCGTATAGACCTGGTACGACTGGAGAAGAAGGAAGAACGCAACGGCGCCCAGAAGCACGAGAATCGCGATTCCAGCTCCGTACGCAAAGCCACGGAACGTCTTATCGCCGGTTGAACCGACAGAGCGCTTCCGCGTCTTCTTCGCCTCGTCTCTCGTTGTCACTGTAGACACGCGAAACTCCTTAATTGAGCACTGAATGGCGGGCTGGCCATAGGCCAGCCCGCCATTAGGCTACTTTATTAACTGCTCGAGCAATTACTCGGTGACGATGGCGTCAATCGCGGGCATAACGCGCGACTGGAGATCGTCGGAGATCGGGGCGTTACCGCCGCCGGCTGCGGTCGCGGCCTGCTGGCCCTCGTCCGATGCCATGTAGGAGAGGTAGCCCTTGACGTTAGCGGCTTCCTGCGCGTCGTCGTACTCGGTGCAAGCAATGATGTAGGAGATCATGACAACCGGGTAGGCGTCAGCGATCGAACCATCGCGCACGAGGTCAACGGTGAGGATGTAGTCGGTTGCGTCAGCGGTCGGCTCGGAGCCGTCGACGATCGCGGCAGCAGCCTCGGGCGAGTACTCGAGGAACTCGCCGTCGACCTCGACGTTGGCGGCACCGAGGTCGCCAATCTGCGAAGCGTCAGCGTAGGTGATTGCACCCTCGGTCTGAGCGGTGAGGTCGACGACACCGTTGGTCTTCTCAGCGGACTGCGTGCCCGAGATCGGCCAAACATCGCCGGTCTCGTAGGGCCATGCCTCTTCGCCAGCAGCCTCAACAATGTACTGCGTGAAGTTCTCGGTGGTACCCGAGTCGTCTGCACGGTTGATCGGAACGATCTCAAGGTCGGGGAGGTCAACATCCGGGTTGTCGGCGACAATTGCGTCGTCGTTCCAGTTGGTGATCTCACCGTTGAAGATTGCGGCGATGTTGGCTGCCGAGAGGTTGAGCGAGTCAACACCCGGGAGGTTGTAAGCAACAGCAATCGGCGAGATGTAGAGCGGAAGCTCAAGAAGCTCCGAGCCACAACGCTCCGCAGCAGCTGCAACCTCTTCCTCGTCGAGGATCGAGTCGGTACCGGCGAAGGAAACCTCGCCACCGATGAACTGCTCGCGGCCCGTGCCCGAACCGGTCGGGTTGTAGTTAACGGTCACGCCGTGGTCGGCGGAGAAGTTATCGCGCCAAGCCTGCTGGGCGTTCTGCTGCGAGGAAGCACCAGAGCCGTTCAGCGTGCCAGAGACGCCAAGGTCAGCGATCGGGGTGGGGACGTCAACCGAACCAGCGGTGTCGTCGCCCTCGTCCTCGGTCGGCTCCTCGGAATCTTCCTCGGTGGTCTCCTCGGCGTCGGTGGTATCCTCCGCAGCCGTGGTCTCCTCCGCTCCAGTCGTCTCCTCGGTATCCGAGTCGTCGGAGCAGGCGGTCAGGGTGATAGCAAGGGCGCCAGCGAGTGCGAGCGATGCTGCCTTGCGGGAACGGGTGATGTTCACGGTCGTTTCCATCCTTCAATAGTTCTGGGAGAGCGCGAAGCTCCGGACCGAGATCTACGCTAAGCGGGCTTGGTGACCACAAAACCGGTTTAGGGTAAACAGTTGGTTAACACTGCTATGAATCAGATCACGGCTTGGCCCCTTAGCGTGTCAAATCCGCTCGAAATGACCATTTCGTCCTACTAAGACGGAAAATTTTTGAGCTCAAGAATCAAGTAACAACATCATCACGATTCAAGTGATTCCCCGCGCACAGGGTTGCGGCCGGGCACAATACACCACGCTGGCGGGGTATCGCGCCCCACCACTCTCCCCCACATCTGCCCCACGGCAGATCGTTCAGCGGGGAATGTGCGGGGGCGAAGCAAGGCTTGGCGATTCGATCTAACCACCGGCGAGTCCACAGCTCCGCTACCAGCGGGCCCTGAACTGGCTCACAGACCTATCGGGCGTAGCGGTTATCAGACTCTGGGGCGGAGCTTTTCGAGGGCGACAATGGTTGCCTTGCGGCCTCGGCGTTGCGACACGTGGGCCACGAGGGCTTCGCCGGTCTGGAGCCACGGGTCAGTCCGCGGTACCTGCTTGATGATGGAATGCGGGGCCCTGTCGCGAAATGCTTCCACGATGGTGGGGAGCGTTGGGCGGTGGGCACAGAGTGCCACAGGCGCCTCGTTAACACGTAAGAGCTTGTCGATAAGCCGGTAGACGGGCCTAGGTTTCTTCTCGTGCGCCGATTCCGTGAGCTCGTCGAAGGTTTCCATGTTGATTTTCATGGCGTTGGCATAGGGCCTCATCGTCGCCACGCATCGCTCCCACGGGGAAGTAACAATCCTGGTGATGCCGTAAGACGACAGAAGCGGGATCATTTCCTTCGCCATTTTCCCACCGACGGGAGTGAGCGGGCGCGTCTCCTCCGAACCCTTGCCGCCCTTCCAGGCGGACCTCTTCACGGCTCGGCTGTGCCGGACAACCATGAGAGTCCATGTGTCGAGTTTGTCGTCGTTGTGTTGGTCAACAAGTTTACCGAGGAGTTCCTTGTCGGAGTCCTGGGTGAGGATGTTGAAGGCCTTCTTGGCAGTCACCCACCGGACCTTGTCAACTTCCGAGCTTTTCGCGGGTGACACGTGGGGGCGAACCTTGAACACTTTCGTGCTGGTCGACAGCGGCCTGGCAGCCCAGTAGTAGGTGGTCTTCTTCCTGCCGTCGCCTAAGCGATAGTTGACCTTGCCAAGGGGCTGGCCAAGGTAGATCGGCACACCGGTCTCTTCCTCGACCTCGCGAATCGCCGCAACCGGGATGTCTTCACCATTGTTGAGTTTCCCCTTGGGGATGGACCAGTCGTCGTAGGAGGGCCGGTGCACGAGGAGTACCTCGAGCTTGCGCCCGGTTACCCGCCATACGAGTGCACCGGCCGCTACGACATCGGGCCTAGAACTCAACTCTTCACCCGGGAGCGTGCGTTCCTCATGAAGAGCTCCTGGATATCGGTGAGCGGTTCACCATCCTCGTCGTACTTCACTCTCCGCCATCCGTCGCCCTCGAGGTGCCAGGAGGACGTGGAGTCAGATGTAGCGATCTCAAGCATTTTGACGAGGCGTGCGATTTGACCGGGGTCGATGATCTTGATCAGCGCCTCAACCCTGCGATCAAGGTTCCGGTGCATGAGATCGGCGGAACCGATAAACACGTCGTTGTCCCCGTCATTGCAGAAAGCGAAGACGCGGGAGTGCTCAAGGAAGCGGCCGAGGATCGAACGCACTCGGATGTTTTCAGAAAGGCCCGGGATGTTTGCTCGCAAGGAGCAAATTCCGCGCACCTGAATATCAACGCGGACACCGGCCCGGGAGGCCCGGTAGAGGGCGTCAATGATTTTCTCATCGACGAGCGAATTCACCTTGATCTTGATCCAAGCATCCTTGCCGGCCTGCTTGTGTTCGATCTCCCGTTCAATTCGCTCAATGAGGCCCGGCCTGATTGACCTGGGGGCAACGAGGAGGCGATGGAACTTCGTACGGGGTGCATAACCAGACAGCTGGTTGAACAGCCTCGTGAGGTCCTGACCAACATCCCTATTCGAGGTGAGCAGGCCAAGGTCCTCGTAGCCGCGCGCTGTCTTCGGATGGTAGTTACCGGTACCCACATGACAGTAGCGGCGCAGTCCGTCTTCTTCCTGGCGGACAACAAGGCAGAGTTTGCAGTGCGTCTTCAGGCCAACGATGCCGTAGACGACGTGCACGCCGGCTCGCTCCAGCTTCCTCGCCCACTCAATATTGGCGGCCTCATCGAAGCGCGCCTTGATCTCCACAATTGCGAGGACCTGCTTGCCTGCGCGAGCAGCCTGGATAAGGGAGTCAATGATCGGGGAATCGCCCGACGTGCGGTACAGGGTTTGCTTGACCGCCAGTACCTTGGGGTCGGCCGCGGCCTGGGCAATGAACTGCTGGACGGACGTCGAGAAGGAATCGTAGGGGTGCTGGAGCAGAATGTCCTGCTCCCTGATGACGTCGAAGAAGTTTGTCGGAGTGGATGACTCGACATCCGCAAGGCCACGCGCGGTCACCGGCACGAACTTCTTGTACTTCAGTTCCGGACGATCGAGATCGTGGATAACGTCAAGGCCGGTCAGGTCAAGGGGCGCCGGGAGCCGGTACACATCCGATTCCCGAACATCCAGTTCCTTCATGAGCAGGTTAAGAACGTGGTCGGAGATTCCCTCGGCGACCTCGAGGCGGACGGCGGGGCCGAAGCGGCGCCTCATGAGCTCCTTCTCAAGAGCGGTCAGGAGGTTCTCCGCATCATCTTCCTCCACCTCGACATCCTCGTTGCGTGTCACGCGGAAGGTATCGAATTCGACGACCTCCATGCCCGGGAAGAGCGTATCCAGGTGGGCACCGATGATCTCTTCGAGGGGAACGAAGACCGTCCCCTCTCCGATGAGCGAAGCATCCTCGGGACGATACGTGCGTCCCGCATTATCGATCGCGATAAAACGGGGAAGGAGCGGCGGGACCTTCACTCGAGCAAAGTGCTCCTTGCCGGTATTCGGATTGCGCACAACCACGGCAAGGTTGAGCGAGAGACCGGAAATGTAGGGGAAGGGGTGAGCCGGGTCAACGGCCAGCGGCGTCAGGACCGGGAAAATATCCGAGCGGAACATCTTTCGCAGGCCCTCGCGCTGAAGATCTTCCAACTGATCCCAGTGGTTGATGTCAATCCCCACCTCGGCAAGCTTCGGCTGGACGTCCTCAGAGAAGACAGCCGCGTGACGGGCCATGAGCTCGTGGGCGCCCTCGGTGATTCCCTCGAGAACCTGGCGGGGCGACAGCCCCGCTGCCGACGGAACCGCTAGACCGGTTGCGATACGACGTTTCAGTCCGGCAACGCGAACCATGAAGAATTCGTCGAGGTTCGATGAGAAGATCGAGAGGAACCAGGCGCGCTCCAGGAGCGGCAGGGTCTGGTCCTCGGCCTGCTCGAGAACGCGGGCGTTGAACGCCAGCCAGCTCAGCTCGCGTTCCGCGAACCTGCCCTCCGGCAGGTCCGAGTCCTCATCGTCCGGTTCGGCCTCTACCTGGGCGGCAAGGGATTCCATTGGAACCGGCGAACCCACGCGGGTTGCGGCCCGGATCCGGGCGCGACGGGCCAGCTCATCGTCGTTGTCGATCCCCTCTGGCAACAGATCTTCGTCATCGACCTCATTTTCGAAGTCGACGAATTCACCCTGCTCATCGGTAGCGTCGCTACCGAACTTCGATTCGAGCTCACTATCCATGCGCACATCCTCCCAAGACAAAGTTAACGGAAAACTAACCTCAGCGGATCAGGCAAGTTCATATTGGACATCACTGCGAGACAGGGTGAACCCGGCCCGCTCGTATGTCACCAGCGCAGGAGTGTTATCGCCCTCCACGTAGAGCATGACCGAGTCGGCTCCACCTTCGCGCAGATCGGCCAGGCAGTGCGCGGTCAGCCAACCGCCCAATCCCTTGCCCTGCCAGTCGGGATCAATACCAAGCACGTACAGCTCAGCGGGATCCCGCTGAATCCACACGTAGCCAACGATCTCGCCTTCGGCCTCGGCAACGGAGATCTCCCCTCCGGACGCGGGAATGTCCTCCGCCGTCATCGCACCCTGCTCCGGGTGCGAAGCAAAGGCCCGAGCGTTAACGCGTACAAGAGCATCAGCATCAGCGTCGGTGTATGGCCGCAGGACAACATCATCGCGGCCGATTGGGCGCTGAGCATCGCCAATATCCATGGAAAGCTGACGGAGTTCGCGGACAACGGCGAGGCGCAGACTAGCCGCGAGCGCAGCCGCCGCAGGCAGGTTCCCGTGGGACCAGAGCCGCATGGGCTTCACGGTCTGGGAGACATGCTCAACGAGCTGGCGTCCGGCTCCCTGGCGCCGATAGTCGGGGTGCACGGCGAGCTCGCTACCCTCCTTGCCCATGACGGCAAAGGCAACGATCACATCGTCCTCGTAGAGCCCCAGGTAGCGGGCTGGGCGGTCCTCGGTGACATCGCGATGCGATGCTTCTCCGAAAGCCTCAACACCATCGTGCTGCTCGACGAGAGCGGCGAAATCTTTGAATGCTTGCTGATCGGGCCGTGCGGTCGATACTCGCATCAGTCGAGCCGCCCCTCTCCGAAGGCGACAGATCCCACCGACATTTCCTTCGCGGTCTCGTGCAGAGCGTTGTTGCGGCGGGTCACCTCCGTGGCGAGTTCGTGATTGTCGGAGGCGATCCAGACGGGATCAAGATCGCCGAGGAACTGAGCGAAGTACGCGGAGTCACGGAGAAGCTCCTGGAATCCTTCAGATCCCTTGCCCTCAAACACGACATCCCAGCGATTCTTAATCTCGTCGGGGGTCCAGGGCGGGGCGCCCTTCCCTGCCTCGGCGAGCATGGCGGAGCCGGCGGCGTAGCGCTGTTCCACATCGCTGGGCTCTCTGCGGATCCATTCCTTCAGCAGGTAGCCGCGCCACAGCACACCGCCAAGAGTGTCCGAGGGGCTACGTACCCACGATTCCGCAATGAGGTCGATCCCTTCCTCGTGAATGAGTTCAAGGATGCGTGCGCGAACATCGTCGTCAATGCTCTGTCGGGAGTCCGTTGGGATCAGTGCCTGCGCCGAAGCGTGCGCGATCTCCGAGCTGTGTGCAGGATCCGGTTCACCCGTGAGGTATTCAACCTGCTCGGGATCAATCTGCGCCGGTCGGCGTGGACGCTTATTCATGGTGTCCTCCCTCATGACTTTTTTGAGTTTCTCTATTGTCTCTCATCACAGCAGGCGGATGTAGGACCTTGACGAGGCAATTGAGGTGCTACCATTATTTCTCGGTTCCGTACGGAGCCGTGGGCCTCTAGCTCAATGGTAGAGCTCCGGACTTTTAATCCGTAGGTTGTGGGTTCGAATCCCACGGGGCCTACCCC
>NZ_JBQCYC010000021.1:0-46022 GCF_052087705.1 Flaviflexus sp. | reverse complement strand
AGGGTTGCTATGGCGGTCCAGGAGATGATGCGGGATGCCAGGGGGTGTCGGCGATCAACTGCCGCTCTCAAGCCTTCCAGGGAGTGCCTATGTGGTTTGAGTAGAACAGGTTCACCGACGTCCGGCTCGTAGTGCATCCGCTGGGCACCATAGAGGGAGAGATCCGCGTGGATCAGCCCGTCCGGTACAGGGAAGCGAACGGGATAAGACCCGACGGCGGTTTGAACTCCGTCTGTGTAAAGGCGAATATCCCAATCGAAGTAATCAACGTCGACCGTGTACTCGCGAAGCAGATCATCCTCGTGGTCACCGTCCTTCAGAGCAATCGAGAACGTCGACCGCCATACACACTCCCACCCACCGATAGGGCTTCGGTGCCCTACCGTTGCCTGCGCGGATCTTCTTTGATGGCTTGCGTCTCCTGCTCACTCGATCCAGGCTACCGGAGCACGTACCCGAACGCGCTCGGGCACAACCAAATCTTAGAAAAGAGTGCCAGCCAGCCTGACCACCCATCACCTATCGCGGGCTTGAAAGCGTCAGGCGTTTTCTGTGTGATTTATGTTTGGAGCGCTGTTTAGAACGAGAGTTTGTACGTGACACATCCTGATTGCGTTAGCGCGACGATGGTGTAAAGGAGAGTTTTAGGCCATTACGTCAGTGTTGACTGTTCTCAGGTGAAAGGTAATCGAAGGGTGGCAGACATGAATGCTAGCTTGAGGCAGGTGGTAGCACGTCGGTCTAGGGGCAGGGTTGTCGCTCTTGGAATTGCCCTGCTGCTCTGGCTTGCCGCTTGCGGAAGTAGCGATGATACTTCGTAGCCGGAAAACGTGGAAACCCTGACGACAGATCCGGTTGCGAGCGAGTTACCCGAGAACGAGACCGGTACGCCGGAAACCGATGACGATCCAACACAGGGGGAGTCAGATCGGTTAACTCCCGAAGTTGTGGTTCCCGCACTGGCTTCCGGTGAACCGACAAAACTACCGGACAATATGCATGCGCCTGACCTGGTTGATGGAACAACCCGCCTGATTGGTGAAACCGAGCTGGCAAGTATGTGGGTGGCTCGTTCCATGCCGGCACGAGGTCTTTCGGGGACGAGTGACGTGTGTCTTTTTGTGGGTTTACCAAATAAGCATGGCGATCTGGAGGAGTTTGCCGGGCGATGTTCGCCGTCGGAACAGATACACAGTATGGGTGACGGTGGGACATTCGATGGCCCGAACGTTCGGGGCCTGTCCTATGTTCTGATTCCGGCGGATGCTGACGGCACTCGGGTGGCAACCAGATCTGGGGAGCCTGTCGAAGGTTTTGAACTGCTCGAAAAGGACGGAACTCAGGTACTGCTGTGGCCTTTGGACATGCAGGGGGATGTTGACGAGCCACTCGTGGTGCCCCGAGATAATGGTGAGTTCCAGCTACCCGACTGGTAGCCCACTCTATGACCATCAGTGCATTCCGCAGCATCGTATTGCGCTTTGTGAACTGTGCTTTGTCATGGACGAGCACGGGGTGGGGCGACCGTGTGGCCGCCCCACCCCTACCGATAGGCTACGTGTTCTTAGGGTATCTGGTCCTTAGCTAAGTGTTAGCAACCGGGAATGATGCCGTTCCCAAACGCCTCGAGGACATGGCCGTAGGAGATGTCCGGCACCATGCGCTGGAGTTCCTCCGTGAGGCGGTTCTCCTGAGTACGGGTCTCGAGACGAACTCGCTGGGTCTTGCGACCGGGACGAATCATCTCGGCGGTTGTCTCACCCACCTTGCGGTGAAGGACGAGATCGCCGGATGCTCGGCTCAGCGTGATCTTCTCAAGCCCGTAACCCTGCGAATCTTCCAAGGTGACGGGAGCATCGAGTCGAAGTGCCAACCAGGACGCTATCAGGTACGTTGAGGCGTGCTCAAGAGATCCCTGGACCTTGGCCGATTCAACAGCCTCGAAGGGTGGCTCGTCGAGCATGGCAACGAGGTTGCCGCGCCACAGCGTACATCCAGCCCAGCTCATGTCAGTGTCGCCAGGGGTGTAGTTCTTTGCGAGATCCTTGAGGAGCGGAACGGGATTCGTGTGAGCGATCGTGTTCGTGATCCGTCGGTTCGCAAGACGCCCGATGGGATGCTCGGCCGGGTTGGCCGGAGCATCCTCGGACCACCAGACGACGACCGGTGCCTCGGGAAGGAGGAGGGGAAGAAGCAGGGAGGTGGGGTTCGCTCCTGCGCCACCGAGGGGACGCAGGATGATGATCTCCGAGACTCCGGCCTCTCCACCGACGCGTAGTTCGGCACCGAGGCTTGCCTCGTTGACGTCTGCCTGCGTGTCCGGCAGGTAGGCGATGATGCGACACGGGTGGGAGAGTGATGCTGCGTCCGCAGCATCGAGGGCTGCCTCGATCGACTCGTTCTTGCGAGCAACAACAATGAGGGTAAGGACCTTGCCGAGAGTGAGGGAACCGAACTTGTCACGCAGGTGGTCGAGTTCAGCGGCCACGTCGGCGGATGTGGTCGATGACAGGTGAAGAATCACTACGCTCTCCTCCAAGCACGACCGTCACGGGCCAGCATGTGGTCCGATGACAGTGGTCCCCAGGAACCCGGGGGATAGGTGTCGATCGTGTCGAGCGTGTCCCAATACTCGAAGGCCCTGTCCAGGATCTTCCAGGACTCCTCAACTTCCTTCTGCTGTGGGAAGAGCGGTGGCTCGCCCAGCAACACGTCAAGGATGAGTCGCTCGTACGCCTCGGGAGTGTATTCGGTGAACGCGTGACCGTAGGAGAAGTCCATCGTTACGTCGCGAACATTGAACGACGCACCGGGAACCTTGACACCGAAACGGAAGGTCACCCCTTCATCCGGCTGGATCCGGATGACGAGCGTGTTGTTGGACTGGCCCGCGGTCACTCGCTGCTCAAAGGGCAGGAAGTTGGGACGCTTGAACACGATCGTAATCTCGGTGACACGGCGTGCGAGACGCTTGCCGGTACGAACATAGAACGGGACGCCCTGCCAGCGGCGCGTACGCACCGCTAGGCGAAGGGCCGCGTACGTGTCGGTCACCGAATCGGCGGGAATGTTCTCTTCATCCAGGTAGGCCTTGACGAACTTGCCGCCCTGCCAGCCCTCTGAATACTGGGCGCGGATTGCCGACTGGTCGACCGGACCAAAGAAGTCGAGTGCGGACAGCACCTTCTCCTTTTCCTGGCGCAGATCGTGCGGGCTGAAGGAAACGGGTTCCTCCATGGCGGTCAGTGCGAGTAGCTGAAGGAGATGGTTCTGGATAACGTCCTTGGCCGAACCGACGCCGTCGTAGTAGCCGGCGCGGGAACCAATACCGATGTTCTCCGCCATCGTGATCTGCACGTGGTCGATGTGGTCGGAGTTCCACAGCGGCTCGTACAGTTCGTTGGAGAACCGGAGGCTCAGAAGGTTCTGAACCGTTTCCTTACCCAGGTAATGATCAATGCGGAAGACATCTTCGGGCGCAAATACCTCGGTCACCAGATCGTTAAGCTCCTGGGACGACTCGAGGTCGTGACCAAAGGGCTTCTCGATAACGACCCTCCGCCATCCCTCCAGATGCTCCGACAGCCCAGCTTCGCCAAGCTGTGTCAGCACCGTCGGGAACAGGTCCGGCGGAACCGCCAGATAGAACGCGTGGTTGCCGCCCGTTCCCTGCTGCTGATCGAGCTCGTCCAGCTTGTCGCCAAGATCCTGGAACGTCTTAGCCTCGTCGTACTGACCCATGACTACGGACAGCGAGCCCATGAATTGGTCGAAAACGCGCTGATCGAACTTTGTCTGTGCGAAGGTACGGATCGACTCCTCGACCATCTCCTCCAACGGGACCTTGAGCCGCCGCGCCACGCCGGTAATGGCGAAGGAGGGTGGCAGGAGACCGTGGGAGGCAAGGTCGTAGAGCGCTGGCAGGATCTTGCGGTCCGAGAGGTCGCCGGTAATGCCGAAGAGCACGAGGCTACAGGGCCCCGCGATCTTCGGCAACCGGCGATCCTCCGGATGTCTTAACGGATTCGTCACGAGTCCAGTTTGTCCTTCACGGTGTCGAGAAGCGAGTTCCAGGACTCTTCGAACTTGACGACGCCCTCATCCTCGAGCTGCTGGGTGACGTCACCGAGGTTCACGCCAACGCGTGCCAGGTCCGCGAGGACCGAGCGAGCATTGTCGTACTGGTCGCGTACCGTGTCACCACGAACAACTGAGCCCTCGAATGCCGCGTCGAGCGTCTTCTCCGGCATCGTGTTTACGACGCCTTCGGTGACGAGCTCGTCGACGTAAAGGGTGGGGGAGTAGTCGGGGTTCTTCGTTCCCGTCGACGCCCACAGGGGACGCTGCACGTGAGCGCCCTTGTCCTTGAGAGCCTCGAAGCGAGGCGAAGAGAAGAGCTCCTCGTATGCCTCGTACATGAGGCGTGCGTTAGCAAGAGCGACCTTGCCCTGAAGCTCGAGAGCCTCTCCACCGATCTCGCCGAGTCGCTTGTCTACCTCAGCGTCGATGCGCGAGATAAAGACGGAGGCCACGGAATGGATCGTTGCGAGATCAATACCGGCTTCGGCGGCCTGCTCGAGACCATCGATGTAGGCCTCGGCCACCGCACGGTACCGGTCGAGCGAGAAGATCAGGGTCACGTTGACGGAAATGCCTGCCGCGATCGTCTGGGTGATAGCGGGCAAGCCTTCTACGGTTGCCGGGATCTTGATGAGAGCGTTCGGGCGGTCAACAGTGTCCCAGAGTTGCTTGGCCTGGGCGACCGTCGCATCGGTCTCCTTCGCAAGGCGAGGATCGACCTCGATGGACACGCGTCCGTCATAGCCGCCCGTTGCCGAGTAAATCTCAGCGAACAGGTCGCAGGCCTCACGAACGTCGTCCGTGGTCATGGCCTCAACTGCGGCCTCGGCGCCCTTGCCCTTGAACGAGGCAAGCTGCTCCTCGTATCCATCGCCGGACGAGATAGCGGCCTGGAAGATCGACGGGTTCGTCGTGACACCAACAACGTTCTTCTCGGCGATCAGGGATTCGAGGTTACCGCTGGTCAGTCGCGACCGGGAAAGGTCGTCCAGCCAGATCGACACACCCGCGTCAGATAACTTTTGAAGGTTAGTCATTTTGCTTGTTCCTTACTTCAGGGAGTCAAGGGACTCGCGGGCTGCATTGACAACCGCCTCGGCGTTGATACCGAACTTCTCGAAGAGCAGTGCGCCGTCGGCCGATGCACCGTAGTGGTCGATACCAACCGAGCGGCCGCGATCGCCGACGATGCCGGCCCAGCCGAAGGTGGCGCCAGCCTCAACGGAGACACGTGCCTTGACATCGGTCGGGATGACCGAGTTGCGGTATTCGGCGTCCTGCTCATTGAACCATTCGAGCGAAGGCATGGAAACGACGCGGGCGCCGATGCCTTCCTTCGCGAGCTCCTCGCGTGCCTTCACAGCGTGCTGGACCTCGGAGCCGGTGCCGATGAGGACAACGTCAACCGTGCCGGTCGGGGAGTCAGCAAGGACGTAGCCGCCCTTGAGAACGCCCTCGGCCGAAGCGAACTCGTCGCGGTCAAAGACCGGGAGGCCCTGGCGTGAGAGGACCAAGCCGGCGGGGCGATCGTTGCGCTCGAGAATGCCGCGCCATGCGTACGAGGTCTCGTTCGCATCTGCCGGGCGGACAATGTCGAGGCCCGGGATTGCACGGAGTGCCCACAGGTGCTCGATCGGCTGGTGGGTGGGGCCGTCCTCGCCCACACCGACGGAGTCGTGCGTCCACACGAAGGTCGACGGTGCACCCATGAGAGCGGCGAGGCGAACAGCGCCGCGCATGTAGTCCGAGAACACGAGGAAGGTACCTGCGTAGGGGCGGGTGGTTCCCTGCAGGGCAATACCGTTGGTGATGGCACCCATGGCATGCTCGCGAATACCGAAGTGCAGGGTACGGCCGTAGATGTTGCCCTGGAAGAGCTCCGACTGGCGATCCTCGGGGAGGAACGACGGCTCGCCCTTCATTGTCGTGTTGTTCGAACCGGCGAGGTCGGCGGAGCCGCCCCACAGCTCGGGCAGAACCGGAGCAAGAGCGGTCAGGACAGCGCCGGAGGCGGCGCGAGTGGCGAGACCCTTCTCGGTTCCGAAGACGGGAAGTGCTTCCTCCCAGCCTTCAGGAAGCTCACGCTTAATGAGCCGGTCGAATAGGTCGGCACGCTCACCGGCGTTCTCACGCCATGAGTCAAAGGCAGGCTGCCAGGCTTCCCGAGCCTCAGCAGCACGCTTAGCGGCGTTGCCACGGGTGTAGTCGATGACCTCGTCATCAACCTGGAAGTCCTTCTCCGGGTCGAGGCCAAGGTTTTCCTTCAGACCCTTGATCTCGTCGGCGCCGAGGGCGGAACCGTGCGCAGCGCCGGTGCCCTGGGCCTTCGGTGCGGGCCAAGCAATGATCGTGGAGAGGCGGATAATCGACGGCTGGTCGGTGACCTTCTGTGCCTCGACGATGGCGTTGTAGAGGGCCTCGGGGTCCTCCTTGTAATCCGAACCACCGTTGGTCCAGTCCACCGTCTGGGTGTGCCAGCCGTAGGCCTCGTAGCGCTTGAGGACGTCCTCGTTGAACGCAATATTGGTGTCATCCTCAATCGAGATCTGGTTATCGTCCCAGATAAGGATGAGGTTGCCGAGATGCTGGGTGCCAGCAAGCGACGAAGCCTCGGAGGTAATGCCCTCCTGGAGGCAACCATCACCGGCGATGACGTAAACGAAGTGGTCGAAGGGGGACTCACCCTGAGGGGTCTCCGGATCGAACAGGCCGTGCTCGCGGCGAGCGTTGTAGGCCATACCAACAGCGGAAGCCAGCCCCTGGCCGAGCGGGCCGGTCGTGACCTCGATGCCGTCGGTGTGGCCAAACTCGGGGTGGCCGGGGGTAATCGAATCCCAGGTGCGGAGAGCCTTTAGGTCATCAAGCTCAACGCCGCCGCCCGTGAGGAACAGCTGGTTGTAGTGGGTCAGCGAGGAGTGACCGGCGGACATGACGAAACGGTCGCGACCAACCCAGCGGGGCTCGGCCGGATCAAAACGCATGACCTTATTGAAAAGAACGTAGGCGGCAGGTGCGAGAGAGATCGCGGTGCCGGGGTGTCCGTTACCAACCTTTTGAACCGCATCAGCGGCAAGAGCACGAGTCGTGTCGACAGCCCGCTGGTCGAGTTCGGTCCAGGTAAAAGATTGGGAAGCCATATGTGTCTCCTTGTAGATGCGGTGAATGTGGGCGGATGAGTCCGAGTCTAGTCTGCAAATGATCACGACTTCACGGATATCTCAGAATTTTCGCCAAGCGGGTATTTAGCGCGGGTAAAAGTGCAGGGACAATGCGCGCGGCAGTGTCGTTGGACACGCATCGGGTAGCACCTTTGCTCGTAAGCCGGGGCATAACGGACCGAAAGTCCTAGTTCACCACATTTTCCTTCTGGTACTAGGTTTTCGGCCATACTAGTGGGATAGACTGTGGCACCAACGGTCGTGAAAAGGTGGTTTGTGTGAGTCAGCGGTCAACGTCAGATCTCGAATTTGAGAACGTCGATTCTCCTACCGAGAAGGCCCCGCAACCCCTCCACCCGAGGGGAAAGAAACGGTCTATCGTCGCAGCATATATTGCTCTCACGAAGCCCCGTATCATTGAGCTCTTGCTGACCACGACGGTCCCCACCGTTATTCTTGCCGCGGGTGGATGGCCGACGTGGCAGGTCATGATTTCCTGCATTGTCTTCGGCTACCTCGCCTCCGGCTCGGCTAACGCCTACAACATGGTTCTCGACCGGGACATTGATGCCGTCATGAACCGGACCAAGCAGCGTCCCCTCGTGACCGGCGAGATCAGCCCGCGTGCCGCCACGATCTTCGCCACCGTTATCGGCATCATTTCGATTATTGGATTCGGTGTCTTCACGAACTGGCTGGCCGGTGCCCTGGCGGCGGTGGCGATCCTGCTGTATGTCGTGCTGTACACGATCATCCTGAAGCGCCGCACCGACCAGAACATTGTCTGGGGTGGAGCCGCAGGCTGCATGCCTGTCCTTATTGCTTGGGCAGCACAGACCGGCACGCTCGACTGGCCTGCTGTCATTCTCTTCCTTGTGATCTTCTTCTGGACCCCGCCGCACTACTGGCCGCTATCCATGAAGTTCAAGAAGGACTACCGGCGCGCCGGTGTGCCCATGCTTGGTGCCGTTGCCGACGATCTGACCGTTGCGAAGCGCGTCCTTGTTTATGCCGCCGCTACGATTATCGCAACCCTTGCTTTGATCCCGGTTGCGCCGATGGGCTGGATCTACTCGGTCGCGGCAATCTTGTCCGGCACCTGGTTCATGTGGTCCTGCATTGACCTCTTCCGTCATGCCCGCAACCCTGAGCTCGGTAAGCCGAAGGCCATGAAGGTTTTCCACGGCTCCATCTACTACCTCGCGATCGTCTTCATCGCAGTGGCAGTCGACCCGTTCTTCGTGTGAAACCACAGCGCGCTGTCGCCGGTTATCTGAACTCTATTGCCGTCGAGCGCTCCCTGTCCGACAACACCGTCTCCGCATATTCGCGAGACCTCGACCGTTATCTCGCGTACCTCGAGACCCTCGCCATTGAGAACCTGTCGGACTTAACGGGGGAGCAGGTCGCGGGCTTTGCCGAGTACTTGAGCGATGAAGGGCTGGCTCCGTCATCTCTTGCTCGCACGCTGACCGCGGTGCGGTCTTTCCACAAGTTTGCTCTTGGCGAGGGCTGGACCGAAGACAGTCCGGCCAAGGAACTTCAATTACCGAAGCAGGAGAGGCGGCTCCCCAAGCCCATCAGCATTGAGGAAGTCACGGCCCTGATCGATGCTGCGAGCATTCCCGATCCGCCCATCGGTCCCCGCGACCAGGCACTTATGGAAGTGCTTTACGGGACCGGGGCACGTATTTCCGAGGCAGTTGGCCTGGCCATTGATGATGTTGATCTGGAAGGCCACGCCGTACGGCTGTTCGGTAAAGGCCGCAAAGAGCGAATCGTTCCACTCGGCTCCTACGCAATCGACGCCATCGAGGCATACCTGGTTCGGGCCCGGCCGGAACTTGCCTCCAAAGGAAAAGGCACTCCCGCACTGTTCTTGAACACCCTCGGTCGGCCGCTGTCGCGCCAGTCGGCCTGGGCCGTTATCCAGGCCTGTGCTGATCGTGCCGGGATTACTTCCCATATCTCGCCCCATACTCTCCGTCACTCGTACGCAACACACCTCTTATCGGGTGGTGCGGATGTCAGGGTCGTTCAGGAGCTCCTTGGGCATTCATCGGTCACGACGACGCAGATCTATACGGCTGTGAGCATTGAGACTCTGAAGGAAACCTTTGCCACATCCCACCCGCGTGCACGATCGGCCCGCTAATTCGCTATTGTTGAGGGGTGACTGAAAACCCGAAGCAACCACCGCTCATGAGCGACCCGGAAGGAAACGACTTCCCGTACCCTCCCGAGCTTGATGGGCACGGCCCCGCCCGCATCATCGCCATGTGCAACCAGAAGGGCGGTGTCGGCAAAACAACGACATCCATTAACCTTGCTGCTGCCCTTGCCGAATATGGGCGCAAGGTTCTCCTCGTTGACTTCGATCCCCAGGGAGCCGCCTCCGCCGGCCTGGGAGTCAACGCCCGCGAACTTGAGCGCACGATCTACACGGAGCTGCTCGCCGCGAAGCCGAACATCGAAGAGATTATTCACCACACCTCCGTCGAAGGCCTCGACGTTGTTCCCGCCAACATCGATCTGTCGGCTGCCGAGATCCAGCTCGTCTCCGAAGTAGGACGAGAACAAACCCTGGCACGCGTCCTGCGTCCCGTCATGGACGACTACGACGTCATCATCATCGACTGCCAGCCCTCCCTTGGCCTGCTCACCGTCAATGCCCTGACGGCCGCTCACGGTGTCATCATCCCGCTCGAGGCCGAGTTCTTCGCCATGCGAGGCGTCGCCCTTCTTGTTGAGCAGATCGAGCGTGTTACCGAGCGCCTCAACCCGAAGCTCCGTCTCGACGGCGTTCTGCTCACCATGGTCGACAACCGTACGTTGCACGCCCGCGAGGTCATTGCTTCCGTTGAGGAGGGCTTTGGCGACCAGGTGTTCGACACGAAAATTTCCCGCACCGTGAAGTTCCCGGATGCCACCATTGCGGCCGAGCCGATCACGACGTACGCACCGAGCCACACTGGTGCCCTCGCATATCGCCGGTTAGCACGTGAAGTCATCGCACGCGGTCACAGTGCGTGATGAAGGGGCACCAGGAGTCGCTCTTCGACACGGAGAGCTCGCTCGGGTTTGACGTCACCCTTGATGTCTTCTCGGGCCCCTTCGACGTACTCCTGTCCCTCATAGCCAAACGACAACTCGACGTCACCGACATCGCTCTAGCCGAAGTCACTGACGAGTTCCTGGCCCACGCGCGCGCCCGAGCCGAAATGGACCTGTCCCAGGCCAGCGAGTTCCTCGTCATCGCCTCCACGCTCCTGGCCCTCAAGGCAGCGCGTCTCCTGCCCTCGACCGAGGACGACGAGGAAGACCTCGAACTCCTCGAAGCACGCGATCTCCTGTTCGCCAAGCTTCTGCAATACAAGGCCTACAAAGATCTCGCCACACTTATCGCCCGCACCCTTGCGGAGAACTCGCTGTCGTTCGCACGCGACGTTCCCCTTGAACAAGAGTTTGCGAACCTCATGCCCGAGGTTCAGCTGACCGTTAGCCCCGAGGGGCTTGCCGAACTCGCACGGCAGGTGCTTGAGCGCGACACGGCAGAACCGACCATCGGCCTCAGCCACCTACACGACCCGCTTGTTTCCGTTGAATCCCAGATTGATGTCCTCGCCGTCAAGCTCGCCGGGGGCAGATCAGTATCTTTCCGTGAACTCTGCGCCGACGCACCCACCGCAGCAACTGTCGTCGCACGTTTCCTTGCTGTCCTTGACCTGCTCCGCAACGGCCGTATCGCTATCTCCCAGGAGCAGGCACTGTCCGAACTGGAGGTGGCATGGACCGCGTAAACGCTCAGCACGGTGAAGTCGAAGCTGGGAAGCATGATTCTGAGCTTGGACAGAATGTGCCCGAGATTCGGCAGAACGATGTCGAGACTAGAAAGAATGAGCCCGAACCCACAGAACTGATCGATGGAGACTTGTTTGCAGGCGGAGAGGGTTCCGGCCTAGGGGAGGCGGACAGCTTTGACTTGCAGGCAGACAGATCCGACTTCCAGTTGGACAGTTCCGACTCGGTGGAGGTTAGTTCCGTCTTGGATGGTTCTGAAACGGATCCAACAGAATCGGATCATACAGAAGAGGACTCGTCTTTCTTGAACAACGTTGGTCAGGAGTCGTTAGAAACAGACAGCCCTGTCCGGGATGGTTCTCATGGCATCAGTCCTGAAGACATACGCGGTGCTCTTGAGGCGATCTTGATGGTCGTGTCAGAGCCCGTGTCCACGAGGTCCCTTGCTCAGGTTCTCGGTATCTCTGAGGCAGTCATTGATTCAACTCTTCGTGGACTTGCTGCCGAGTACCGGGGTGAGACGGGTCCGCGGCGCGGCTTCGAACTACGGGAAGCGGGGGAAGGATGGCGGATGTACTCCTCGCCTCGATACGCAGAAATCGTGGGGAGTTTCGTCACCTTTGGCCATACGGCAAGGCTTTCAGGCCCCGCTCTTGAGACACTTGCTGTGATTGCCTACAGGCAGCCAGTTACTCGTGCCCAGGTTGCCGAGATCCGCGGAGTGAACGTCGACGGCGTTGTCCGCACCCTCATGACTCGCGGCCTTGTGGAGGCGACAGGCCAAGAAGGAACCGGTGCTGTTCTGTATGGTACAACTGGATATTTCTTAGAAAAGATGGGGATGACATCGCTTGCGGAGCTTCCGCCTGCCTCCCCGCACCTGCCTGAGCTCGATGAGCTCGACGACATAGAAAAGGATCGACAATGAGTGAACAGGGCGAGCGCCTTCAGAAGGTCATGGCGCATGCTGGCGTGGGATCTCGTCGCGCCTGCGAAGACATTATTGAACAGGGACGAGTATCGGTTGACGGCAAGACCGTCACGCGTCTCGGCACCCGCGTACAACCCGGCCAGATCATCCGGGTCGATGGGGAAAGGGTCACGTTCGACGAGTCGAAGGTAACGATCGCCCTGCACAAGCCCGCCGGGATCGTCTCGACCATGGAGGACGAGATGGGACGGCCCTCGCTCGACCAGTTCGTGGGGGATCGCGATGAGAGGCTCTACCACGTGGGCCGCCTCGACCAGGAAACAGAGGGCCTTATCCTGTTGTCGAATGATGGCGACCTGACGCACCGCCTTACCCATCCCTCCTACGAGGTGCCGAAGACGTACGTGGCTACCGTTGAGGGACAGATCAACAAGGGTGCAACAAACCGCCTAGAGAAGGGCGTCACCCTCGAAGATGGTGTGGTCAAGGCCGACAAGGTTAAGATCATCGAAATGGGTCTGCCCAACTCGATCGTCGAGATCACCCTCCACTCCGGAGCCAACCACGTTGTGCGCCGCATGCTCGACGCCGTCGGTTTCCCCGTTGTACGCCTTGTTCGCACCCAGTTTGGAACGATCGGTCTCGGCCGGCTCAAGCCCGGCAAATCCCGTATCGTCGGTGGTTCTGAACTCGCGGTCCTTATGAAGTCGGTCGACCTGTGATCATTCGGATTGTTGGATCGGGCCTGCTCGGCACATCGATCGGGCTGGCCCTTTCCAAGGACCATGAAATCCAGCTCGTTGACGCGAGCCCGATCATGGCGGCACTCGCCGAAGACCTCGGTGCAGGTAAACAAGCATCCGAAGAATCCACTGCACCGGATCTCGTTATCGTTGCGACACCGCCCGACGTTGCGGCTGACATGGTTAACGATGCTCTGTCGTCATTCCCGCAGGCAATCGTTACCGACGTTGCCTCGGTCAAGAACATTGTCGTTGCCGAAGTGGAAGGCGGTAAGGAACGCTACGTCGGCTCCCACCCCATGGCAGGCAGGGAGCGCTCCGGTGCCATTGCCGCCGACGGTGACCTGTTTATTGGTAGGCCCTGGGTGGTTGTCCCGCACGAGACGACGATTCCTTCGGCCGTTGCTCTGATCAAGCAGATTGCCATGGAGGTTGGGGCATTCCCGGTGGAGATGACTGCGGAAGCTCATGATGCTGCCGTTGCCCGTGTCTCCCACGTTCCGCAGCTCATGTCGTCCCTGCTCGCCGCAACGCTGACTGAAGCCACTCCGACGAGCCTGGACCTGGCAGGTCAGGGACTACGGGATGTGACGCGTATCGCGAGTTCCGATGCGAAGCTCTGGTCAACGATCATTGCCGGCAACCCCGGCCCGGTTTCCACCATCCTTAAAGACATTCGCACCCGTCTCGACGGCCTTATCGACGGTGTTGACCGGATGGTCACCGAGGACTCGTATGCGGGTGTTTCCGAGGTCGCCAAGGTCGTTTCCGACGGCAATGTCGGAGTCTCCCGGATCCCGGGTAAGCACGGCGGCGCCCCCATGCGGTACGCAACCGTGACCGTTCTGGTTCCCGATAAGCCGGGCGAGCTCGGGCGCCTCTTTACGGAGACAGGCGAGATTGGGGCTAACATCGAGGATCTGACCCTTGAACACTCGAGGGCTCAGCCCGTGGGCCGCGCAGCGATTGCCGTCAATCCTTCCCAGGCACGTCCGCTTGCTGACGGGCTGGAAGAGCGGGGATGGACTGTTGCTTCGGTGGAGATGGAGGAAAACTAGTGGGCATCACAATCGCCATTGACGGGCCGTCCGGCTCCGGCAAATCAACCGTGTCGCGCGAGACCGCACGCAGGAATGGCCTTGCCTACCTCGACACCGGCGCCATGTACCGCGCCGCTACCTGGTGGGTTATGCACGAAGGTGTTGACCTGAATGACGAAGAAGCCGTGATCGAATCCGTTAAGAAGCTTCCCGTTACCGTTCCAGTGGACCCGGACGATCAGACCCAGATTTGCGCCGGTGAGGACATCACCGAAATTATCCGCACCGCGGAACTGTCGGCGGTTGTCTCGACCATTTCCTCCTACTACCCCGTGCGTGACATTCTCATCTCCCTGCAGCGGGACATCATCGACGCTGAACTGGAAGCCGACTCGTATTCGGGTGGTAAAGGCATTGTTGTTGAGGGCCGTGACATCACAACGGTGGTCAAGCCCGATGCCGATGTACGTATTCTTCTCATCGCTTCCGAGGAAGCTCGTCTCGCACGCCGTGCGAAAGAGATTTCCGGCAAGGCAGATGAGGAAACCATCGAAAAGACCAGGGACATTGTGTCCCGCAGGGACCGCGTCGATAGTGCGGTCACAAAATTCATGACAGCCTCCGATGGTGTGCACACCATCGACTCTTCGTCGATGAGCATCGACGAAGTTGTGGAAGCCGTCGAAGACCTCATGAGGAGGGCGACATGATCGACGATCAGTCGACGGAAGCGCTACGTAGCGCACTCGACCAGTACGACCTGACCGAGGAGGACCTTGCCGATCTTGAATGGCAGGGCGATGCTCCCGCGGCCAAGGAACGCCCCGTCCCTCCCGTCCTCGCGGTGGTCGGCCGCCCCAATGTCGGCAAGTCCACCCTTATCAACCGCATCCTCGGTAAACGAGTAGCGGTTGTGCAGGATACTCCCGGAGTCACCCGTGACCGCGTCCGCTACGACGCAATCTGGAACGGGCGCCCCTTTATTGTCGTCGATACGGGCGGATGGGAATCGAAGGTCAAAGGCCTTGACCTGTCGGTAGCCCAGCAGGCAGAGATCGCTATCAACGAAGCCGATGCCGTTGCTTTCGTTGTTGACGCCACTGTTGGAGCGACCTCAACCGATGAGGAAGTCGTCAAGCTCCTTCGCGGTTCCGGCAAGCCCGTTGTTCTGGTGGCCAACAAGGTGGACTCTGACATGCAGGAGGCGGACGCTGCCTACCTGTGGTCTCTCGGCCTTGGCGAGCCCTACCCGGTGTCGGCGCTGCACGGCCGCGGCTCCGGTGACCTGCTCGACCAGATCATGAAGATCCTGCCGCAGACATCCCTTGTGAACTCGCGCTATCGTTCCGAAGGTCCCCGCCGGGTTGCTCTCGTAGGGCGCCCGAATGTCGGTAAGTCGTCGCTGCTGAACAGGCTTGCAGGGGAGGAGCGGGTCGTTGTGAACGAGCTCGCTGGAACCACGCGCGACCCCGTCGATGAATTCATCGAGCTGGATGGCGAAGCCTGGACCTTTGTTGATACCGCCGGCATCCGACGCCGCGTCCACCAGACCTCCGGTGCCGACTTCTACGCATCGCTCCGCACCCAGAACGCCATCGAAAAGTCAGACCTCGGTCTTGTTCTTCTCGATGCTTCAGAGCCCCTGACGGAACAGGACGTGCGGGTTATCCAGCAGGTGGTTGATGCTGGTCGGGCTCTCGTGATCATCGCGAACAAGTGGGACCTGGTCGATGTTGATCGCCAAGAAGAGTTCAACCGCGAACTTGAACGCGAGCTTGTCCAGCTGTCCTGGGCTCAGCGGGTGAATCTCTCGGCGCTGACCGGTTGGCATACGAATCGTCTCTCGTCCGCGATGAATAACGCGTACGAGAACTGGAACCGCAGGATCACCACCGCGAAACTCAACAACTTCCTGGGCGAACTCTCTGCCGCGCACCCGCACCCGGTGCGCGGTGGCAAGCAGCCGAGGATCCTATTCGCCACCCAGCCGAGTGCGGCCCCGCCCAGGTTCGTCATCTTCTCGACCGGATTCATTGAACACGGCTACCGCCGCTTCATTGAGAACCGGCTTCGCGAAACGTTTGACTTCTCGGGAACACCGATCGAGATCTCCGTCAAGGTCCGTGAACGCAGAAAGAGGAAGTAGTCGATGAGGCTCGTCAACGCACTTGTTCGGAAGCCTTCACCCAAGCTTGAGAACGGGCTGCTCACCCACATGGCCCGCCAGGGGGTAGACGCAGACCTGGCACTCGCTGAGTGGGAGGCTTACTGCGACATCCTCCGCGACTGGGCAGAGGTTATCGAAGTCGAACCAGCACCGCACCAGGCTGACTCCGTCTTCATCGAAGACACGGCTGTTGTTTACGGCGACACCGCGGTTATTGCGAAGCCACGATTCCCGTCCAGGCAACCGGAAACGGTAGCGGTCGAACAGACTCTGCGGGAGCAGGGACTGAAGATCAAGCACCTAGCTGACTGGGGCTACCTCGAGGGAGGCGACATCCTCAAGTACGATGGCACCATCTGGGCCGGCCTCTCGACCCGCACGGATCTCGATGGACTCGACTGGCTAAAGCGTGGACTCTCCGCATACGAGCCGACGGTTGTCACAGTCCCGATGCAGCATGCTCTGAACCTGAAGTCAGCAGTATCTGCACTTCCGGACGGCACGTTTATTGCTCACCCGAAGGCGGCTCCGCCGGAATCCTACTTCCCGGGATATCGCAGGGCACTCGAGCCACAGGGCTCCCGTGTTCTCATCCTCGACGGTGAAACGATCCTCATGTCGGAGACCGCTACCGAAACCGCAGCGATGCTGAAGGCAGAAGGCTTCAACGTCATCACCACTGCCATGACCGAATTGGAGCAGTGCGAGGGTGGGGTCACGTCACTCTCTATCCGTATCCGGGAATAGTGGCATCAATAACGCTTTTAGCGGCCGGTCTAATTGGAGTTTTAACCTTCCGTTGGGCTAATCTTGAAAAGTCGCAAACGCGAACGGGCTGTGGCGCAGTTTGGTAGCGCACTTGACTGGGGGTCAAGGGGTCGTGGGTTCAAATCCCGCCAGCCCGACCACGTAAAACGCTGGTATATCAACGTAAAGTTGGTTGCCAGCGTTTTCTTCTCGGTAGAAACCCAACAAAGTACCTATAGGAGAACCCGGGAACACGGCTTCCGGATTCGTTCCGAATGGTATTGCAAATGAACGGACCAGCAGGGGCCTTCCAAGGAGGGTGTGGCGACCGCTCGCAAACGAACGGAGCACGTGATGATCCGCGACGACCTTGCCGAATGGTTGCACGATTCTGACCCAGCGCTACGCTGGCAAATCCAACGCGACATCCTGGGTGTGCCTGAGAAGGTATGGCAGGTGACTCGGACACGGGTAGCGACCGAGGGGTTTGGCGCCGAGCTACTTGCCCGGCAGGATACTGGTGGGCAGAGGGCGGGCGGTGCGATCTTCCCGGCAGGATGGGAGTCTGACACCGATGAGCCACAGCCCTGGACAGGTACCACCTGGGCGCTGAAAGACCTTCGCGAGTGGGGTGTTGACGCCGCCGACTTAGGGGACACCGCACAGTGGCTGAAAGCGAATCCTCGCTGGGAGTATGACGACCTGCCGTACTAGGACGGTGAGGTGGACTGCTGCATGAACTCCTGGACCCTGTCTAACGGTCTCTGGCTAGGGGCGGACGTCGATGATATCGTCGACTGGTTCTTGGAACACCAGCTCGACGATGGTGGCTGGAACGCGAGTGGGTCGAAGGAGCGACCGTCTCCTCGTTCCACTCCACACTCAACTCCCTCATCGGGTTGCTGGACCATCAACTCGCCACCGGGGACGCAGACCGTGTTCGCGCGGCCCGACACTGCGGGTAGGAATACGTCTTATCCAGGGGGCTTGTTCCAAAAGCTCTCGACCGGGAAACCCTTCAACGACTGGACATTGAGCCTCGCACATCCGCGCCGCGCCTACTAAGCGTTCTCGCTGCCGCGGATGACTTCCGTACCGCCGCTATCGCCGATGGCACATCACCGGATCCTCGGAGAGTGGGCGATCGAGCACATCCGCGCGCAACGACAGCCAAACGGCAATTGGCTCCAAGGCCACCAGCTACAAGGAAAAGTCTGGTTCCACATGGACGCCCCACCGGCGAGCCATCCAAATGGGTCACCCACAAAGCGATCCGCGTCTTCGACTGGTGGGACGCGCAAGCCTGACAACATTCCGCCAGTGCGCCACAAAAGTGCTGCGATCCTTTAGCAGTGACGAACCATCCCGGTACATTTATCGTGAATACTTCGATTAGTTCGACTAGCAGGGGTGGGGTAATGAGTGACATTGCGAAGCCGGTGCCCGAGCCGACAGACGCAGAGTTAACCACGGAGCGGGCAGCGGACATGCTGAACGTGTCTCGCAAGTTTCTGATCGGGTTGCTCGATAACGGGCTGATCGCCTACCGTACGGTCGGCACACACTGCCGGATCACGGCCTCGTCCTTGGTTCGCTATCTGCAGGAGGACGACGCGCGCCGCTCGGCTGTAGCGAACGAGTTGGCGGCGGAGGCTCACACGCTCGGACTGAGCTGATAGCGCTGGTTGTCTGTGACGCGAACGCGCTCTACCCCTCTACGTTCTGATATGTGCTGATCCGGGTTGGGCTGGCGCGGCTAGCATTGGAGAAGAGGACGGACCAGATTCTCGATGATGCGTCCGGTAACCTTTGAACGAACCGGTCCGGCCGCGATCCGGCCAGCCTGGAGCGCGCCCGGAGGTTTTGGACGGGATCGCACTTCCTGTCGACCATGTTGCGGACCATGTGGACTTTGGCTACGCGATCACCGGTGGGATTGGCGGACGGATCGATGTATCTGGATCTCGCCGAGCATGACAGGCACCCCTCGCATACTGTGGACCTCAACGAGCAGGTGATGGTGTCTGCTCAAGATTGAGGAGTACGCGATGACTCCAGAACAAATCGCACGGGTAGAGAAGATTCGAGATCTGATTGCCGATGAGCCGGACGTGCGTGAAGTGTCGATGTTCGGCGGTAGGTCCATGATGGTCAACGAAAGGATGATTGTTAGTGCATTGAAGGACGGTGGGCTGCTGGTTCGGGTTGACGCTGAGCAACATGACAAGTTGCTTGAACGTCCTGGGGCCATGCAGGCGGAAATGGGGAAGGGGCGTGACATGGGGCCGGGATGGATTGAGGTATCGGCAGATGTCATCGCTGATGACCAGCAGCTATCGGACTCGGTTGAGATTCCCATGGTCCACAACCGGCAGGTGACGAGTAAATAGATTTGGAGATGCCGGGGTCGCAGCTTCGAGAGGATGAAGATGCTTGCTCATGGGTCGGTGCCTGCGGCAAATGGATTCGTTGCGCTAGCCCGAGTCCCCGCTGTTGCATCTGTCTTGTGCTTTCAAGAATCGCTGACTGTTAGCATTATTGGGAATCTTTGAAAGGACAGCAATGGCGCGCGGCAACAGAGATCAGGAGTTTCACGAGGCTATCCGGGAGACTCTTGGTCCAGTGGATGACGAGATCTTCTATGCTGTCGGCGCTAGTACTCCTGATAAGAAGCAGATAAGTCGAGTGGAGTCGCTGCTACCGGTTGAAGTCCCGTCCGAGTTTGTTGCCCTTACGAAGCGGACCAATGGTGTCTCGATCATTGCCAGGCCTGAAGCATGGCCGGAGCCTGAACTGTTCTCCGTGGCTCCCGCGTGGACGTTTTGGCGGGGCGTTGTTCTTCTCGGCTTCGATGTTGAAGATTTACCGGAATGGGCCAGTATCCTGACCGCAAGCGAAAAGGTAGCCGAGTGGGGCGTAGGAAGCGTTGTCCCTCTCATCATGGTTCTTGGGGATGGATCCAGGTTCTGGGGTGTCGATGCTGATGGAACTTCGGTTCTGATCACCGAAGGTGAGGTCGAGAAACTCGAAGCCACGATTCCGGAGATCTATGCCGAGCAGATTGCTGACCTCGTTGAACGCCAGCGAGAGATAGCGACGCCCACAAACAACTGAGCAACGCTCGTGAAGGAGTGTGCCGTTTGCAATGAATGCTCCGTGGAAGCGAAGGTAGAAGTCGTTGTTACAACCGATGTGAGTGAGAGACTTACGGCGGCGGCTCCGGCATATGAAAATTCATCCAGACCGACAAGCCGATGATCAAGAGTCCGCTGATCCGGGTCATTATGAGGGCGAAAGAGGACGGCTCGTGATACTCGGGGTCCCGATAACGAAGCGTATTCATGATCTCGAACTGGCTGCCGGGGCAAGTAGCGACCAGGCTCCGAAGGCGGCTAAGAGCAGGAGAAGAAATTCCACGGTTGCGCTCCTGTGTGGGCTGCATTTTAACGAGTGTAAGAGCTGGCACCGAAGGTCGACGGGCTAACGGGTGGTGCCTGGTCCCCACCTGCGGGCGAAGGAAGTTCCCGATGGAACAATGCCGCTGTCGTCGATAAGTAGAATATGGGAGCTAAAATGCTCCGGAGCAGGCGTGGCTTCACCGATATAAGTTTCCTTCCTTTCACGCCATTGAGTGCGGCTCATGGACAATAATGGTGTGTGCAGGATGTTGCCAGATGTGTGGGATTGCCAAAGGAAGCTATTGTGTCGGACGAAGTTGAGCTGATCGCGGACGGCAATGGTGTCGCCGTTATTGGCGAGAAGACAGCCGTTGAGCAGTTTCTGGCGGGTGCCGGTATGGAAGCAAAAGAGCTTGACCTCAGTATGCTCCGCACGGGGATGAGTCGGGGAGCGGCTCTCACTCAGGCTGGAGCTGAGGTCACCGCTAATTTCGGCAGGTGGCTGAAGCTCACCGAAGAGTCGGCGGAGGCGCTCAAGAAGGGAACAACACTGAAGGGTTCCTCGAAGACAACATTTCGCGGGACGCTCATAGAGGACGGGAAGTTTACTCAACACCTTCAGTTTCTGAGAACACCGGGTGCGGCCCTGACTAATCCGGCTCTACTGTCGGGCGTGGCCGGGCTCATGGCGCAGCAAGCCATGGAGCACGCCATGGAGGAAATTACCGATTACCTCAGAACAATCGACTCCAAAGTGGATGACGTCCTTCGGGCACAAAAGGATGCTGTCTACGCCGACATGATCGGCGTTGGTCTCGTGCTCGACGACGCATGCGTGACAAGACAGGAAGTCGGACGCGTTTCCGAGGTGACTTGGTCGAGTATTCAGGGCTCTCATCAGATCATTGCGAAAACACAGGCCTATGCACTCCGCCAGATCCAGTGGCTTTCAGAGAAGATTGAGAAAGAAAACCGGGTTGATGAACTCGCCGAGCTTGTACGCGACACCGAGAAGTCTGTCGTGGAATGGTTGGCTGTCCTCGCCCGGTCTTTCCAACTGCAAGACGTACTCGGGGTGCTCGAGTTGGATAGGGTGCTTGATGCGTCCCCCGAGGAACTCGACGCCCACCGGAGGTCGCTGGTCAGGGCGCGGGAAAAGCGCAGGACCGAGATCGCTCAGACAACCGCCAACCTCATCGAGCGGATCAACGCGGCTGCTGCGATCGGCAAGGCCGGCGTCCTGTTCAATCCAGTGAACGGAAAAAGGATTGTGGAAGCCGGGAACGAGACCCTCCACGACATCAGTGCTTTTGAGCAGAGTATTGGGATCGAGTCCTCAGCAACCGAGATCGAAGGACGTGGCTGGAAGGAAGCCATCGGTGACCTCAAGGATGACATTGTCGATAAAGGTAGTGACGGCCTCGACGCAGTAAAAAACGCCAGCGGAGCGGCTCGGGACCGAGCAAGGGACGTGAGCACCGGAGCGATGGAACGTGCTAAGAGTGTTGGAAGTGGTGCAGGTGACCGGGCTCGAGATAGTGCCAGCAGACTCCGTTCAGGCATGCCCAAAGGTGTGAACCGGTTCCGTAGGAGAAAGGACGACGGAACCGGTGAAGGTAAGGAAGTTCCCGAGACCAGGGTCTGATAACGAGGGTCCAGTTGGCCTACTTCGTGTGGTCGGATTTTCCGGCTGCGCCGGTGGACGATGAGTAATGCCTTCCATTTTGATTGGATGGGAGACTCAACGGTGCCGCGGTCTGTCTGGTTGTCACGGTTTGTATTGCAAGATGTCGGGAGCAGTGGATGTCATGAAGGTTGATCATAAGAAGGAACCGCACTACCGGGCGAAAAAGGGTTCACTCGACTACCTGACGGTTCCTCCCATGGACTTTCTGAAGATTGATGGCATGGGCGACCCGAATACCTCCGAGGAGTACCGGGATTCTCTCGGGGCTCTGTACCCGCTTGCATACCGGATAAAGTTCTTCAGCAAGATTGAACTGGGTCGCGACTACGTGGTGATGCCATTGGAGGGTCTCTGGTGGGCAGATGACATGAACGCGTTCACCTCAGGGCTCGACAAGACATCGTGGCGGTGGACGATGATGATCATGGTTCCGAACTGGATCACGGCAGACATAGTTGAGCGGTGTCGAGTTGATGTTGTGATGAAAGCGGATGCTCCACGGCTCATTGAACAGGTTCGCTTTGAGAGATTTGATGAAGGGGACGCACTGCAGACCCTCCATGTTGGTCCCTATTCTGAGGAAGGTCCCGTCATTTCAGCAATGCACGAGAAGATCGCTGGAGATGGTCATGCCCTGTCGGGAACACATCACGAGATCTACCTGAGCGATCCACGCAGGACACATCCAGCGAAGCTGGAGACGATCCTTCGGCAGCCGATCAGATGTTCATATCCCTGCGGCGATAGCCTAGGAAGCCCACTGTCGTGAAGACAATGGTGATGAGCGAAAGGACGGTCACCCCGACGAAGTCGGGATCGGCCACACCGACGTTGGGCAAGTGGTAAAGGGGAGAGATCGCTAGCGCCCAGTTCCACAGGTTGAACGTCGGGCCAAGGATCGTGAGGGCAAAGGTCGCAACAATACCTAACCAACCAACGAGCCTTCGTGATGGCACTGCGCCTACCGCAAGGAGAGCGAGCCCGACCAGCACCGAGGCTCCGGGGATCGTGACCAGGGCCTGGTGAAGCACCTGCCAGGTGTTAATAGTGGGTTCGCTGGCGTGGGCGACGATCCCAAGGAAGAGTCCACCGACGAGAAGTGCAAGAGCGGTTCCGGCAAAGGCAATGATGGCGTGGGAAGCCAGATACTTCTGTCGAGACAGTGAACCAGCAAGTAGCGGCTCCGCCCTTTTGCTCGCCTCTTCGGAATGAATCTTCATGATCACCTGCACACCCATAACCGCGGCGATGATTGCGAGGATCTTGAGGATCATGCCGAGGAAAGCGAAGGACATGGTCGCCGCAAGGTCGCCTTCCCCTCCCTGGAGGAATGGAATACCAGGGCTGTTCGCCATGATTTTGTCGATAGTGGTTACCAGTGTGCCAAACAGGGCGCCAAGCCCTACGAATGCGATGAGCCAGCCGACGATGCTCGGCAGGTGGAGTTTCAGGGAATGGCCCCAGATAGTGCGGGCAAGACCGGCGCGGGGCCGACCGGGACGCTGTGGCAGCATGCCGAAACCAAAGTCGCGTTTGGACTGAAGAAGGAAGGCTACGGAAATAAGAAGGATGGCAAAGCCGAGTGCCAACAGAAGTGGCCAAGGATTATTCGCGGTACCCGGCCTGATCTCACCGAGCCAGCCCAGGGGAGTGGCCCAGGATGCCCAGTTGCCCAGATCGCCAGTGTCGGCGTACCCACGCAGGACGTAGATGATGCCGAGAGTTGCTATCGATAGGCTGGTCGCTCCTCGAGCATCGCCACTCAACTGTGAGCCGAGCGCGGCAACGCCGGCAAACATCAGGCCAGAGGCCGTGTAGCTAGCGCTCAGCAACACTGTTGGGATAACCCCGCCGCCACACAGGACGGTGACAACGAAGCAGACGACGCCAAGTGCCAGGGAGGCGATTGCTGCCATGAACACTGCGACGGCTAGCCGAGCACCCCTGCCCATAACTCCCGATGCCAGCAGTTCTGCCTGCCCGGAATCCTCTGCGGCCCTCGTGTTACGGACAACGATAAAGATCGTCATGAGACCTGAGAAGAATGCGCCGAGCTGACCGGCACGCCAGGCATTAAACCCGTCGGAGGTCAGCATGTTGTGGGCCGGGCCAAAGACTAAAGACAGGGCGGGATTGGACCCCATGGCATTCGCCAGTGCCATGCGGTCCGCCTGATCCGGAAACACCCAGAGATAGGCGAGGATCGAAGAAGCGGAGAGAACCGTGATCAGGGCAATCCACGGAGCAATGAGAAGGCGGTCCTGCCGGAGGGACACCACGAGGAGGGGTTTGATGCCGGCGGTCCGGTTGGACTGTGTGGATGCCTCAGCCGTCACCGAGCCTACTTGGGACCGGCCGTCCACGACGTTCTGAGAGTCTCTCCCGATCATCGCGCGCCCTCCGGGTCGGCAATGTCTGTTTCACGCGAAGATCCAATGGAGTAATGGCTCAGGAACAGGTCCTCGAGAGAGGCCGGTGAGACTTCGAGCTGATCGAGGCCAAGGGCCGACAGCTTGGTCATGGCCTGCGTGAGATTCTCGGGAGCAACCGATGCGGCGAGGAGATGGTCGTTTAATACCGGATTGATCAGTGGCCCCAGTTCGGAAGGCGAGCTGGGAAGCTCGCGAATGGTAGCGAAAATGGAAATACGCTCGGAGCCGCGCAGATCGGCTAGGGTACCTGTCTCGATGATCTTGCCCTGTCGGATAATGCTGACCCGGTCGGCGAGTGCCTCGACCTCGGACATGATGTGACTCGACAGGAGAATGGTTCGCCCTCGCTCTTTCTCAGCAGCGATCTCTTCCTGAAACACCGCCTCCATAAGCGGATCCAGTCCCGCGGTGGGCTCATCAAGGATCAAGAGCTCAACGTCGGAGGAGAGCGCGGCAATAATGGCCACCTTTTGACGGTTGCCCTTCGAATACTGCTTGCCTTTCTTCGTCGGATCAAGTTCGAAACGCTCGATAAGGTGCTTGCGTCGAGTCTCGTCCAGTCGGCCTCGTAGATTGCCCAGGAGATCGATGGCCTCCCCGCCCGATAGCCCCGGCCACAGCACCACGTCGCCCGGGACGTAGGCCAGCCTGCGGTGCAGTGGGACAACGTTCTTCCAAGGATCCTGCCCTAGCAGGCTAACGTCCCCAGCATCTGCCTTCAGCAGGCCAAGGAGAACCCTAATGGTGGTGGACTTACCTGCGCCGTTCGGGCCAAGGAAGCCGTGGGTTTCACCCCGAAGGACCTCGAGATCGAGACTGTCAAGAGCGGTGGTGCTACCGAACTGTTTGACGAGACCACGGATAGCGATTGCGGGTTCGGATGCTACTGCTGGAGTCGTTGTCATCAAAGCCTTCTTTAGTTGGCGAGAGCGGTGCGGTCGGGTTCGCGGGCTTTACCGTGAATGTTGCACACTCGATCTTGCGAAGAGTTCACATGCTTATGAGAGTTCCCCGGCGGAGGTGTCGAGGTCGCCGAGATCGGTGAGCAGGTATCTGCGGAGCGTGGGTTCCAAGTATGTGACGATTTCTTCCTGTGTCATGCGCTGCAGGGAATCCAACCCAACGACGTAGCGACCGAGCACAAAGCCGAGCATTTGGGACACAACGAGAGAAATACGAGTGCGCGCCTCGTCCTCGGGAACATCTTTCAGAGCGGGGGAGAGGGATTCAATGATGAGTTCGCCCATGAAGTCGCGTACGAGGTTGAATGAATCCGGTTCGCCGAAGACGCGGCGGACAATTGCTTGCATCGCTTCGCCCGTAACCGGACCTTCCCACACGGCCAGGAAGGTCGTGATGATCCGCTCCGGTAGTTTCTCCCGGTCGCCTTCGATGACCTTACTGAGAATTTCGCGGGGATTAACGGGCAACTCGAGAGCCGAACGGAACAGGCCCTCCTTATCGCCGAAGTAATGCATGACGAGAGCGGGATCCACTTTTGCTTCGCGGGCTATTGCCCGAATGGATGTTCCCGCAAAACCGCGTTCAGCAAACATTGGACGAGCGGCGTTGAGGATCTCCTCACGAGTGGCGGAACGACCCGCCCGCCGGCCGACGCGGCGTTTCCCGCTATCGCCTCCCTGCTGCTCCGGGGAATTGGCGGCAGGTGGTGGTGCGGATGCTTGGCTTGCTGATTCGGAGTTGGAGGTGGCACGCGGTTCTGCCAACTCGTTTTGCTGATTCACGACCGGGCCCACGCTCCCTTAACTCAACGACTGTTGAATTAATCGTAGACCCGTTCTTCTCGTCCGGCAATGGCATTGAAAAACGCGCCGCTCTCTTTTGGTGTCTGCGTACATTGAGCTGAATGGATCGACGTGCCTGGGGTTTCCTGGCCGAGTGTTGCTCGTCGCGGTTACTGTTGCTGGGTCGTGCTCCGCCTGCGATTGCCTCGTGAATTGTTTTGTGGAAACAGAAGGTCCCCGAACGGGATTGCGGTCGGGGACCTGTGGTGCCGGGGCCGGAGTCGGCGCCGGTCGGAACGCTGTGGTTATTAGTAGCCGTTCCGCCTCATGGGCAGCGTGCTTGTTGCTTTGTGGGTGCCTCCAATAGTCACGGTCAGGATGATGGCGAGCCAGATCCAGGTCCAGATCTCCCACCCGTTATCGCTGAGTTGTACCAGGGTGAAGACCGAGAGGAAGATGATGGGGAGGGTGGCTGCCAGGGCGAGCAAGATCGTCAGACGCACGTGCATGAGAGCAACGAAGTAACCGAACTCGTGGGCGAGGAGGAAAGCTCCGGCAGAGGCCAGTGCAACGATAGCGAACTTGGACCAGGAGACATCATCCCATGCGCTGTCGAGGGCAATGCCGAGCAACTGTGAGGCTGTTGAGAAGATGACAAGGACGATGGTGAGGGCAATCGCATTCTTGCGAGCATTCGTCCAGATCGACATGCGGGTGGCGCCGGCACCCAGGTAGGTGCGGAACTCGCCGGCGGTAATGATGCCGACAACGAGTGCAACAACCGTGAGGGAACTTGTCACCATGTCGGCGGCTCGGACAAATTCCAGGTCCCTCCCTTCGAGACCAATCCGGGTGGTCTGCAGGATCTCCTGAGTTTCCTCGTACCACGCGGTGGGGAAGATCCCGGCAGCGATAAAGATGACGGCGACCATCCCGGTAGTCCAGCCCAGTGTGGTTCGCAGGCTACGACTATCGGCGGGCGCGTACCTCGCGGCTAGCTGGGCGTGAGTCATGATGGTGCCTTCCTAACGGGGCGGAAAATTCGCCGGTGCGGTGTTGGATGCGAGGAGAGAGTGTCGATAGGTAGTGACCGGGCGGCCACAAGGATGGTTGACCGGAGTCGTGTGGCTGGTGTGGCGGGGTCCTGCCATTACGAACTGCGCCTCATTGGAAGCGTTAACAGCATGTGGCGTGAGGCCGCGAAGGCGAACGTAACAAAGGCGATGGTGGCGAGCCAGGTGTACCAGGCCCAGTCCGCGGGAAGTTCGCCCCGCTGCATGATCATGATGAGAATGCCAACGGTGATGCCGATACCGGCGGCGATGAGTGCGCCGAACCAGTGGTAGCGGCAGAACAGCATCGAGATGGCATACCCGAGTTCAAAGGCGACGAGCAGGGCTGCGTAGAACGTGAGCGAGCTCTGCACCATGATGCCAACATCGAGGTTGGTGAACCCACCGTCGAGAAGAACGGCTACCGCGATGGCGATCGTCCAGAGCACGTAGATCATGGTCGCGATACCAATGTTTGCTACCCGTCCATCAATCCAGGTGGCCTTGCGGGTCACCCCGGCACCGAGCATTGTGCGGTTCTCTGCCGCCGTGACGATCCCGTTGACGAACAGGATGATGACGAGAGTCGAGGTAATTGCTTCGGGAATCAGAACGAAACGCGGATTATCAATCGCCTCGAGGGGAAGGAAATTGTTGGTCCTATCGCCTCCGTAGTTTTCCAGCCACGACTCGGGAATGAAGGGAAGGACGATGTACATGGAGGCGATAATCGCCGCGACGATCAGCGTCATCCAGTAGAACGCCTTCAGGTCCTGGGTGGAAATCCTGTTGTAGAGGCTCCTGTGGGTCATGGTTGTGGTCGTCATTTCCCTATCCTCTTTCCAGTCAGGTTGATCAGAACATCGGTGAGCGATGCCTGAGCACCGTCCTGTCCGTGCTCTCCGCGAAGATCATCGGCGAAGCCAGCTGCAATGAGCTTGTCGCGATCAACAATGAGAACTTCTTCGATGAGGTTCTCGATCTCGGACACGAGATGCGAGGAGAGAATGATGGTGCGGGGCTTCTTGACGAAGCTGGCAAGCATGGCGTCGTAGAACTCTTGGCGAACCACCACATCCATGCCCAGATGGACCTCGTCGAAGATCGTGAGCTCACCCTGAGACGCAAGGCCAAGAGCGGCCACGAAAGCCGACTGCTGCCCGCGGGATAGTGAAGAATAGGTGTCCTTCTCGGACAGCTGCCACATGTCGAGAAGCTCGTTGTAGAGGTCCTCATCCCAGTTCGGGCGGCTGTTTCGCCACAGCTCGGACGACCTGCCGAGCTTGTTATCGATAAAGATTGAGGTCGAATCCGATACGAGGACCGTGTTCGGCATGATCTCCGGATTCTCCCAGGGAGAGGTTCCGCTAACGAGAAGCTCACCCTCCGCCTTCATCTGACCCGCAAGAAGCATTGCCAGCGTGGACTTTCCGGAGCCGTTGCGACCGAGTAGGCCCGTAATGGTGCCGGCCGGAATCTGTGCGTTGATGCCGCGAAGAGCTTCCTTCTTGCCGTACGCGTACGACACGTTCGTCATAGAAATGGAGTAAGTCATGATGCGTCCTTGAGAAGGTCGGTGGTGAGTTGAATGATCTGCTGAGGGGTAAGGCCGAGCTCGAGGCCGGCTGCAACGGCAGGGGAGAGAGTCTCCTCCCGGTACGTTGCACGACCAGCGGTTGTCAGAGTTTCGTGTGCATGAGGAGTGATAAACATGCCGATTCCACGGCGCTTCTCAACGAGGCCCTCTTCAACCAGAGTGGCGAAAGCCTTGTTAGCGGTTGCCGGATTGATCCGATAGGTCGTGGCGTACTGAGTGGTCGACATTAGTTGGTCACCTGCCTGTAGTTCTCCGGTGACAACACGCCTCCGGATGTCATCCGCAATCTGGATGTAGATGGGAGTCTGGGCTGAGAAGTCCATGACCGCCTCCTTGGTTAGTTACATGACTAACTAACCAGTTAACCAGGTGGCCTGTCAAGGAGTGAGCCACCTAGTCTTTTCTAGGGCATTGCTAGAGAATCCCGAAAACGCCGATATGTCGCCACAAACTCCAGGTAAGACAATTCTGAAATTATGGATGTTCAAGGCAATGCAGGTTGACCATCGGGTTGCTTACTCCGAGTAGTTCATGGGCCGAGTCATGAACCTCAGTGCTCGGGTAATACCCCTGGGTGTGGTAATGAACCTAGGCAGGGTGGTGAACATCGGCACGGTTGTGAGCCTGGGCCGGGTAGTCGGTAAACCCCGTGGCCAGGCAACGAGCATCGGGACCAAGCGATGAGTCCCAGGAGAGGATAAGTGAGGGCTGTCCGTAGCTGGCACGTTGGAGTACCTGCAACTGGGTGCGGAACGTAGAATTACAGTGTGCTCGAATCTGTTATCTCTCACCTCGTGTCCTACTCGTCGATCGACCCTTTCCAGAAGCAACTGAAGGAGTCATATCTCGTCAAGGTGGGTGCCGACGGTGAGGCCATGCTGTGGAAGCCGCTTGGCGATCAGCACATCACGGCGAGCTGCTTCGTGTTCTCACCGGACCGCAACCAGATTTTGCTGACCTTTCACAAGAAGGGTCAGTTCTGGGTCCAGTTCGGCGGACATCTCGAAGCAGGCGACGACACGCTTGAGGCCGCCGCGGTTCGTGAAGCCCGCGAGGAAAGTGGGATCGACGATCTTGAACTGACCGGGGGAGTTGTTGACCTCGATCGGCACGACCTGCACGGCGGTTTTACCTGTTCTCGCCACTGGGACGTTGGGTTTGCAGCGATTGCAGATCCGGATGCGGAGTTCTCCGTGAGTGACGAGAGCGAACAGGTGCAGTGGTGGCCGGTGGACGAACTGCCCTCCGGTGTTACCCCCGACCTACCCCTGCGAATTAGACGGGCACGCCTCTACCTGGAAAACGTGGTCGAGGGTAACTAACCGCCTAAGGGATGAGGGCTTAAACTGTACCGGCATGCTCACGGGAGAGTTCACATCCTGAATAGTCTGAGTTTCGCGGTCGAATTGCCGCTTTAATATGAGATATGCCGTCAGGGGCGGGAGTGAATTGTGTGTTCTTCTCTCGCCCCTGACGCTTTACTATCCGTGATGGCCAGGGATTATTCCTTGACGAAGCTGAGGATTTCCTCTGCTGCATCGGCGATCGCGGTGACGAGTTCGGCATCGCCGCTGAGCTCGGGTGCCACATAGTTGAGAACGACTTCGGCATTCTTCGTTGCGTTGTCGTTCAGCTGGCTGGCGACCTTGTCGGCGCTCTTGTCGACAACGGGTGCGCCATAGCCCTGCAAGTGGAGCATCCAGGCTGCAACGGCCTTTACTGCGGAGACCGGGAGCTTACCCTGCGTGCGCTGGTTGATCAGCGTGGGTGCGATGCGGACGGGGATCTTCTGGGAACCGTCGTGTGCGATCTGTGCCAGCAGGTGACGAATGTTCGGGTTCTCGTAGCGAGCCAGGAGGGCTGCCGCGTAGTCCTCCCATTCGACCTGAAGTCCGGAGCCGGCTTCCTCCCACCACTTCTGAACCCAGCCCCGCACCACTTGGTCGCCGATGGCGTCGGCCACGGTCTCGTGGCCGAGTATCGGTGCGGCGTAGGCCATGAGGGAGTGGGAGCCGTTCAGCATCCACAGCTTGCGCTGCTCGTAGGGCTCGACATCCTCAACGATCTGAGCGCCGGCGACTTCCCAGTCGGGGCGTCCCGCGGGAAAGTCGCCCGAGACAACCCATTCGCTGAAGGGCTCGGTCGGAACCGGTGAGGCATCAGCGTAGCCCTGCACCTTCTCGCACTCGTCTCGATCCGCATCGGAAGTTGCGGGGGTAATGCGGTCAACCATGCACGTGGCCCAGGAGACGTTCTCATCCATCCACTGCACAATGCTGGGATCGACCTCGCGGGCAGCATCGGTCACAACGCGTGCGAATGCTGAACCGTTGTCCGGCAGGTTGTCGCACGGCAGGATCGTGAGCGGTCCAACCCCGGCGGCCCGACGGGCAAGAAGACCGGCAAGGATCTTCGCGGGCGCCGTGGAGAGCTCGGCAGAGCCCAGCTCCATTTCTTTACCGACAAGTTCCTTGAGTGCCTCCAGGTCGGCTGCCACCCTTGCGTCCTCCAGATCCAGGGAGCCGTCGGGGCGGCGGCAGTAGCCGACCTCGGTCACCGTTGAGGTGACGATCGACAGGTCCGAGGACTCAAAGTAGCCAATGAAGGAAGCGAAGTCGGAGGCGGGATGGACGGCAACGATTGAGGAGATGACCTCGTAGGAGTTACCGGCTGCCTCCTTGGTGATCAGAGTGTAAAGACCATCCTGGGGCGTCAGCAGCTCCGCCATCAGAGGCCTGCGGCCCGTGAAAGCTGCGATTCCCCACTCGTCGGCGTTACTGGCTTTTTCCGTGTACCAGGCCTGGTGGGCTCTCATGAAGTTGCCCAGCCCCACGTGGAGAATCCGCACGGGTGCGGCTGGCCTACCGTGGGTGGAACGGGTCAGTTGCGTGCTCATAGCTTGAATACCTTTCGCGGCTGGGTGGTGACAATATCGATAGCGGTCTCGACGGCCTCATCCATGTCGAGGCGGTGCTCGGCAACGAGGCCACCGAGGAAGGTGGAGTCGATGCGGCGGGCCAGGTCGTGGCGGGCCGGGATCGAGCAGAAGGCGCGGGTGTCATCGATGAACCCGGATGTCTTGTAGAAGCCTGCGTACCCGGTGACGGAACGGCGGTAGCGCATGATGGCGTCAGCCTCGTCGATGAACCACCAGGGGGCGCCAACGAAGAGGCAGCGGTAGTAGCCGGCCATGGGGGCCAGCTCGCGGCTGTACACCGTCTCGTCCATGGTGAACACGACGAGCTGGAAGCCGTCAACGTTGCCGTAGGAGTCAAGGATGGGCTGAAGTGCCTTCGTGAACTCAATGGCGTAGGGAACGTCGCCGCCGACGTCGGCACCGTAGCGCTCAAAGGCCTGCGTGTCGTGGTTGCGGTACACGCCCGGATGCAGGGTCATGACCAGCCCGTCCTCGGTGGCAAGCTTCGCCTGGTCGTTGATCATGTGGCGGCGGAGCCTGTCAGCATCCGCCTGCTCGATTGTGCCCTGTCTTGCTTTTGCATACAGCGCTTCGGCTTCCCGGTCGGAGAGCCTCGCGCATCCAGCATCGGCGTGAGAGTGATCGGAGGAGACGGCGCCGTGCTCCTTGAAGTACTGGCGGCGGGTCCTCATGGCTTCCAGGTTGCCGGCGTAGGTGTCGACATTGACGCCCGTAACCTCACCCAGGTTGTTTGTGAGCTCATTCCAGTTGGACCGGCCCGGCTCGAGGTACGCATCGGGCCGGAACGTCGGGGCCACCTTGCTGTCCCATGTCGGATCTGCCAGCAACTTCGCGTGACCGGACAGGTCGGAACAGGGATCATCGGTCGTGGCAATCGCCCCGATATTGAACCGCTGGTAGAGAGCGCGCGGCCGGTACTCGGGGGTGGCGAGCTTCGCGGCAATCTGGTCGTAGATCTCGTCCGCAGTGTCGGCACTGGGGCGCACCCGTACATCGAATAGGTCGTAGAACTCCTGCTCGAACCAGTAGCGAACCGGGGTGCCACGGAAGTACTTCCAGTTCTCGCACAGCTTGCGGAACGCATTCCGGGACTGTTCGGGTGTCATCTCGCTTCCCACGGGAACGCCGAGCTCGGATAGCTCAACGCCGCCCGCGCCATGAAGCATGCGGTTCGTGTAGTGGTCCGGGGTGAGAAGAAGGGAGGTCGGGTCGGTGAACGGAATGTCATCGGCAAGCCATTCGACCGGCACGTGACCGTGCGGGGAAATGATCGGCAAGTCAACAATCTGCTGGTAGATCTCACGCGTGATATCGCGGGTGGTCGGATCGGCAGGGAAGAGCCGGTCCGGGTGGAGGGTGAGCGGCGCGCGGCCGGTACGTGGCGTTGTCATCACGAATCCTTCGTTGGTGGTGGTCATCGAGCCGGAGATTCCTAGGCTGGTGTTGGAACGGGCCCCACGGATTCCCGCAGGAACACGTTCATGGGGACCGTCACGGTCTTGGGTTGCTGCTTCGACCGGTTCTGCAACTGATAGATGAGAGTGCGAGCAGCCCGCACACCCAGCATGTTCGGGGGAGTAGCGACGGTCGTGAGCGTGGGAGTGGTCAGTGCGGTCGTGATCGTGTTGTCCATGCCGATGACGGACACGTCGCCGGGAACGTTGAAGCCAGCGTTCTGAACGGCCTTCATGAACCCGATGGCAAGGAGATCGTTGTAGGCCATGACAGCCGAGGACTGCTGCCGGATCCACACCCGGGGAGCAGTGATGCCACCCATGAGCGAGGGCGGATAGGGCCCGATGCGCTTGAGAGTGATATCCAGTTCATCGCAGGACTCGGCGAGCGCCCGCCACCGTACGCCGTCGGCCCAGGATGATTCTGGGCCAGCCAGATAAAGCAGGCGCTTGTGATGATGGCTGGCAATCAGCTCGACGGCCTGGCGCACACCGCGGTCAGTGTCGGGAAGAATGGAGGGAACCCCGCGGACCTCGCGATTAATGGCGATCACGGGCTTGACCTTCATGATCTGGCTGATCGTCGAATCAGACATCCTCGATGAGGTAAGAACAACGCCGTCAACCAGGTGAATGATCTTCTCAATAGAGCTGCGCTCTGCGGAATCGGACTCCTGAGAGTCAATCAGTAGGGTGGTGTAGCCCTGCTGGCTGGCTTCCTGCTGGAAGCCCCGCATGATGTGAGTGAGGAACGGGTTATTGATGTCGGAGACGACAAAGGCGAGAATCTTCGAAACCTTCCCCGTATCCAGGCGGGCCGGTGACTGGGAACGGTAACCGAGTCCTTCGGCAACCTCGTAGATCCGGCGGGATGTCTCGGCATTGACACGACCCGGTCGAGAGAAGGCTCGCGACACGGTTGAGGGAGCGACTCCCGCGACTTTAGCGACATCGTAAATGGTGACACGCTTCTTTGCGTCTGTCACGGCATACTCCTTCCGCGAACGAGTCCGGCCGACCAGGCAACAGACTCACACATTGACAGTGCCTCGCGCTGCGGAATATCGAGAGAACGAGCCACCCGAGCGACGTCATCAAATTCGATGCTCACGTGCGTGATCTCGTCCTCGGACCCCGAGACCTTGACCCGCACCATCATCCCGTCAACGTCGATCGGAACAATGCTACGGTTCAGGACCCTCCGGTGCGAGGGCGCAGAAACGCGCACGCCGATCGTCGAGGTGTGTGCCACCATCGCATCAACGACGGCCGACAGGTTATTCTCATGCGAGAGCGCGGAGACAACGTGGGCGGGCCGGCCCTTCTTCATAACAATCGGTGTCAGCCAAGCATCATTCGCACCGGCAGAAATCAAGGCATCAAGCACACTCGGCCACAGGCGCGGATCCATATCATCCACATTCGCCTCGACCGTATGCACCCGATCGTCCGGCTCAAAGGAGGGTTCAGTTACCTGATTATGCGAAGAATCTAAATCAATGGCGGCACCGGCCACGGAGTGAGCTGGTGTCCTATCGTGCGCCGCGGTGCCGACCACCACTCGAACAACGCCTGCCCGGTCCTTGCGGATTCTGGTGCCGGCACCAACACCAATCTCCTCAACCACCATCTCCGGCATGTTCCCGTGCCTAGCGGACAGCGTGCGAATCAGAGTCATCCCCGTTGGAGTACAGAGCTCGCCCACGTCCTCCGGTCCGCCGGCCTCGACGGGCCAGCCCTTCGCTAGCTCGGCAACGGCGGGTGGTGGAACCGTCAACACACCATGCTGGGTCTTCACCGTTCCCGCACCGACCGCAACGGTTGTGGTGACGACTGTTTCCACCCCGAGGGTCCGGATTGCCTCGCAGACGCCGACGATATCGCCGATCGAGTCGAGAGCGCCCACCTCGTGGAAATGAACCGACTCGATGCTTGCGCCGTGCACGTGAGCCTCGGCCTCCGCGAGCAGGCGGAACGCTTCCTTTGCTAAATCCCGGGTTGCCGGGGGAACTCCCGGAGCTTCCAGAAGCTCCTCGACGTCGGAGAGATGACGGGCGTGGGGATTCGGCTCGTCGGCAATGACGTCCACCTTGACCGCGCGGAACGGACCGCGGACCACGTGCCGCGACTGAAGGTGGAGCAGGCCCGGTGCGATGAGCTCAAGAACCTTCGCAACAGAACCAGCATCGGCCCCAGCATCTAGCAGAGCACCGAGCAACATATCGCCAGAAGCGCCCTGGCTCGCATCGATCCACAGAATCCGGTCTGCTTCACCTTGCCAAAGGTCGGTTGCCTCAATTTGCTGACTCTCGGGTACGGGTAGGCCGTCGGCAGTCGAAATCTCGCGGCTGTACTCGCCGTGAGAATGAGAGTATCCACCGTGGTCGTGGGGATGACTACCGTGCAAGTGACTTCCGTGAGAAGCCCCGTCATGAGAATGACCATGAGAGTGGGCGTGATCGCAGTCGGAATGTCCGCCGTGGCCGTGATCATGCGGTGCCATGCGTGTCTCCCTGGGGTTCTGCGATCTGCGCTGCGAGATGTCCGGCGCCGTAGCCGTTGTCGATATTGACGACGGACACGCCGGGGGAGCAGGAGTTCAGCATGCTGAGAAGGGCAGTGATGCCTCCGAACGACGCTCCGTAGCCAACCGAGGTTGGGACGGCAACAACCGGGCAAGAAACGAGTCCTGAAACGACGGAAGCAAGTGCCCCTTCCATTCCGGCCACGACCACGATGACCCGGGCGGACTGGAGAGTTTCGCGGTGGGCGAGGATCCGGTCCAGGCCGGCAACCCCAACATCAACGAGTTCGGTCACGGACCTGCCGAGGTACCGTGCGGTGAGCGCTGCTTCTTGGGCGACGGGAAGATCGGACGTGCCAGCGCAGGCGACAATGACCTTGCCTCCGCTTGGCTCAGGTACGTCCCCCGGCCACGCCACCATGCGGGCTGTCTCGTGCCAGATCGCACCATCTAAAATCTTGGTGACCGCCTTGGCCTTGTCCTCGGTAATCCGAGTGAACAGGACCGTGCCCAGGTTCAGGCCCTCATTGGCCTTTGCTCTCCAGGTGCGTGCGATATGTACGCACTGGTCAAGGGACTTCCCGTCGCACAGAACGGCTTCGGGATAACCCCTCCGCTCGTATCGACCAAAGTCAAGGTTCGCGATACTGCTCATGCTTCCTCCGGTCTGCGGGAGAGAATCTGCATGGTGAAAGCACCGGACTGGATGCCGTTGAGATCGAAGGCGACGTGGCTAAAGCCCGCCTGCTTCACACCCTCGAGCAGGTGTCTACGAAGCTCGTCATTGGCGATCCTGCCGATCTCGTCCGTCGGCACTTCGATACGGGCAACGGTGCCGTGATGACGCACGCGGCAGTCGCTGAAGCCCGCGCCAAGAACAACATCTTCGGCTACGTCAACGGCATGAAGCTTCTCGGCCGTGACTTCCTGGCCGTGAGGAATACGGGAAGCCAAGCACGGGGCTGCCGGCTTCAGCGCAGAGCTCAGGCCAAGAGCAGAGGCAATCTCCCGGACCTGGACCTTCTTGATGCCGGCGGTGGCGAGAGGGTAAAGAACGGAATGCTCTCGAGCAGCCCTGCCGCCGGGACGATCCGGTCGCTTCGAATCATCGGCATTCTCGCCGTAGGCGATCACGCCAAGATCATGAGCCTCGGCCGTGCTGTCATCCAGCTTCGTGAAGAGCTCGTCCTTGCAGAAGTAGCAGCGGTCAACGTCGTTCTTGCGGTACTCAGCGTTCTCGATCTCTTCAGTGGGAACCTCGATCACCGGTAGACCCATCTCCTCGGCCTGCCTGTGGGCGAGGGTTCGTTCACGTGCTGCCAGCGATGGAGAAATGCCGAGGAGAAGAACGGTTCTTTCGGGGCCGACTGCGCGAGCGACAAGGGCGCCGAGAGCAGCGGAGTCCACGCCGCCGGAATAGGCAACCCCGATTTTGGGCCGCGGTGCCTTGCCGAGAGCATTCTTAACCTCGGCGGCGACCCGTTGGGCGAGCTCGTCGAGGTGCGGTGGAAGATCGCGGGCGAAACCCGGCATTGCCGCTATCTGACTAGTCATGCGTTTCCTCCTCGACGGTGAGCCCGGGGGAAGCGGGCGGACTGAGCGCAGTCAGCATTCCGCATCGACAACGGTGTCCATTCGGCCATGTCATCGCTCCCTTGCGTCAAGTCAAGCTCTCTTGCGTCTATTTCATCAATGTTCGTTGCCGCGGTGGCAACATTGCCAGTTGTTGCCATCGCCCAATCTGCTTTTACGGATACTGGCCGGTGTAGTTGCTCGTCCTGGCGGTGCAACTGGTTGCCGTCGCGGATCGGTTGCTGAGAAGTTTGCCGGCACCTATTCTCTTGAGTTCTACTTTTCGCGTGCTTCGACGCGGTGCAGGAGTTCACCGGCGTGCGGGACGACGAGGGTATCGGGGTCGGCTTCTAGGGCCTCGAAGTTGAGGTCCTCGGGATCCATGTAAGACAGGTTGATGGACTCGACGACATCGCGAGGGATCTTCGTGGCGAGGGTGACAGTCACGCGATTCTCTTCGTTGCCGGTTTCGGGGTCGAAGGTGCCCTTGCCTCGCAAATGTGTCGAGTGGGCGAGGTCACCCCAGGGCTTGTCTTCGAACTTGTCCCACTGCTTCACGAAGTAGTCGCGGTTGTGATAGCCGATCTTGACGATGTCGGGATGCATGTGGGAGATCGTGTCGATGTGCGGGGCGTAAATGATGAGCTCTCCGCCGTCGGCGACGATCGGTTCGAGCTTGTAAAAGCCCTTCGCTGCCGTCCACATGTCCTCGTACATGGTCGGCATGATGGACACGACCCGCCGATATGGCTTCTCCACGTACTTGACGTGCACGTCCGCAGATACTTGTGCGCAGGCCTCCCAGGCCGCGTGAACATCGCCGAAGGCGACGTAGTGCAGGTCGTAGCCGCCGCCCGGTTTCACGATCATGCCGAGCATGATCTTCGTTGACGGGACAAGCGATGCTGCCGCGTCGATCATTTGACGGACGGGGGTGATTCCGCGAGAGCCGATCATCTCAAAGGATGTGATGAGAGCACCCACCCAGTGCGACATGTTGATGACGTCGTGACCCGAAAGCCCGGGAAAGAGGTACTTGTTGCCGCCAGAGATACCAACAACCTCGTGGGGGAGCACCGGACCGAGAATAAAGGTGATGTCGGTGTCAACCACCATTTTGTTGACGTGTACAACCATTTCACGCTCGAGACGTCCGCCCGATAGTTCCATGATCTTGTCGGCGGGAATGGTCCCCTGGTTCGCGAACGTGTCCTCATCCCACCATTCGTGATTGAAAATCTGCCAACCCGGGAAAGAGTCGTTGAAATGCCCGGGTTCGTAGCCCATGAGCGCACCGATAGCCTCTTCACTCATCTTGTCGTGGGTGCCAAGAGCGATGACAACGCGAACGTCCTTTGGGCGATTGCCAAGAGCATCGCGGATCATATGGGCGAGCTTTGCAACCGGGGCATGCCTGGTACCGTCGGGGACAACAAGTGTCACGCGCTTGCCATCGAAGTCGTAGTCACCCAGCTGCTCAGTAACGAAACTGCGGATCTCATCATCCGTCAACGTCGTGTCGGGACCACCGATGCCAATCGCTTCGGGGATACCGGGATAAAGCTTCGTCATGATGCACCTCTCTGTGCCTGTCGGGTAGGCCGGATCGTATGGGTATTCGGTTTGTTTGGGTAGCCGGTTTGTCGAGTTGGCAGGTTTGTTTAGGAGACCGCTTTGTTTAGGTGGCCACCCTGTCTAGGTCGTTGCCGCGGGTGGCTCGTGGTTGTCCAACCCATTCTGGTCGCGGAACTGGTTCGAAGGGAGGGTCGCTGTTGACCGGGGAAGGCACGATACGTGTTTAATTGCTGAACTCGCCTTCACCTACGGCCCGGAAACGAACCATGATGGGAACGAATTGCGGAGCTCGGACTGCGACGGACGGAAGTCCGTGGATGATTGAAGTCCGTAGGGCGGAGAAGAGGGGTGCCGGGGCAGTGCCACGGGACCCCTCCTTTCCTGTTATGTCAGCCGCTGGTTGATGTGTGCTTACCGCTTGACGCGGGCGTTGCCGGACCAGATGGCCCAGACCTGCTCCTCGTCGGCCGGGGCGCCGAAGTCGGTGATTGACGTTGCGGCAAGTGCGCCCGTCGCCCATCCGAACTGCATGCACTTCTCCGGTTCCCAGCCCTGCAGGATGCCGTAGAGAACGCCGCCGATCGAGCCGTCGCCGCCGCCAATACGGTCGAGGACGTCAATGTCGCGAAGGTGCGCAACGTTGAACTCGCCCTCGCCCCAGAGGATCATGCCCCAGCGGTGGTGGTTCGCGGAGACGACCTCACGGAGCGAGGTGCCAATGTACTGCGCCTTCGGGTAGGCCTCCTGGATGCGGCCGATCATCTGCTTGAACTGATCGATCTCCTCATCGATGTCCTTGCCTCCCGCCTCGGGTCCCTTGATGCCCAGGCAGAGCTGGAAGTCCTCTTCGTTGCCGTAGAGAATGTCGCACTGCTCGGCGATCGCATGGAACGCTGCGGAGAGCTCTTCCTCGCGGCCCTTCCAGAAGGAAGCGCGGTAGTTCAGGTCGAAAGAAACGGCAGTGCCGTGCTCCTTGGCCTTCTTCGCAATCTCGACACAGAACTTCGAGGTCTTCGGGGAAAGAGCGGCAACGAGGCCGGATAGGTGGGCCACCTTCACGCCCTCGTCCTTGAACATGCGATCCAGATCGAAATCTGCGGCATCGAGGTCGAGTCCGACCTCGCCCGCCCGGTCGTTCCAGACGCGGGGTCCGCGGCCACCGAAACCGGAGTCGGCAACGTTGAACTGGTGGCGGTACCCCCAGGCGTCGCCCTGCGGCAGCGAGGGGCCCTCGAATGCCATGCCGCGCTTACGGAGATCAGCCTGAATGAAGGCGGAGATCGGGGAGCCTTCGACGAAGTTCGTCAGAACCTTCGTGGGCTCACCCAGGTACGACGATACGGACGCAACGTTGGTCTCTGCCGACGTCGCATGCATGAAGAATCGGTCGGTGGTGTGGACGGGCTGACGGTTTTCGGGTGTGATCCTGACGCCGATCGATGTCGGTACGACGATGGACCAGCGAGCATCTTCACGGAGTTTCATTGAATACCTCTACATGTTGGGAAGTGGATGTGCAGATAGAGAATGGAAAAATTTATGAGTCCCGTTGGATAAAGCTCCAGAGCTTGAAATAGCGTGCGGTGCAGCTGAACCCCCGGGTGAAAGCCGAGCGTGGGTGTTCCGTTTGGAGCTATTCAGTTGAGATTCAGCGGAATGGGGTGCTGGGCTGAGCGGCCCACCACGGAGAGTCTTAGGACTCGACTTCGCCCCGTTCTTCGGTGGCCCACAGGGTGTGGAACGTGCCTTCCTTGTCCACGCGCTTGTACGTGTGCGCGCCAAAGTAGTCACGCTGACCCTGAATGAGGGCAGCCGGGAGGCGGTCGGCTCGCACCCCGTCGTAGTACGACAGGGAGGACGAGAAGACCGGTGCAGGAACGCCGTGCAGCGCTGCGAGCGAAACAACCCTGCGCCAGTGCGGCAGTGCCGTCTTCACGGCGTTGTAGAAGTACTCATCGGCGAGGAGGAGCGGAAGCTCCGGGTTTTTGTTGTAAGCCTTCGTGACATCGCCGAGGAAGCGGGCACGGATGATGCAGCCATCCCGCCAGATCCGAGCCATGTCGGCAAGGCTAATATCCCAGCCATACTCGGTGGCCGCGGCCTGGATCTCGTTGAATCCCTGCGAGTAAGCAATGATCTTCGACGCATAGAGAGCCTGGCGAACATCCTCAATGAAGGCGTCGCGGTCCGCAATATTCCATTCGTCGGCAATTCCTTCGAAATCGGCGGCGGCTTCGCGTTGCACAACGGCGGAGGACAGGCCGCGGGCGAAGGTTGCTTCACCGATACCGGTGACGGGAACAGCAAGATCGAGGGCCGTCTGGACGGTCCACATGCCGGTGCCCTTCTGGCCGGCCTGGTCAACAATGATGTCAACGAGTGGCTTGCCGGTTTCAGCATCCACCTGGCGGAGAACCTCCGTGGAGACCTCCATGAGATACGAGTCAAGATCGCCCTTGTTCCACTCCGCGAAGATCGCCGAGATCTCTGCGGGCGTGAGGCCAAGGCCGCGGCGGAGCAGATCGTAGGCTTCGCCAATGACCTGCATGTCCGCATACTCGATACCGTTGTGCACCATCTTGACGAAGTGACCGGCACCGTCCTCACCGACGTGGGTGCAACACGGCTCGCCGTCGACGTGAGCGGAAATCGACTCGAGCATGGGGCCAAGCCGCTTGTACGAGTCTGCGGAACCGCCCGGCATAATCGACGGACCCCAAAGTGCGCCCTCTTCACCGCCGGAAACACCGCAGCCAACGAAGTGCAGGCCGCGCTCCTTCAGGGCGGCCTCGCGGCGGCGAGTATCCGTGAACAGTGCGTTCCCGGCATCAACGACAATGTCGCCCTCGTCCAGCAGGTCAGCCAGATCATCAATGACAGCATCGGTTGCGGCACCCGCCTGGACCATGACGATCGCGACCCGGGGCGGGGTCAGCGACGAGACAAAATCCTCGAGAGATTCAGAGGGAACGAAGGTACCTTCGTCACCGAACTGGTCCATGACATCTTCGGTCTTGGAGGCGGTGCGGTTGTGGATGGCGACCCGATGTTCGTGCCGGGCAAGGTTCCTGGCGAGGTTACGGCCCATCACACCCATACCGGTGACACCGATATCGGCGGAAGATGGAGCAGGTTTAGAAATAGTCATGTCCGGACTCCTTTGTCGTAGGTCTTACCAAATAGCGTGGTTTAGCACACGAGTTTCTGCAACAAGTTGCCATGTGTTGCGGCGTAATGGCAATGCTCTTGCCATGTGCGGTATGCACCATTGTGCCAGGTCGGTGTAGCCGCCACCGCAACTCGACGCCGACTCACCGCGGGAAACGGTCCAATAACGGGCCTTTCGTCCTAGGATGGTTCGACTACAACGTTGTTTTACCAAGGTGCTACATGTCCCAATCATCACCGCGCAGACTCGGCCGAAAGGTCGCAGTTGCCATCCTCGCTTTACTCGTTGCCCTCGTCGTCTTTGGTGGAGGCTTCCTCATTGTCACGCTTAACAAATCGCTTCCCACCCACGGGGGCGAGCACGTTATCGAAGGTGCCGATGGCACCGTCGAGATCATTCGGGATGAATACGGAATCCCGAACATCTATGCCACGACGGATGCGGATCTGTTCCGAGCCCAGGGCTACATCCACGCCCAGGACAGATTCTTTGAAATGGACTACCGACGCCACATGACCGGAGGCCGCCTTACCGAGCTTGTTGGTGACGTGGACGAAGCGAAGCAAGCCGACGTCGTTATCCGTTCGATGGGATGGCGGAAGCTCGCCGAAGAAGAGTGGGACCTCATCACCGAGGAGTCGCGGTCCTACTACACCGCATACGCCGATGGTGTGAACGCCTACATTGCAGATCGTTCACCCGGTGAACTCGGCCTTGAATACACGGTCCTTTCCCTGTCGGTTCCGGTGGCCGATATCGAGCCCTGGACGGGCATCGACTCCCTTGCCTGGTTGAAGGCCATGGCGTGGGACCTGAAGAACAACCTCGATGACGAGGTTGCCAGGGTTGTCGCCTACGACAGCATTGGTGACACCGAGCTTGTCGAGGAGCTCTTCCCCGCCTTCTCGGCAGGCGACCACGATCCCATTCTCACCGGTAGCGACGACACGAATCTGCAACCGCGAGACACCTATCCGCGAGCGCAAGCTCGTCCGCTCGTCGCTGGGGAGGCGGCAGGTTCTGACACGGCGGATGGAACGGATTCGGCTGATGCTGCAGATCCAGAGGCATCGGCCGATGAATTAGGTTCAGATGCCTCGGCCGATAAAGCTGGAGATTTATCAGCAGGGGGCGCCGAATCGGAGGCTCAGATCTCTGCGCTCGTCTTCGAGTCTCAAGAGACCCTTGATGCGATGCCGATCATGCTGGGCAGGGGGAGCGGCGTGGGCTCGAATTCGTTTGTGGTTTCGGGCGAGTACACAGAGTCGGGTATGCCGATCTTGGCGAACGACCCGCACCTGACTATTTCCTATCCGTCGGTCTGGTACCAGGTTGGATTGCACTGCGTGGAGATTACGGAAGACTGCACGTACGATGCGACCGGCTTCTCCTTCTCTGGGATGCCCGGCCTCATCATTGGCCGCAACTCCGAGCTGGCTTGGGGCCTAACGAACCTTGGCGGTGACGTCACGGACTTTGTTGTCGAGAAGAATACGGGGGAGACAACGTACGAACGTGATGGCGAGGATGTTGAGTACGAGATCCGGACCGAAACGTTCAATGTTGCTGGTGGAGACTCATTCGAGGTTGAGGTACGCGAGTCCGTCCACGGACCGATCGTGTCCGATCTGCTGATCTCAGATGATCGAACCGCCTCCCTGCCAGATGCTCCGCGTGACTTCTCGATTGCACTCGAGTGGACTGCGTTAAAGCCCGGCACGACGGGCGATGCGATCTTTGCGATCAATCGAGCGAGTAATGCGGAGGAGGTTGCGGAGGCCGCGGCAGCCTTTGCGGTTCCCGCACAGAACATTGTCTTCGCGACGAACGATGGTCATATTGGATACCAGGCGCCGGGTCTGTTCCCGATCCGCCCTGAGGTCAGTGACGCCGATGGTGACCTAGAGCAGGCGCAACTGCCCGAGAACCTGGGTGCCGATGGCAGGTGGCCGCGGCCGGGCTGGGATTCGTCCTATGACTGGCAGGGCTACTACGGTGCGGACGACATGCCAGCTTCGCTCGACCCCGCGGAGGGCTTCATTGTTCCTGCCAACCAGCAGGTGACGCCCCCCGATCTTGGCCCGTACCTCGGTAGCTATTCCGATGGTGGATACCGTGCACAGGCGATTCGTGACGCCATCGAATCAGACATCGAGGCGGGCACGCCGATCACGGTGGATCGAGCAAACGAAATCATGCTTCTCGACCAGTCCCCGTACGGCCAGGAGCTCGCCGAGCACTTTGCAACTGTTGATACCGATAGTGAACGGCTCTCCGAGGCGCAGGACATTCTGTCCACCTGGCTCGAGAACGGTGCGCATGCGGCTACGGAGGAGGCCGGTGCCGCCATCATGTCATCCGCCTACTCTCATTTGATGGACCTCACTCTCGGTGAACGCATCGATGGCTTTGGTGCCACAAACTCCACCAGGTACCTGATCTTCTTTGCCGGACTGGAAGCCGATAGCGAGTGGTGGGACAACCCGTCAACCGAGGCCGTGGAGGATCGTGATGCCATCATGGTCGCTGCCCTGGAAGCCATGAATCACGACCTGAGCGAACAGATGGGAGAGGACATGGACGAGTGGGAGTGGGGCAAGATTCACGTCGAAACCCCGACGCACTCCGTCATGGGAGGCGATGCCATCCCGAGCATTGTTCGCAACTACTTCAACGGCGATCCGCTCCCCATTCCGGGTAGCTCCTCCATTCCCAACGCCAACGGATTCTCGCCTACGGTGGACGAGAATGGCCTCGTTGACTACGAAGTGGGTCCCGGTCCCTCCATGAGAATGGTTGTTGACCTGTCCGACCTCGACGCGGCCACCTGGATCATTTCCTCGGGCACTTCAGGTCACCCCCGGTCCCACAATGTCGACAACCAGTTTGCTCTGTGGGCCGAAGGTGAAACCCTGCCCTGGGCCTTTACCCGCGAACAGGTCGACGAGACCGGCGTTAAGACCATGACAATCACCGGCGGATAGCTGGCCAGTACCGGGGGCGATTCTCAGTGCCCGTGAGTAACGATGTGCGTGGCAGCTAAGAGAGCTGGCTGATGGTCAGCAAATCAGACTATGGGCGAACGAGTGCGGCCAGTTCGATCGGGCTGGCCCCACAGCTGTTGCCGCCTCCGTGGTGCTGGGTGCGGGCTTTGCTTATTGGGCGTACCTGCCCAAGCGAGTTGCACTCGATTTCGCTGAGCGAATGACCCCCGTGCCAACGCGATGGCTTGCGCCTAGGCTGGGTGGCGAGGGAAGGATCACCATGCTCAAGCCGCTCGATACGCCCACTCGTGAACGCAAGGACCTCTCGGGCTTGTGGAGGTTTAAGGCCGATCCGGATGAGGTAGGGGAGGAGCAGAGGTGGTTCGGTCGGCCGCTCGACGATGCTTTTCTTATGCCGGTGCCGGCCAGCTACAACGACATTGTGCCGGGACGCGCCCTCCACGAATAGTTGGTGCCGTCTTCTACCAAACGACCGTTCGGGAGCCGCGCGGCTGGCACGACCAGCGTGTTGTTCTCCGCTTCGACTCGGCCACCCGCAAAGCAGATGTCTGGGTTGGCGATACCCATGTGGCACAGCACGAAGGTGGTTACCTGCCGTTGGAAGCCGATGTCACCGATCTTGTTGCGCCCGGCGAAGAAGTACGGATTACAGTGCGGATCGACAACCGCTTGCGCTGGCATACTATTCCGCCCGGCTACGTCGAAGACACCACGTACGGCCCGGTGCAACGGCAGATGCACGACTTCTTTAGCTATGCCGGTATCCATCGCCGGGTGTGGCTCTACTCCACCCCCGTCAACTACCTCGATGACATTACGGTTGTCACTGACATTGAGAAAAGTGAAGCCGACGCCGAGGTCCGTGGCCTCGTGTCGTGCCGGGCATCAATCTCCAACGTGCACGACGCAGACGAATACAGACATCGCGCCCTTCCCGAAGGCATTGGCACACTAACGTCACTGCTCACACTCCGCGCCGCACTTCTCGGACCCGACGGTACCGAGGCCGGGCGAGCCGATTCGGTGGGTGTTGATGCGAAGGGCCTGGAATATACGTTCGACATCAAGGTCAAGAACCCAATCCTGTGGGAACTCGGTAAGGGAGGGCTCTACGACCTCCTCATCGAGGTGTGCGACGCCGATGACGTTATCGGGCTCTTCATAATTGGGGGTGTAGTTTGTTTTGGAATCTGCCGCTGTTGAGGAG
>NZ_JBQCYC010000020.1:1373-46658 GCF_052087705.1 Flaviflexus sp. | reverse complement strand
CAAAAAAACAATCAAAAAACGACACACTATTGAGATTCAAAACAAGCAACCCACACCCGGACAAACACTTGGTATCTGGCCGAAAGGGGCGTCTCACAAGCTTACTCTCAGCGGATTTCTCCGTCAAGATCTGTGTTGGAGATAACTCCGGCACTTCGCTTGACTTTGGGGCGCGTTCCACCCAGGAAGTTTTTCCTGATTGGTTTTCCGCATCCCCGCGGCGAGATATAACTTTACGGATCCGACACCGATAGGTCAATTCCGTTGACGGTGAGGCGCGCCACCTTGCCACTTTTCGTTGAGATGGCGCGCTTTCACCAATTCTCTTGGCTAGGAAATCCTGCCTACCGCCAAATTCTTCTTGCCCTTGCGGACGAGAATGATTCCTCCCGGGAGAACCTGATCATCGGTGATGGCGGCCTCCGGATCTTCCACCTTGACGGAGTTGATGGAGAGGCCGCCGGCTGTAATGGTGCGGCGGGCCGCGCCCTTCCCCTTTTCAAGACCGAGTGCTTCCACAAGATCCACCACCGACATGCCAACTTCAGCCGGCGCGGAGACGAGTTCGGCGACAGCATCCTGCAGGGTGTCACCGTCGAGGCCCGAGGGATCAACCTTGCCGAAGAGCGCAGCCGAAGCTTCCTTTACACGGTCCGTTGCTTCCGCGCCGTGAACGAAGGTTGTGACCTCGTCAGCGAGGCGGCGCTGGCCGAGGCGGAGGTACGGCTTCTCGAGGGACTCGGCAACGATCTGGTCGATCTCTTCGAGTGGGATGAAGGTGAAAACCTTGAGGAGGCGCTCAATATCGGCATCGGCCTGGTTGAGCCAGAACTGGTAGAAGGCGTACGGGCTCATCATGGTCGGGTCGAGCCAGATGGCTCCGCCCTCTGTCTTGCCAAACTTCGTGCCGTCGGACTTGGTGATGATCGGGGTGGTCATGACGTGCACGGCTGCTCCCTCAGCCTTGTGGATAAGGTCCATGCCGCCAACGAGGTTGCCCCACTGGTCGTTGCCACCGGTTTGGAGGATGCAGCCGTACCTGCGGTACAGCTCGAGAAAGTCGTTTGCCTGCAGGATCTGGTAGGAGAACTCCGTGTACGAGATTCCTTCGTCGGATGTCAGGCGACGAGCAACGGTGTCCTTGGCGATCATCGTGCCGAGACGGAAGTACCTGCCAATGTTGCGGAGCAGGTCGATGGCCGTGATTTCGGACGTCCAGTCGTAGTTGTTGACGATCCGCGCAGCGTTTTCACCTTCAAAGCTGAGGAATCCGGACAGCTGGTTGGCCAGCTTCTGGGTCCACTCCGCTACCTGTTCTTCAGGGTTGAGGGTGCGTTCCCCTGAATCGCGGGGGTCACCGATCATGCCGGTGGCGCCTCCCACGAGAACGAGGGGGTTGTGGCCGGCGTTCTGCAGGTGCCTCATGAGGATGGCCTGGACGAGGTGGCCGTGGTGCAGTGATGCTGCCGTCGGATCGAATCCGCAGTAATAGGTAATCGGTCCCTCGTCCAGCGTCGCACGCAATGCTTCGATGTCCGTGTGCTGAGCAATCAGGCCGCGGGCCTGGAGCTCGTCGAGAATGTGGGACACGTTAGTTACCTTTCCTGTCGAACTATGGTCAGTCACAGTATGCCACGGCACGCCGCCGCCACTTCACTCGCTATCGCCGGTCTCATCGAACAGAATCGACCACACTGTCTCTGCTTCTATGTCGGGAACCCGAGTGCCGGATTGTCTGGGTGTCCAGAGAACATGTGGCGCTACGGTGCGCAGTTCATCCAGGGTCACCGGATCTTCAAGGTCGATGACCTCTCTCATCTCTATATCCACATAGCCGGTTTCAACGGACCGTGCTTCCGGGTTCCAGCGCGGACCTAAGTAAATCTCTGACGTAATAATGCAGGCACCGACGAGTCCGCGCGGTTCCCGCCCCACTTTGACGATGAGGCCCCGGTCCCCCGGCACAATCCCCTGTCTTCTCATGCCCGTGTTCCACGTTGATGACGGAAACTTCCCTTCCGCGATGAGCGGCTCCCAGCGTTCCCAGTCCGGGTAGGGATCGTAGGCAAGCTCGGGATTAACAAGAAAGAGAAAAGTAGCCATCAGCGTGCCGGTTTCCCGGGACGGTAGGGGCTGACATGCCGGTCGCCTGGGATCCAGAACCGCCACGAGTATTCCTCGCTCCCACCTTCTCCGGAGACCCCGACCCGAGGACCCTGAGTCCACGGTGCGCGAACGGAAGGCACTTCCAGCTCGACACGGACGGGGTCCCCAGTCGGCGTTACCAGCGCGGTCTCTGCACCAAGAACGCCGGTCGCGCTTTCATCCACGTGGTTTTCACCCAATCCACTGCTCTGACCGTACCGGTCTACTGAACTGCGCTGCTGATGAACCGCAGTGCCATCGAAAGAGCCATCGATACCGAGAGCCTGGGCAAGCCGGGCTGGGCCGCGAGCAAGATCCCGGTCGGATTTAGCGGCGGGCCTGCGCTTTCGAGCTGCCTCGTGGTTTTCGACGACCTCACCGGCCCTTAGCAAGAGTCCGCCCGCTCGGCCTTCGGGCCAGCACACGAGGTTGGCGGACCAGTGCATGCCGTAAATGAAGTAGACGTACAGGTGTCCGGGAGGACCGAACATGGAAGCATTCCGTCTCGTCTTCCCGCGGTAAGCATGGGAGCCGGGATCCTGCTCTCCCCTGTATGCCTCGACTTCTACGATCCGGATAGCAACATCGGTCCGAATAACTGCACCGAGCAGCTTCGGACCGAGGTCGCAGGGGTCACCGGAAAGATCAAGCACGCGGGGTGGTGAACTTCCTCAGACGAGCAAGCTCCGCACGAGCGTTCTCGCGCTGCTCGGCAACACGCTCGGGAGCGGTTCCGCCGATTCCGTTACGGGATGCAACCGAGCCTTCGACTGTCAGCACGGAACGAACCTCGGGCGTGAGCCGCTCATCGATCGAAGCGAAGTCCTCATCGGTCATGTCGGCAAGCTCGATGCCGCGCTCTTCGCAAAGCCTGACGCAGGAGCCCGAGATGTCGTGCGCGTCGCGGAAGGCGACGCCCTGCTTGACAAGCCACTCCGCAATGTCGGTGGCAAGGGAGAAGCCCTGGGGTGCCAGCTCAGCAATGCGCTCGTAGTGCAGTGTCATGGTGGCGATCATGCCGGTCATGGCCGGCAAAAGAGCATCGAGGGTATCAACCTGGTCGAAGATCGGTTCCTTGTCTTCCTGCAGGTCGCGGTCGTACGCGAGCGGAAGCGCCTTCAGGGTTGCAAGCAGGCCCGTGAGGTCACCGATCATGCGGCCCGACTTGCCGCGAGCAAGTTCGGCGACGTCTGGATTCTTCTTTTGCGGCATGATTGACGATCCGGTCGAGAAAGCATCGTCGAGGGTCACGAAGGAGAATTCCTTCGTGTTCCAGATGATGATCTCCTCGGAGATCCTTGACAGGTTGATTCCAATAAGGGCAAAGACAAAGGCATACTCGGCCGCAATGTCGCGGGAAGCCGTGCCGTCGATCGAGTTCTCGGTCACGCCATCGAAGCCGAGTTCTTCCGCAATCGCCTTCGAGTTCATCGAGAGCGTGTTACCGGCAAGGGCGCCGGAACCGTACGGAGAAACCGCGGCCCTGCGGTCAGCATCCTCCAAACGTGCCACGTCCCGTAGAAGCGGCCATGCGTGCGCCAGGAGATGGTGTGCGACGAGGACGGGCTGAGCGTGCTGCAGGTGGGTGCGTCCCGGCATGATCGCATCGCCGGACTTCTCAGCGAGGTCAATGAGTGCCTCGGCAAGGTCAAGAACCCTTCCGCCAATGCGGCGGGACTCGTCGCGCAGGTACATCCGGATAAAAGTGGCGATCTGGTCGTTACGGGAGCGACCCGCACGGAGCTTTCCACCGAGGTCGCCAGCGCGCTCAAGAAGGCCGCGCTCCAGTGCCGTGTGAACGTCTTCGTCACCGGGTGCTGCGACAAAGGCACCGGACAACACGTCGGCCTCGAGCTGCTCGAGTGCCTTGATCATGTCGACCAGCTCGGTCTTCGTCAGCAGGCCGGCGCGGTTCAGCTCTCGGGCGTGAGCCTTCGATCCTGCGACGTCGTACAGCGCGAGGCGCCAGTCGAAGTGCGTGGACTTGGAGAGATGTGCGAGTGCGTCGGCTGGGCCGCCTTCGAAGCGGCCTCCCCACAGGGCGAGCTGGTTATCGGTCATGGGACCATCTTGCCCCACATCGTTATCCCCGGCGCAAATTAAACCACCGTCGACCTTTTCTCTCTCCGTGGCACCAGCCTCTTTCCTGTGGTCGTTGCTTGGCATGATCAGGTCTAGAATTGGCGCATGACTGAGCATATGACTGGACGTCACTTCCTGAAGGAAGCCGATTTCACTCCGGCCGAGTGGGTCTCGTTTGTTGATCTTGCGGGTGAACTCAAGGCTGAACGCGCCGCCGGCCGGGAGCAACAGCGTCTTGCCGGTCAGGCCATTGCTCTCATTTTTGAGAAGACCTCCACAAGAACTCGTGCAGCCTTTGAGGTCGCTGCAGTTCATCAGGGCGCGGCCACGACGTACCTGGATACGTCCGCTTCCCAGATTGGTCACAAGGAGTCAATCGAGGACACCGCTCGGGTGCTTGGCCGCATGTACGACGCAATCGAATTCCGCGGGGATCGGCAGGCCGATGTGGAGCTGCTAGCCGAGTCCGCCGGTGTGCCCGTCTACAACGGGCTGACCGATGACTGGCATCCAACGCAGATGCTGGCAGATGCTCTGACGATTCGCGAGCACGTGAAGAAGCCTTTCTCAGATGTCATCTCCGCATACGTTGGCGACGCTCGGTTTAATACGGGACGGTCTTTCCTGATCTCCGCAGCAATGCTGGGCCAGGACGTGAGGATCATCGCGCCGTCGGGCTATGAACCGCCTGTGGATGTGGTGGAGCTGGCCGAAAGTTTTGCAAAGGACACGGGCGCTCGGATCACGATCACCGATTCCCTCAACGCCGTCGAAGGAGCCGATGCCATCTCCACCGACGTGTGGGTGTCGATGGGAGAGGCCAAAGAGGTGTGGTCGGAGAGAATTGGCGCGCTTCTTCCCTACCAGGTGAACGCCGAGCTCATGAAGAAGGCACCGGACGCGGTCTTCATGCATTGCCTGCCCGCCTTCCACGATCAGGAAACGGCCATTGGCCGCGAGGTCTACAAGGCATTCAATGTGACCGAGCTCGAGGTAACGGACGAGGTGTTCCGGTCCCCCGCTTCTGTTGTTTTTGATCAGGCCGAGAACCGGCTCCACACCATCAAGGCCGTCATGGTGTCGACTCTGTCGTGAGCAGTCCCCTGCGGGCGCTGGCCGCGCCAATCTACATTCCGTCGCTGATCTATTCGATCGGAAACGGGGCCCTTCAACCTGTCATTGTCCTTGCGGCGCTCGACATCGGGTTCGGGGAGGCCGGATCGTCAGCTGTTCTTGGCGTGGCCGGCGTCATCGGGGTGTTCACCGCTCCGCTGCTTGGCAAGTTCATCACCCGCGTTGGCGACAGGCGTTCACTCATCATCGCGAGCCTTCTGGCCCTCGCAGCACTAGCAGTATCGACCACGGCACTGTTCTTTCCGGGCACATTCTTCGCAAAGGCCGCTTTCCTTCTCGGCATCGCCATTATCGCCATCTCACTCAACGTGTGGACGCTGGCACGCCAGGCCTATATTGCCGACGCCTTGCCGGGGATATGGCGGGGGCGCGGGCTCTCGACCCTGGGCGGAATGCTCAGGCTCGGCGTACTTGTCGGCCCGCTGATCTCGACTGCTCTTATCGCACTGTGGGGCCTGGAATCCGTGTTCGTCATGAATGCCGTCACGGTCGCAATCTCCCTCGCGCTCATCGTTCGCTACCTCGTTCCCCTGCCCAAACCCGCAGAAGCATCTCAAGGTGAAGATGGCTCGGCTCCCGCCGCCGACGCAGATCAGGGTGAGCCCAGTTCAGCTCAATCCGGGACAGCTAAGATTGCTCGGACTGAGGCCAAGGAATCGGCAGGCGCTGGTGGAACAAGCCACAAACGGTATCTGCCCACAGACGCACATCCCGGCGGTGTTCCCCGACCTGATCTGAAAGCCACGGTCATTGCCGGCATCGGCATCACCTCGCTGACAATTTTGCGAGCCAACAAGAACGTCATCATTCCCCTCTGGGGAACTGCCCTGGGGCTCGATAATGAGCTCATCACTCTGGCTTTCGCGGTCTCCGCCCTGATCGACACTGTCCTCTTCTATCCGGCAGGAAAACTTGCTGACAGGAAGGGCAGGCTCTGGGCTCTCATGCCGTCGCTGACCATCATGTCTGCCGCCATCATCCTCATGGTGTCGTGGGGAACCGTTCCCGGATTCTTTATTGGGGCGGCTCTCCTCGGATTTGGTAACGGCTTCGGCTCCGGAATCCTCATGACCCTCGGTGCCGACCTTTCGCCGTCGACCAAGCGGGCAACGTTCCTCGGGTACTGGCAGGCAATAGCTAACTCGGGAAGCGCGACCGGACCCTTCGTCGTTTCAGGGCTCACCGCCGCCCTTGGGATCTCAGCGGGACTCTGGGCAACGGCGGGCCTCGGCCTGTTCGGTGCCGTCTGGTTCCGTCTCCTCCTACCCAAGACCTATGCCCGGCTCGGGTTGAATCTGCATGGCATGCCCATACAGTCGCGGGACTTCGACCGTTAGCCACTTCTGCTCGACGGTTAGCCCATTCAGATCGACGGATAGCCGATTCTGGCAGAGCCCGGATAACGGCAGCCGGTTTCAGAACGGGCAGATGCATAGAACTCGCGCTCTACACGTATTTGCTTGTGAGTCGCAAAACGATACATCCGAGGAAGTGTCTCAGCTACCGACGCGGATACTCATCGAGCGCGCAATGAACACGTTGGCGATTCTGAACGAACGCAACGGATTCCTACTCCAAAGGTATCGCCTTGCCGACTCGTCCATGATGTAGAAATCTGGACATTGCGACTGTGGCGGGGCCTACACTTGCGTCATGAGTAATGAGGATTTCCCTGACGGTATTGATATCAAGCCCCGCTCCCGGGACGTAACCGATGGACTGGAGAAAACCGCAGCCCGCGGCATGCTCCGAGCTGTTGGCATGGGTGATGACGACTGGGTGAAACCTCAGATCGGCATTGCCTCCTCCTGGAACGAGATCACGCCGTGCAACATGACACTGTCAAAGCTGGCGGGCTTCGCAAAGGAAGGCGTGCACCAGGGTGGCGGCTTTCCCCTCGAGTTCGGAACGATCTCCGTTTCCGACGGCATCTCCATGGGTCACGAGGGCATGCACTACTCCCTCGTTTCCCGCGAAGTCATTACCGACTCCGTTGAGACCGTCATGTCGGCCGAGCGCCTCGATGGATCTGTTCTCCTAGCCGGTTGTGACAAGTCAATCCCCGGCATGCTCATGGCAGCAGCCCGCCTCGATCTTTCTTCGGTATTCTTGTACAACGGTTCGATCATGCCGGGCACGGCAAAGTTCGAGGATGGTACGGAGAAGGAAGTCACCCTGATTGACGCCTTCGAAGCGGTCGGTGCGTGCCGTGCAGGCAAGATGTCCGAGAAGGACGTTGACGCTATCGAACGCGCCGTGTGTCCGGGCGAGGGCGCCTGCGGCGGCATGTACACAGCAAACACCATGGCATCCGCCGCCGAGGCCATGGGCATGTCCCTTCCCGGCTCGGCCGCTCCGCCCGCTATTCACCGGAACCGTTCGCTGTTTGCACGCGAGTCCGGCAACGCCGTTGTTGGCCTGCTGCGCCGCGGTATCACCGCACGCGACATCATCACCCGCGAATCTCTCCTCAACGCCATCGCAGTTGTCATGGCTTTCGGTGGCTCCACGAACGCGGTTCTTCACCTCATGGCTATCGCCCACGAAGCAGAGGTTGAGTTGACTCTCGATGACTTCAATATGATGGCGGACAGGGTGCCCCACCTCGGTAACCTGAAGCCATTTGGCGAATACGTCATGAATGACGTATTCAAGGTCGGTGGCGTCCCGGTCGTTATGAAGGCGCTTCTCGACAACGGCATGCTCAACGGTGACTGCATAACGGTCACCGGTAAGACCGTCGCCGAGAATCTGTCCAACGTGAACCCGCCGGATCCCGATGGCAAGATCCTGCGCGAGATGAAGAACCCGATCCACGCAACGGGTGGCCTCGCAATCCTCAAGGGCTCCCTGGCTCCCGAGGGCGCTGTCGTGAAGACCGCTGGCTTCGACGCCGAAGTCTTCGACGGCACCGCACGCGTCTTCAACCAGGAGCAGCCGGCGATGGACGCTGTTCTCGCGGGTGAACTAAAGCCTGGCGACGTGGTCATCATCCGCTACGAGGGTCCCAAGGGCGGTCCCGGCATGAGGGAAATGCTTGCCATCACCGGTGCTATCAAGGGCGCTGGTATTGGCAAGGATGTCCTCCTCATTACCGACGGGCGCTTCTCCGGCGGCTCCACCGGCCTCTGCATCGGACACGTTGCCCCGGAGGCTGTTGACGGCGGGCCAATCTCACTCGTAAAGGACGGCGACCGTATCACGGTTAACATCCCGAAACGCACCATTGACCTCCATGTCGATGACGCAGAGCTCGAAGATCGCCGCAAGCATCTCTCCCATCCCGAGAATCACCGCCTGCACGGCGTGCTCGGCAAGTATGCGAAGCTCGTCCAGTCCGCTTCCATTGGAGCGGTCTGCTACTAGGTGTACCTCGCGAGGGGCTCAACTATTTCCACGAGCCCGCGCTAGTTATGTGGGGTGACTGCTCGTCAGCAGCCACCCCACACGTCTATCTCGGCTCGGTTCATAGGTCTCCGCCAGGCAGGTCCATCACCAGCCGGTGGACAAGTCCACGCCCGTCCACTAGCCCGGCCAGACCCAGTCCGGACCATCACGGTGCGCAACAGGGCGGTGTAGCATGCCGGACACGTAGCTGATGACCAGTTCGTCGCTTTCCGAGGCACCATCAACCAGTCGCGGGCTCGACAGTTGAACCTCGCCATCGTAGATCAAGGTCCATCCCTGCTCCACGCGAGGCTGCCAGATCATGACAACGTTAGGATTCTCCTTCACGGCACGGACAATAGAACCGTAGACACCGGTGATTCGGGCGGTGCCGGCACTATCGAAGACAGGATCGACCGTTAGGATTCGGATCCCGGTGTCGGCGGTGTGGGTAAGAAGGGTTCCACTGGAATAGGCCTGCGTGACCCGTGCAAACCGGGAAGCCTCAACGGGGATGGACATACGCGCTCCTTTTGGAATCAACTTTACCCGCCGGGATCGACATTACCGACAGGAACGGCGCCATATTCTGATCCGGTCCCGGACTCAGTTCGGTAACGTCATTATTATTCATCGCACGGGATGCTAGCGTGAACCCAAGAGCATCGCCGGAACGGGTGACCATGTCACCTCCCGCGAGAGCGGGTTGTCGGATCTTATCCTTTTGAACATGATCAGGTAGCCGGTCGGCGGTGTATCCACCGACCCTTGAGGAGGTCTGTCATGATCATCCGCCCGATTATCCACACCGCCCACCCGAACGCGTGGAAAGACTTCATGCTCGCCTGCGGTGCTGTGCCAATTGTCGAAGGTGATTCATGGTCGGTTTACGGGCTTGGTCGGGGACGCCTCGGGGTCGAACTTGCAGATCACGAACCTCCCGGTTCAGTCTCGCTGAGCTTGGAGTCCGAACGGCTCGACAAGGTGGGCAGTCCTTACGTCAGGGTGGCTCAGCCCGGCGACCACCCGGATCTCACCGTCTTGGGCTACGACCTCCCCGAACTCCTTATCCACAACCTCGAATATGAACCGGTGCGGGGCGGAAAGCTCTTGGCCACTCCCCTGCTCCTGACGACAAAGGTCAAGGACAACATCCCCGTCTTTGAATCACTCGGCATGGAAGTTCGAATGATCAGCGACTCGGAGAACTACGCGGAAGTAGAAGGAGACGGAACCATAGCTTTGCACGTTCGTGACGAGAACGAGGCTCCGCGAATCGATCTGTCTTTCGGACATCCCGACCTTGACGAGCTGGCCGAGCACGTGAGGGTAGCAGGTTTCAACCCCTACATTGTTACAGAGGACTACGGCAGATCGCTCCGCGTGCCGGTGGGCGATGAACAGGCCTGGGTCAACGAGACTCCCGCTGACCACGAGGACCACGTAGCAACAACCATGTAGGCACCATCATTCCAGGCATAGCTGTTGCTCGCGTCAGCGATAAAATCTGCCCGAGCACCGATTTACAGCCTCAGGTTGGAGGCCGTGTCAAGACCGTCACCTATCCAGCAGGCCAATACGGCGCATATTCAGATGAGATCGCCACCGGTGCAGAGTCCCTTGTTCGCGCTCAATAAGTGACTGTCCATGCCGCGGCAGTGACACGACTAATCTGGCAGGCTTTCTTCATGGATATCCCGACAGTGGACCGGGCCGCAACGTCTGACAACGCGTAGACCGCGCGCATTCCCAAGACCGGCAATATTCTGATTCCCATACCGGGTCACGATCAGAAATCGTGATCTGACTTCCTTCCAGTCGGTTATACTCCCCGAGGCGATCCCAGGTATTCACAGGATTTCGTACTCCACCTGATTCTGTCTACCACCAGACTTTACTGTTCTCTCTCGCGGTGGCGTGGACACAAGGAAAGCAACTTTTCGGGGGACCCGGTAGTCTTTGCGCAACTCGGTGGCTGAGATGCGCAACTACGTCGGTTTAGCACTTCGAGGCTCAAATCGAGGGACAGTCCGCTGACCCGAAGGGCACGTTTACAACAATCCCTCTGCCCAACTACTGCCCCTTAGCCTTCTCTCTACGGACACGGATGTAACGCGTATTCACCGATCAATTACCCTCCGCGCAACCTCAGTCAGACATTCAGCGTGCAAAAAATGATGATTCTTTCACTTCTGTGCCGATTCATACATCTCTCCACGAAGTTCCAGGAATTAACGCCATGGATGACACATTTCCGCTTTAGTAAGGCCTAGGATTAGAGATACGTCCAGAACTAATCGAATTGAAGAAATATTCTCAGAATCTTACATTTCCACTTTGACACATAGAAGCACCTATTATTACAACTTTGCATCATTCATTGACCATCAACTTTAAAACAGTTATCGTCGTGTGAAATGTAGGTCACATTAAACGTAGGACAAAGGAGTGTGAGTTGGTTGCAATACCTATTAAGTGGACATCGAGCCCGCACTAGGGCCCTACTGATATTTATAGTTGCGACGGCATTTTTTGTTTTCGGCGGAGTAAGTTCGGCTCAAACTTCACACTACTTTTATGCCTACAACACCCCGACGGACGAGTTGCAGTCTCGATCGTCGGGGATCCGTCCTGAAATTTCGGGTGGAAGGGTCGAAGTAGAGCCATTCTCCGCAGACGGGTTTGGTACTGCGGTCTATATTGAATTGAAACCTATATCTCCTACCCCGGGTACCAGTTTGTAGGATCGGGCGAGGGTGGACAGTGGGCAAACATGTCCCACAAGAGGGCCACAAGTGCTACCCAGTATTGCTTTTGGAACTTACCCTGGGCAAGCGGAAATAACGGAAGCCTCAAGCTGACCTGCAATACAACCCATTAACCCACAACATCGAAGGGAACACCATGTTTAATCTACGGATCGCGGCCTCAATGGCAGCCTGTTCGGCGCTTGTGTTCGCGGGTGTTGCAGGATCAGTTTCCGCGTCTAACGACTCAACCATGACACCCGAGAATTTGCTCCCCATGTTTCAGAGTGCCGCCAGTACGAATGATGCCTTCCCAGCAGAGGTCAAGCCTGAGGAGCTAGGGATTGCGGCGCAGGCTGAATCAAGAAGTCTCGGGAGTGATTCTGTCGCACGTTACTGGGTGACGCTCTCTGAAAGGTCTCAAGTTTGCCTTGTTATGTACATTCCTGGCGGCTACGAAGTCGCAGGATCAACGTGTGGAACTCTTACTGACTTCAATCAAAAGGGATTAAAGCTGAAGCTCAGAAGTAATATTGACGGCAATATTGTTTCACGCGTCGCTTATCTCTTTCCCTCGGATGTTGAGTTGACCTCACTGACAGCCGATAGCCGAGGAACCGAGTCCGAGAATTTCGTAGCGCTCACTCCTGAGCAAAATGCAGATTTGACTCCACGCGACTTGGCAAGGTCCGGTCATTCTGACTTTGTTTTCTACCCGATTGGGGAATAAGCATTGTTGGCAAAGTCAGGTCGTCCGATCAGAATTCTTCATCGTAGCCTTTGGCTTCCAGTATTTGTCGTGACGGTGCTTGTCGCTGCTGTGTTCGCATCCGTTGCGTACGCTCAGAGCAACACATACACGTACGCAAATAATCTCAGCACACAGATTGGACAGGAGCGTTTTTCGGGAGAACTAGCAACGCTATCTGGCGGGTCGGTCAACGTGATTTTAGCAATGGGGCATCAGACAATCACAAGCTATTTTTCACATCCCGGATACACAGAAATAGCTTCCCAAACTGCTGATACTTCCTTGGTGAATACCTTGTACCACGCGAGAACTCCAACCGCTCACAGCAAGTGCCGTTTTAACGTCCCCAATGTGTCAGGAGGAACCGCCCCCTTGACGTGCAAAGCCTTCTTGTAAGAACCAACCATCCACATTTGAAAGAACCATTATGGCATTGAGACTTGCCCTTAGAATTCTTGCAGGCCTCGCTGTTGCGTTTGTTGGAAGCTCTCTCATCGGCCTCCTTGAACTTCAGCGTATCGCCACAGAGAGTGGTGCTGTTTTCGACCTCAATAACATGCTGACCGCGATCACTGAACCAGAAACTCCCGTGATTCAGATGATGGGCCTAGCCGCGTGCGGTGCAATAATTTTGCTCTTCATCACCTGGGATATCCGCGGTTCACTACGAGAAGGATCTGGCGCCGGCACCATTGCACTCATCGTGGTCCTCGTCGGTATCATCGCCTACTTCGGAATCACAGCGGATTACATCGAAGAAATGAGTCGTCCACCTTTCCCCGGTCTAGAGGGTTGGCTCTATAAGGCCGCCTACCATCCTCTCGTCCACACTGCCATCATCTACGGAATACTTGCACCCCTGGTGGTTCGACAGCGCGGGAACAAGTTTCCAGAACCCGTTAACCCCACGACACCCGAGCAGTCCTGACCTCGACGTCCCAAAGATGTAGCGGTATGAGAATGCCAGCAGGAGGAGCCGCAAAACGTGATCCGACTATTCCATTCATATACGGCATCAAACCTTCATGACACGATGAAGGCAATGATAACTGCAGGTGCAATCGGCCAAAATCCATTCTGAGCATCGCAATTATTAGGGCGAATCTCTTGCACCATGGCTTTTCGTTACGTGAAAAGTACGGGCCGGACAACAGCCAGATCGCACCCGGGAGCACCTCTCCCCACGATTCTCAGGCTATGTGGATAGGAGTAGCACCCTTCATTGGGTGAGTCCTGGACAGTATGATCTGTCCAGGACTCACACGTGTGTATCTGACTCATTCACGCCGGTCAGTGCTCGCTCAGAGCACGATGCATCCAAAGCGCGATTCCATCGTCTCGGCCCATCGGGAATCAGACCTCGGGGCCTGCTCTCAGGTCGACGCTCATTAGCTGAGGACGGACTCTCCAAGATCCTCGCCGTTACCGAAGGAAACATCGCGGGCTGCTGCGAGCCTGCTCGGCAGGCCGGTGATCTCGATGAAGCCACGGGCCGATGCCTGGTCGAACGTATCGCCAGCATCGTAGGTTGCGAGGTTGAAGTCGTATAGGGACGTGTCGGAACGGCGACCGGTCACGGTGGCGCGGCCACCGTGCAGGGTCATGCGGATGTCGCCGGAGACGTATTCCTGCGTGGACTCGATGAAGGCGTCAAGCGACTTCTTGAGCGGAGAGAACCACTGGCCCTCGTAAACGATGTTGGTCCACTGGTCAGCAACGGTCCGCTTAAAGCGCGCCTGCTCACGGTCCAGCGTGACGTTCTCAAGCTCGCGGTGTGCCTCAATGAGAGTCATCGCGCCGGGAGCTTCATAAATCTCACGCGACTTAATGCCAACCATGCGGTCCTCGACGATGTCGATACGGCCGATGCCCTGGGCGCCAGCACGCCTGTTGAGTATCTGGATCGCTTCAAGCGGAGTGACTTTCTGTCCGTCGATGGCGACGGGGATGCCCTTGTCGAACGAGATGATGACCTCGTCGGGAAGCGGCGGATATGTCGGGTCGTCCGTGTACTGGTAGACGTCCTTCGTGGGCGCGTTCCAGATGTCCTCAAGGAAACCGGTCTCAATGGCGCGGCCCCAGACGTTCTGGTCAATCGAGAACGGGTTGTTTTTCGTCGTCTCGATCGGCAAATCGTGCTTGTTTGCGTACTCGATAGCGAATTCGCGGGTAAGGGCAAGGTCGCGGACCGGCGACAGGCACTTAAGGTCCGGGCCGAGCGAGGTAATGCCAACCTCGAAACGGACCTGGTCGTTGCCCTTGCCGGTGCAGCCGTGGGCAACGGTGGAGGCACCGAAGCGGCGGGCCGCGGTCACGAGGTGCTTGACGATGGTGGGACGCGAGATCGCGGAAACCAGCGGGTAGGCATCCATGTAGAGGCCGTTGGCAGCAAGTGCCGGCATGCAGTATTCGTTGGCGAATTCATCGCGTGCGTCTGCAATGTAGGCCTCGACGGCGCCGCAGTCGATTGCTCGCTGGCGGATAACTTCAAGATCCTCTCCGCCCTGGCCGACGTCGACCGAGACGGTAACAACCTCGGCTCCTGTCTGCTCCGCAATCCATCCGATTGCGACGGAGGTGTCAAGCCCGCCCGAATAGGCTAGGACGACGCGATCCTTCTGTTCGCTCATGCGTTTTTCTCTTTCTCTGATGGTCTTTGTTCAGCAATGTTTAGTAGATAGGTGGCAAGCGACTGTGCGCGCTCACCAGAGTTGGTGATAAGCAGGACGGTGTCGTCGCCGGCAATGCAGCCGAGGACACCGTCAATGACAGCCCGGTCGACCGACGCAGCAAGGATCTGCGCCGCACCGGGCGGGGTTCGCAAGACCACTTGGTTAAAGGCAACCTGGGCGGTGAGCAACAGGTCCCGGCACCAGCGTTCGAGGTAGTCGCGGGCCGCGATTGTCGCGTCGGGAACATCATCGGGATTGGGCAGGACGTAGCCTTGGCGACCACCCGGGAAACGCACCTTCGTTGCCCGCAGATCATCCAGGTCGCGGGAGAGCGTTGCCTGCGTGACAACGATGCCGCGTTCGAGTAGTTCCAGCCGGAGTGCTTCCTGGCTGGCGATCTGGTTGCTGGAAATAATCTCGGTGATCACCGAGTGGCGTGCGGCGCGAGTCGTTGGGGTAGTCTTCACACTCATCCTCTCAACTGGACAAGGTCGTTAATGAAGGGAACCAGATCGTCGCGGGTGATGATCAGCGGGGGTGCGAGACGGAGCGTGTTCTCGTTCGTCGCGTTAACGATGTAGCCTCTCTCCCTCAGCTCGCCAACCAGGCCGGGAGCATCCTCGACCTCGATTCCAAGTAGCAGGCCCGCACCCCGCACGGCGAAACCCTTGGACTGAAGCTCAGCGATCAGCCACTCCCCCGTTTCCGACACGTGGTCAAGGAGCGTCTCAATCTTGTTAAGCACCGCGAGCGAGGCTGCAGCCACAACGGGGTTGCCACCAAAGGTGGAGCCGTGACTGCCGGGGGTGAAGAGATTCTCGGCCGGACCGGTTGCGATGATCGCGCCGATCGGCATGCCACCACCGAGGCCCTTGGCTAGTGTCACGACATCGGCCTGGACGGTTCCGGTGTGGGCGAACCACCTGCCGGTGCGTCCCACGCCCGTCTGGATCTCGTCGAGAACGAGCAGCGCACCAATCTCGTCGGCCTTGGCCCGCGCGGCCTTGAGGAATTCCGGGTCGAGGGGAACAACGCCACGCTCACCCTGGATGGGTTCGAGGAAGATGGCCGCAACGTCGTCGCCCAGCTCATCCAGTGCCGTAACGCTCGGCTCAATAAAGTCGCACCCCGGTGTCTGGCCGAAGGGCTCGCGGATCGCGGGCTTGTGGGTGATCGAGAGCGCACCGAGGGTTCTGCCATGGAAGGCGCCTTCAAGGGCAATGATCTTGCCGCCGGGCTTGTGAAGCATCGCGAGCTTCATCGCGCCCTCGTTGGCTTCCGTGCCGGAGTTGCAAAGGAAGACGCGTCCGCGCCTACCGCCCTCGGATTCGAGCAGGTCTACGAGCTTTTGAGCAAGGTTGATTTGTGCGGGGGTCGTGAAGAAGTTCGAGACATGCGCGAGCTTGCTCGCCTGCTCAACGATTGCCTTCGTCATCGTGTCGTCGGCGTAACCGAGTGCGTTGACGGCAATGCCGGCAAGGAGATCGAGGTATTTCTTCCCGTTCGCATCCCACACGTGCACGCCTTCGCCGCGCTCGAGGACGAGCGAGGGCGAGCCGAACGCGTTGACGTAGACGGATTCATATGCGGAGACTGTCATTTTTCATCCTTCGTGACGCGAGTTCCAACTCCCGCATCGGTGAATATCTCGAGAAGCATCGAGTGGGCCATGCGGCCGTCGATAATGTGGGCAGCTTGGACGCCGGCGTCGATGGCGTGGAGCGCCGCCTCCATCTTTGGTTTCATGCCGGCATCAAGTTTCGGCAGGAGCTCGGCCAGCTCGGATGCATTGATCTCGGAGACCAGCGAGTCCTTGTTCGGCCAGTCAAGGTAGAGGCCCTCAACGTCGGTCAACATCAGGAGCTTGTTCGCGCCAAGTGCGGAGGCGATGGCGGCGGCGGCAGTATCAGCGTTGACGTTGAGGATCCCGTCGCCCTCGATATCCATGGCAATCGTGGAGACAACGGGTATGCGTCCGTTGTCGATGAGGTCGTGCAGGCTGGCGGGGTTCACTTCGTGAACGTCGCCCACCTGGCCGAGGTCAACCTTCTGACCATCAATGTCGATGTACCGTTTACGGCCCTTCAAAAGCCCCGCGTCCTCACCCGACATGCCGACCGCGTACGGCGCATCCTGGTTGATGAGCGAAACAAGTTCGCGCTGCACCTGACCAGCGAGGACCATGCGGACAACTTCCATGGCTTCCGGCGTGGTCACGCGCAGTCCGCCTCGGAACTCCGACTCGATCCCGAGCCGTTTCAGCATGGAGTTGATCTGGGGGCCGCCGCCGTGAACGACGACGGGCTTGAGGCCAACGTGGTGGAAAAACATGATGTCGTGAACGAAGGCCTGCTTGAGCTCGTCGTTCACCATGGCGTTGCCGCCGTACTTGACGACGATGGTCTGGCCAGCGAACTCACGGATCCACGGGAGGGCCTGGACGAGAACCTCGGCCTTATCCTGGGCTGCGCGCAGCCTCTGCAGTAATGAGCTCATGTCGTGTACGCCGAATTCTCCGTGACGTAGTCGTACGTCAGGTCGTTGGTAAGAACAGTTGCCGACTCGGTTCCAGAACCAAGCCGAAGCTCAATGTCGACAAGGCGATCGGACTGCATGTCGACCTCGTCGCGCCTGCCAGTATCAACACCGTTTTCACAGACAGCGACGCCGTTAATAAGAACGGCGAGATCTGCGGGCTCAAAGGGAGCAACCGACTCGGGAACGGTTCCCGCTGCCGAGATGATCCGGCCCCAGTTCGGGTCGTTTCCAAAGATTGCGCACTTGAATAGGTTCGACTGCGCGATAGCCCGAGCAACCGCAAGAGCTCCCACTTCGGAGGCTGCGTTGGTCACCCGCACGGCAACATCGTGGCTCGCTCCCTCGGCGTCACCAATCATTTGCCGGGCAAGATCCTGGCAGACCCTACGGACCCCGTCAGCAAAGTCTTGAGCATCGGGAGTGACCCCCGAAGCGCCGCTGGCAAGCAGCAGGACCGTGTCGTTGGTCGACATACAGCCATCAACGTCGATCCGGTTAAACGTCTTATCGCTCGACGAGGCAAGCGCCTCATGAGCAGTCTCGGCATCGATCACGGCATCGGTTGTGATCACGCACAGCATGGTTGCCATGCCGGGGGCGATCATGCCGGCGCCCTTTGCCATGCCACCGATCCGGTAACCACCGGCCTCAAAGGTTGCTTCCTTGGGGCGAGTATCAGTTGTCATGATTGCGCGAGCAGCATCGTGGCCACCGGAAGTCGACATTGCACCGGCGGCCACATCGACACCCGCCACAAGCGGTTCCGCGGAAAGCTTCGTACCAATGACACCGGTCGAGCAGACACCAACCTCAGACGCATCGATCGAGAGGACCTTGGCAACCTGCTGGGCGGTGGCTTCCGTGACCGCCATACCGCCCGGGGTTGCGACGTTGGCGTTGCCCGAGTTGAGAACAACGGCTCTCATCTTCCCGTCTGAGACAACGTCCTTGGTCCACACGACCGGCCAGGCAACAATACGGTTGGTCGTGAAGACACCGGCGGCAACATCGAGCGGCCCGACGTTGACCACAAGAGCAAGGTCTGCCTTACCGGACTCCTTGAGCCCGGCAGTCACACCGGAGGCCCTAAAGCCCTTTGGATAGGTGATCATGGTACGACTCCAATCGTGGTCAGGCCGGTCTCCTCGGGAATGCCGAGAGAAAGGTTGAGGGACTGGATGGCGGCGCCCGCGGTTCCCTTGACCAGGTTGTCGAGTGCGCAGATGGCGGTGAGTCGCTCCTCGTCACGATCGAGAACAGCGTGGACAAGCGCCGTGTTGGCGCCCGTTGTCATCGCCGTTGTTGGGACGGAGTCCATGAACTGAACGAACGGCTCACCATCGTAAGCCGAACGGTATGCGTCCTGAACGTCAGACTGCGTCGTTCCCGAAGCAACGGGAATCGAAACGGTGGCGAGAATGCCGCGCGAGACGGGAGCGAGAACGGGCGTGAACGACAGTTTGTCGAGCGTCCCGCCGGCGTGCCGGAGGTTCTGCATGATCTCGGGGATGTGACGGTGGGTGCCACCCACGCCATAGGGCGCAAGGCTACCGAGCGCCTCGGAGGCAATGAGGTGGGGCTTCGGCGCCTTACCGGCACCCGAGTAGCCAACGGCAAGCACGGCAACAATGCCTTCGCCGCCGGCAATGCCTGCGCTCACGGCGGGCTGGGCAGCAAAGGTTACCGACGAGGCGTTGCAGCCGGGCGAGGCAATAAGCTTTGCATCGGCAAGGAGTTCCCGCTGGGTCGTCCCATTGCGAATCAGTTCGGGCATGGCGTAAGCCCACGGCTCTGCCATCTCTCCCCCGTAGTAAGCCGCCCAGTCGGCCTCGTTTTCGAGACGGTGGTCAGCACCGAGATCAATGATCCGAATATCGGGGTTGATCGCGAGAATCTCGGCAGAGATCGCAGCCGACGCGCCGTGCGGAAGCCCAAGAATCACAACATCGGAATCGGCCAGGGACTGCGCCTCGATAGCAACGAGCTGCCGGTCAGCAATGGATCGCAGGTGCGGATGAACCCCACCGATAGGCCCCCGGGAAGAATGGGCGGCGAGCGTCCCAATCTCCAGCTCGGGGTGCGACACGAGGAGGCGGAGCGCCTCTCCCCCTGCATAGCCGGATGCGCCGGCGACAGATACCCTAGTCATGTGCATAAGTATACGCACTCTTGTATCTCGATCAACTTGCGAAGTTGTGAGCCAGGCAACGTTGCCGTAACGCAGATTGCACTGGAAATCTCGTATCTTTAGCGGAATCTTCATGTTCCGCATCATTGTCGGCTACCTGTAACCTTACCCAATTGCACATAGTATTCGACAGGGGAAATTCACTTGTTTTCTGTATATCGGCACTCAACGAGCCCGCTCATCGCGGTGTCGTGCCTGGTCACGATCTCGGGGGCGCTCTCCTAGCCCACGCGGAATGGCTGTCATCGCGCTGGTCGCTATCGGCCGGCGGCCGACCTTGTTCTACCTGACGGGGTGGCCGGAGAGGATCGAGATCCGGTTGAAGGCGTTGATGGCGACGGCGATCCAGGCGGCTGCGGACACCTGGTCTGGCGTGAGGACGGAGGCGATCTCGTCGTAGCGAGCATCGGCATCCCGGGCCTGCGGGAGTTCGGTGGCCAGCTCCGCCATCTCCAACACGGCACGCTCCTCGGCGCTGAAGAGGGCAACATCCCGCCATGCCGGAATAACGGCAATCTTGGTGGCATCGATGCCTGCGCGGACGAGCTGAGGTACGTGTGCTTTCAGGCAACTCGGGCACCTGTTGATCTGGGAGCAGCGAACGTTAATGAGCTCAACGAGGTCGCGTCCCAGCCCCGCCTCGTCGGCTATTTTCTTCACCGTGTCGACGAATTCGAGGGCCGATCGATAGGCCAGTGGATGCTGCCTGTCGATGTAGAGCCTCCCGGGCTTTTCCATTCTTACCTCCCGTTATGTGTGATTTGGCTCTAGTCTAGGACGAAAAGGAGGACGTCATGTTTGCTATCAAGACCAGCCGGGCCGGCGGGCCGGAGGTTCTGGAGTGGGTTGAGACCCCCGATCCCGTGCCCGGGCCGGACGAACTCCTCGTCGAGGTCGACTATGCTGGACTGAATTTTATTGACACCTATCAGCGCTCCGGCACCTACCCCATGGACCTTCCGTTCATCCCAGGTCAGGAAGGATCCGGGCGGGTCATTGGTCGCGGCGACGACGTTGAGGGCTGGTGGGACGGCACCCGGGTTGCCTGGACCAATGTGCTTGGCTCCTACGCCGAGAAGATCGTCATTCCGGCGTCCGCGGCGCTCTACGTCCCAGACCATGTCCGCATGGACGTGGCTGCTGCTCTGCCTTTGCAGGGCATGACGGCCCACTACCTCATCCGCTCTGTCTTCCCGGTATCCACCGGAACAAAGGTGCTGCTGACGGGGGCCGCAGGCGGGGTCGGCAGGATCGCCGCTCAGTTGGCGGCCGCCGAGGGTGCCGTCACCGTGGGAACCGTCGGTTCGGAGGATAAGCTCGCCTTCTCCGAAGCTACCCACACGCTTGTTGTGGATGATTGGGCAACAATCAAGGAGCGAGTGGAGCAGCTTGTCGGTGACGTTGATGTGGTCTATGACGGCATTGGCAAGGACTCGTTTGATCACACGATCACCTGCCTGCGGGAGCGCGGACTCATGTGCCTCTTCGGTGGGGCGTCCGGACAGGTACCGCCCTTTGACCTGCAGCGACTCAACGCCCTCGGAAGCCTGTTTGTCACCCGACCGACCTTGCGTGACTATCTGGGCCACGAGAAGGACTGGAGGTGGAGCGAACTGACGGAACGTGCCGCCGCCGGTCATCTCGACATCCTGATCGGGAAGATCTTCGATCTTGAGAATGCCGGTGACGCCCACAGGCACATCGAGTCCGGTGAATCGATCGGGAAGACACTTCTCAAGGTCAGCTAGCCGCTCGGATAACTGCGCAGAGTCGAATAACAACTGAGGACGGAGGGTCCTGGAACCACTCAGCGCCCGGCTCGCCAAGCTTTCGCTTGCCTCAGATACCCCGGGTCTGGGCGTGACTCCCAGGTCCGGTTACTGCTCTGAGTGAACACACGGAACTCGCCTGGGGAGTCGGACGGCGTTGCAGACGGTCTTTGGCACTGCCCGATTCTCTTTGGCTTGGTGGATTCAGCGCGGATTACATGGGCTTTAAGTCGCCAAAAAGTCGCCGGTCTTGGACGAAACCCGTGGTCACGGGGCTAGCGTGCATGGTTCTTCTTTGCCTGTGGCATGGGTTATGAAGTGAGGCACCCTGATTCTCAAGGACACGCATATCCCTCTAGTATGGTCGTGTGGATAAATCTGCTCTTAAGGAGCCCCCTAGTACCTTGACCGCCTTACCCCGCTTCAGTGCGCTCAATGGTGAGGTGGTCGGATCATGAACGGCCTTGCCGTGAACATCATCATGGTGTTCGTTTTTGTCATCATCGGCGGCATTTTTGCCGCGTCGGAGATGGCACTGGTTTCGTTACGCGAGAGCCAGCTCCGCCGCATGGAGAAGGAATCGAAGTCCGGCGAGAAGGTAGCAGTGCTCGCCCGCGACTCGGGCACTTTCCTTTCCGCCGTTCAGATCGGCGTGACCTTTGCAGGGTTCTTCTCCTCCGCGTTTGGCGCCTCCACCATTGCCCCACAGATCGAGCCCTGGCTCGAGGACATTGGTATTTCCGAGTCGCTGTCGGGTCCGGTTGCCCTGGTCCTCATGACCCTGATCGTGTCCTACCTGTCTCTCGTTCTTGGTGAGCTCGTTCCCAAGCGCATCGCGCTCGCACGGAACGAGGGCGCCTCGAAGATCCTGGGTCCTCCCCTGTCGAAGTTCGCCGTTATTTTGAAGCCGGTGATCTGGATTGTTGACGTATCGTCCAGCGCTATCCTGCGTCTCATCGGGATCAACCCCGAAGATAACGGCTCATCCATGTCGGACGAGGAGGTTCGCGACATTGTTGTCTCCCACGAGGGGTTCGACATGGCGGAGAGGGACATGGTGGAGGATGTCTTCCAGGCCTCCAACACCCTGATCCGCGAGGTCATGAAGCACCGCCGCGACATCGTTGCTATCCGCAACGACTCCACGCTGGGTGAAGCTATCGCCGTGGTTGCCGAGCATCCGTACTCTCGTTACCTCGTGTACCGCGAAGAGATTGATGACGTTATTGGCTTTTTCCACATTCGCGACCTCTACGAGGCACGCTACGAACTATCGGCAGAAGCTCCGCTTGATTCGATTATCCGCGATGTCCTCATGGTGCCCGGTACGTCGACGATCATGCCGGTCATGAACCACATGCGTTCCTCTTCCCATCACATTGCAGTCGTCATTGACGAATACGGTGGCACCGACGGGCTCGTTACTCTTGAGGACCTCATTGAGGAACTCGTTGGCGAGATCTGGGACGAGTACGACCAGGAGCAGTACCGGGAAGAAATGAAGCTGCACGAGTCGAAGATGTTCGACGGACAGACTTCTCTCGAGGACTTCGCGGACCGCTCCGGCATTGTCCTACCCGAAGGTCCCTACGAAACGATTGCCGGATGGATGCTGTCCCACATGGGGCGCCTGGCAAAGCCCGGCGACATCGTCCCGATCGATCACGACATGACGGAGGACACGGAGGATAACTCCACCTCCATCCGTTACGAACTGGAAGTCGCCACGATCGAACACAACCGCATCACCGCCATCCAGCTCCGCAAGACCACGGTGCCCGCACCCGGTGAGGCAGAAGAAACCGAACATGTCATTGGCGACAGCTCCGGGGCCGACACCGCAACACGCGGTGACGAAGTCACCGCGAGCAATGGCAATGCCGCTTCGAGCAAGGGCGATGCTGCTTCGACCGTTGAGAACACCGAGAATACTGAAGGTAACGAGAAGTGACAGCGTGGAAACCGGTCCTCGATAACCTGAATCTCGTCGCAGAGCCCGTTGCCGAGGCACTGCGTGCCTTCACCGCGCAGCATCCTGACGAGGCGAAGCAGATTCTCGTTGCCGAGATCGACCCCGAGCATGCTGACACCGAGGCGATGACCTCGCTTTGGGGCACGGACCTGTTCGACTCGGTCAACTGCGTGGTTGTCTCGGGTAAGCGCAGCGGCGTCGAGAAGGTTGCCGCCTGCTGCATCCGGGCCACCACTCGCGCTGACGTCAACCACGCCGTCAAGAAGAAGCTGGATGTGCGAAAGTGCTCGTTCATGCCGATGGACGAGGCAGTAGAACGTACCGACATGGCACACGGCGGAATCACCCCAATCGGACTTGGCCAGTGGCCGATCTGGCTCGATACCCAAGTCCTTGGTGCGACCGCAATCATCGGCTCCGGCCTGCGGTCTTCCAAGATCAGCCTGCCCGGCTCGGTCCTTGCCCTGTTCCCGAACACCGAGGTCGTCGAGGGCCTCGCCGTTGAGGCATAACAGCACCGCGTCACCATTCGGGCGACAACCTTGAAGCCCAGAATCCGGTAGGAAATCGGACTGACATCGGAAACACAACTGCCATACGTCAGGTAAGCAGAAGCCCGGTTCGCTCGAAATCACGAGTTGGACCGGGCTTCTGCTTTGCTCCTGTCACGTCACGCTGGCACAAGAGCTCTCAAAGAGCACCACCGATGGACTGGTCTTTCAGCCTTCCCATTCGGTCAGGCGGAGTTTGCGTTCGGTGGGGCGGACGCCCCTGGCGGAGCGTGCTCGCAGATCATCGAGGGAATCCCGTCCGGCACGAATGTGGGTGCCCGCAAGGCCGTCGAGCTCGCCCTGGGAGATAGCGGCGATGATCCCGGAGATCTCGGCAGGATCCGTCCAATCCGTGCGACCATCGTGCATGTTCATCGAGTGCGTCATGTCGGTTTCGACAACGCCGGGGGCAACCTCGTAGACCTTGAGCCCGCGGGAGTGCCCCGCCTCGTGGAAGGAACCACCGAGACGCATGAGAGCCGTCTTGGACGCCCAGTAGTCGGCCGAATCGGCCCGGTCAGTGACGGCGGCGCCAGAAGACAGGTCGACGATGTAGCCGCCCCGATCCAGCATGCTACGAGCGGCTGCGGAGGACAGGACGAACGGGGCGCACACGTTCGTGCGAATCGTTGTGGCAAACTCTTCGGCCGTGATTTCCCAGGGCAGCAATTCGGTTCCGGAGACACCCGCGTTGTTGACCAGCATGTCCAGCTCGCCGACTGCTTCAGCAAGGTCTTCGGCGCCCTCGATGGTGGACAGGTCGGCCGCGTGGAGGACGACGTCCGCTCCCCTGTCCTGGCATGCTCGTGCGGTCTCGGTCAACGACTCGATCGCGCGTGCATGCAAATGAAGGGTGCGTCCCTCGTCTGCGAGTGCGGTTGCGATGTGGCGGCCGATGCCGCGGGATGATCCGGTGATAAGGATCCTCAACGGGGTCCCTGCCTCTCTGGTGATGTGAAGGCGGACGGGAGCGGCTTGTCCGCTTTCATTTCCGACCTCATGTGTTCCACGACGGCGTCAAGCGAGCCATCATTACGTTTAGCTACTTCAATGAACCGCTGGTAGGCGGCACCGATTTCCAGAATGTCGTTGATTCCCGACAGCTCTTCCAGGCAACCAAGCTTCTCTGCCGTCGGTTCGAGGCGCCGCACCATCCGCTTGACGGTGTCCAAGACGTGCTCCTCATTGCCATCCCGGTCGACAATAAGAATCGCATCCATGCCGTACCTGCTGGCCCGCCACTTATTTTCGGCAACGTACCAGTCGGGAATCCAGGGCAGTTCCCGCCCCTCGTCCCACTCCGTCGAGAAGTGGTCAACCATGCAGTGAATGAGAGCGGCAATGGCTTGGAGCTCATAGATGTTGGTGTTGGCGTCGCACACGCGGGTCTCGATTGTCCCCCACCCCGGGCTCGGGCGAATGTCCCAACGGACCTCGTTGAAGTGCTCGATCACGCCAGTTTTCTTCAGGTCGCTCGTATACTGCTCCAGCTCATGCCACTGTTCAAACTGGCGGGGCGTTCCAGATGTTGGTAGCTGCTGGAAAACCATGGCCCGGTTTGAGGCGTACTGGGTGTGCTCACCAGCCCAGTACGGGGACGAGGAGGACAGCGCCTGAATGTGGAAACCGCGGGTCAGCATCGCGCGGATGATCGGGAGGACCTTCTCACGGCGGTCGATGCCGACGTGGACGTGCGTTCCGAACAGGAGCATTTGCCGGCCCCAGTACTGGGTGCGGTTCACGAGTTCCGCATATCTGTCGGAGTCCGTCACCCGCTGGTAGGCGGGGTTCGCAAACGGATGGGAACCGGCACTGGCAATATCGATGCGAAGCGGGTCTGTCACTTCGCGGACCGCTTCGGCACCAACACGTATGTCCTCAATGCAGCCGGCGATGGTGTGGTGCACTCCAGAGGTCACTTCGACGGTGTTGAGGAGCATCTCGGCCTGAATGAACTTCTGGTCTTTCAGCTGCTCCATGACGTAGGCGGCGGCCTGCCGCAGATCGTTCGAATCTTGATCGATGAGCTGGAGCTCCCACTCGATACCGACGGTGGACTGCTCAGACTTCGCGAAATCCATGATTAGCTCCGATACGTGTCGACGAACCTGGAAACAATAGTGTGGTCAGTGTATGCGGACAGGCACTCCTCGAGGACCTGTTTGTGCTGGTTAGGGGAAAATAGGCCCCGCGATAGAACTCTATGCGGATCTGGATGCTTTCCAGACCAACCTCTGGATGAAACTGGGTGCCGTACATGTTTTTGCCGAACCGGATCATCTGGATCGGAGCAAGATCGGAGTAGGCAATGACCGTCGCATTTGCTGGCGCAACACCGACTGCCTCGTTATGTCCCGTATAGGCCCGGAATGGGTCGCTAATTCCGCGCAGGAGCGGATCGGCTTTCCCCTCGTCCGTCAGGGAAATATAGGGGGCGGAAATGATCTCCGGAAAGTCCCTGGTGAGCGTGCCACCGGCGCGTTGCGACAGCATCTGCATGCCAAAGCAGAGGCCGAGGGTCGGGAAGTCCCGCTCGAGGATCTCGTCGCAAATATAGGTGAGGGCCTCTTCCGTCATGACCTGCGTTGGCGGCTTTGCCTCGGGCGCCGTCATGATGTTGTACGGCGATCCCGAGATCATGACTCCGCTGTAGTCGTCAAGGACGGGCCGGGGCCCCGGCTTGTCGAGATGAACGACGTCTAGGTCGCGCTCTCGAAGCCGCCCGAAGGCACGAATATCCGACAGTTCACGATCGGCTACCGTGCCACCCGGGCGACATACGAGGAACAGGAAGGGTTTCACGCTCGGAGGGTTGCCCCGAGGGCCTTGCCGGCCTGCTTGACGATCCGCTTACGTGCCGCCGCCGTCTCTTCCGCCGTCAGCGTGTGATCGCTACGGAAGACAAGGGCATAGGCGAGGGACTTCGTCCCTTCCTCCAGCTGACTTCCCGTGTAGATGTCGAACAGGGTGACGTCCTCAAGGATGTCACCGCCGGCCTCACGAATGATTGCCTCAACGGCAGCCGACGTAACATCATCGGCCACGACAAGGGCGATGTCTTCCTTCGCAGCCGGGTGCGTCTCAACGGCCTTGACGGCGATCGGCTCATGGCCGCGCACCTCATCCATCACGTCCGCATCGACCTCGAAGGCGATGGAGCGTCCCGGAAGATCGAAGCGTTCGCATACCTTCGGGGCAAGTTCGCCCGCATAGCCAATGACGGTGCCGTTCGCCTCGATCCGGGCGCAGCGTCCCGGGTGGAACGGTGCACGGGACTCTGCATGAACCGTGGTCTTCAGCCCGAGGATACGAGCGAGAGACTGCACGGCCTCGATGGCGTCGCGCCAATCCCAGGTGACGGCGTTCAGACCAGCGCGTCCGGTGTGCACCTGGGGAACGGCAACGCCTGCAATGCGGTACGGCTGGTTCGGGATCGCGGCATTCAGCCCGGCAAGCTCCACATCCGAGGGACGGGCGCCACCGGGAAGCGGTGCCTGGGATGCGATGCCCTTCGGGTTCGTCACGACGCCCGCCTCGACGACTGCGGTGCCGGCGTTCTGACGGGCAACGTTGAGGGCCGCCGTGTTCAGTAGCGTGTCGAGAATCGAGGTGCGCATAAGGGAAACATCGTCCTGGAGCGGGTTGCGCAGGCGGAGAGCAACGCGCCTCTCGTCGCCCGCGGGGATCTCTTGGAGATCGTGGGTCTTGGACGACACGAACGGATAGGAGAGCACTTCCGTCCACCCCATCTCGACCAGGGTCCTCATCATGTCGCGGCGACGGCGCTGCCTGTCGGTCAGGCCGCGTCCTGCCGGGGAGGCGGGAACGAGCGACTCGATCTCGTCGTAACCAATGAGCCGTGCGATCTCTTCCACGAGGTGGGCGGGACCAACGAGGTCGGGACGCCACGTGGGCGGCTGCACCTCGAGCGGGAATTCACCGGTCACCTCGCAGCCGATCTGCTGGAGGATGCGAGTCACCTCTGCGCTGTCCGGGGTGAGGCCCGTAAGCCTGGTGACTTCGGCCGGGTCGAAGGTGATGGCCGGGTAGGGAACGGTGTTGTCGAGGTCGGTGACCTCTTCCCCAGCCGTGCCGCCACCATACTCAACGAGCAGGTCGACGACCTTCTGGGCCGCAACGGGAGCGATCTGCGTGTCAACCCCGCGCTCGAAACGCTTGGAAGCTTCCGACGGGAGGCGATGACGGCGTGACGTGCGGGCAATGGAGATGGAGTCGAAGTGCGCGGCCTCGATGAGGACGTTCACGGTCGAGTCGCTGATCTCGGTGGATTCGCCACCCATAACGCCGGCAAGACCGAGGATCCGCTGCCCCTCCGTGTCAGTGATAAGGAGATCCTCCGAGTGAAGTGTCCTCTCAACATCGTCGAGGGTGGTCAGCTTCTCGCCGTCCTTGGCACGGCGAACTACGATCGGCAGAGCCATCTTGTCCATGTCGTAGGCGTGGAGGGGCTGACCGAGGTCCAGCATGACGTAGTTCGTCACGTCTACGGCAAGCGAGATGGGCCGCATCCCGGCTTCCGTCAGGCGGTCCGTCATCCACTTCGGGCTCTTCGCGGTCGGGTCGATGCCGCGGACGACGCGGGTGACGAAGCGGTCGCATCCGACGTTGCCGTTGATCGGAGCAACGTCGTCAACGCGGACATTCTCATCGCCGCGGGGCTCAGGGAGCGGATTCTCAAGATTCTCGGGCAGACCGAAGTCGGTGAAGTTCGCTCCGGTGGAGTGCGAGAACTCGCGGGCAACGCCACGCATGGAGAAGCAGTAGCCGCGGTCCGGGGTCACGTTGATCTCGAGGGTTTCGCGGTCCAGGCCGAGGTAGCCCATGGCGTCCTCGCCAGGCGCGGGGATGCTGGCGATCGCAGCATCATCGCTTGCCTTGGCGAGAACGATGATGCCGTCGTGATCGTCACCGAGGCCGAGTTCCTTCGACGAGCAAATCATGCCGTCGGAAATGTGGCCGTAGGTCTTGCGTGCGGAGATAGCGAAGCCGCCGGGTAGTTCCGCACCCGGGAGGCTCACGACGACGTAGTCGCCTACGTCGAAGTTGTGGGCGCCGCAGATAATGCCGCGGGAGGCCATCTCGGCGGGTTCCTTGCCTTCGCCGGGAGCGTCGTTGTGCTCACCGACGTCAACGCGGCAGTAGTTGATGAGTTTGCCGTTCTTCTGCTCTTCTTTGGCGAGCGTGAGGACCTTGCCGACAACAATCGGCCCGGTCACCTCACCGCGGTGGATCTCTTCTTCTTCGAGGCCAACCTTGACGAGGTCGGCGGCAAGCTGTTCGGCGGTCAGGTTTTCGGGGGTCTCAACGTGGGCGGAGAGCCAGTCGATCGGGATGAGTGGCATGTCAGATGCTCCTTCCATTAGTTGAGAACTGTGCGGAGAAACGCACGTCTCCTTCGACGATGTCACGCATGTCGGCGATGCCGTGGCGGAGCATGAGTGCACGCTCCACTCCCATGCCGAATGCGAAGCCGGAATATTCGTTCGGGTCAATACCTGCCGAGGCGAGCACATTGGGGTTGACCATGCCGCAGCCACCCCATTCGATCCAGCCGGCGCCGCCCTTCTTTTGGGGGAACCAAATGTCGAGCTCGGCGGACGGCTCGGTGAACGGGAAGAAGGAGGGGCGCAGACGTGCCTTCGCGTCGGGACCAAACAGGTGCTTGGCAAGACGGTCCAGGGTGCCCTTCAGGTGTGCCATGGTCAGCCCCTTATCGACCGCGAGACCCTCGACCTGATGGAAAACCGGGGTGTGGGTCGCGTCAAGAGCATCGGTGCGAAAGGTCTTACCGGGAACGCAAACATAGATCGGAGCTCCCCGCTCTAGCATCTCGTGGGCCTGAACGGGAGAGGTGTGAGTACGTAGGACGAGGCCGTCCTGGCGATCAACCTCGCCACCGTCGTCGACACCGTCGACGTAGAACGTGTCCTGCATCTGCCTCGCCGGGTGGTCCGGCCCGAAGTTCAATGAATCGAAGTTGAACCATTCGTGCTCGACTTCGGGCCCCTCCGCAATGTCCCAGCCCATGGCAACGAAGAAATCAGAAATGTCTTCAAGCAGAACGGGCAGCGGGTGCCGAGCTCCGAGCGGTGCACGCCTCGTCGGGACCGTCACGTCAACGGTCTCCTCCACAAGGATCCGTTCCGCGGCCTCAGCTTCAAGCCGTTCAGTCGCTTCCGCGAGCGCGGCCTGGATGTTCTTGCGCGCCATTCCCATGATCTTGCCGGCGACGGGCTTGTCGGCCTTATCGAGGCCCTTGATCTGCTGGTTGGCGAGGGTAATGGGGGCGTTGTCGCCGCTGTGGGCGAGCCGAGCGGTCTTCAGTTCGTCAAAAGTGGTGGAGACACTAAATGCTGCCTGTGCCGCTTCTACTGCGGCGCCCACTCCTGCTTCGTCGCGCGGGTCCAATCCCGGTGCTTGAGACATATCGGCCTTTCTCTTGGAAACCTTCCCCTATCCTAACGAACCCGGGCGCCCGTCCTGTTATCGGAACACGATGTGGAAAGGAGCACGCTAGGGATAGCTACGAAACCGCGTGAACCATTCCCGCCGTGAGACGGTTTGGTAGCCGCGGTTCCGAAGTCGCCTGCGAACATCATTTCCGTCCGCCTGTGCGAACCACGCTACACATCATCGCGACAGACACCAGTGAGGACAGGAACTAGTGAGGATAGCTCCGTGAACTTTCAGCCCGAACCCTGATGAAGCACTTTCCCAGGGTTTGCGCAGGTCAGAGGCCTTTTTCCCTTGGCGTAATATGATGCGAGGGCTTGAGATGTGGACCACAATAAGTTTGTCAGAGACAGTACGTCATAACTATCGAAAGGATCTGTCATGGGTATTGATGACAAGGCCAATAACGAGTTTGAGAACGCCAGCGGCAAAATGAAGGAGGGCTTCGGTAAGGCTACCGACAACGAAGATCTTGAGGCCGAGGGTAAGGGCGAGCAGCTCAGCGCCAAGGCTAAGAATGTTGGCGAGTCCGTGAAGGACTTCGCCCAGGAAGCTGGCGACAAGATCAAGGGCACCTTCAAGAAGGACTAACCGGTAAGCGCCGATTCCAAGGCCAAACGGAAACCGACTTAACGGTTTATGGTTATGCCCGCCTTCCCGGCGGGCATAACCATTCTCGGAGCCAAGGCTGTCGAATGGAAGCGTTTACCAAGCAAATAGGTTTGTGCAGTAAGGAAGGCGGAACCCTTTTTGGAACGGAACCCATTACGGAACCCTTTACAGAACCCTTTACAGAACCCTTTATTACACAGGGCGGACACGTACCCGTCGTTCTGTAACTTCCACTTACTGGTCACGTAGCGAGAGTCAGTCAGGCCCGAGCAAGGTAGTTGCCCCAGAGTCTCGCTCATCATTCCCGAGGGTGGTCGCCCTCAAGTTTTTCAGATCAGCCGGGTTCGTCTGCCCGAGATCGTTGGCGAAGCCCGAGCCTTCACTGTCGACGCCAACTACTAACAGATCCGGCGGCTTGGCGTTCGATACCGCTCATCTTCTCCCCCGGATCATCTGCTCACGTAGCCGCACGAGCATTGTTCCACCTCGCCTTACACCACGGCCGATCGGAACTCGATTGTTCTGACTGTTACTGACAGAGAAGGCTACGCACGGTCGTGGAGAACGGACGACCAAGTAGCCGTGGGACACACGCCGCGCATGACCCTGCCCCTACCACCGAATGGTGACTCCGCCAACATCACCGATGACTCCGTCGCTTCAAGGGATCGGTGCGCCTATGGCGTGGCAATTGAATTGAGCAATGCGATCCGATGCGGCGATCCCGGTCTGGATTCGATTCGATAACCGGTAGCCATCAATGGGAAGGGGCCACCCATCGAATGACACGAAGGCACCTTGCCAGGCATGGCGCTTTCGCGGACCGATCACTTATGCGGTGCCCGGGCCGCACTGGGTGAGGTGGAGCCTGCGCCCCTCCCACCGCTCTCGTAACCAACGATCATGGCTTGCCACGATGACGGCACCCGGATAGTCAGGGATCGAGTCCTCGAGTTCGGTGGCAAGCTTGAGCGAGAAGTGGTTCGTTGGTTCATCGAGCAGGAGGATGTCCGGCGGATTTGCGAGAAGAACAGACAGCTCCAGTCTGCGGACCTGCCCGGTCGAGAGGGTACCGACGCGCCTTTGGACATCTCGCCCCGCAATCAAGCCAAAGGTGCCGAGCGATACGTGCTCAGCACGTTCTTCCCCAACTGCACGCACGTAGAGGCGCTCCACCGTCTCTTCCCGCCATGAGCCACGTCGCTCGGCTCCGGTATGACGCTCGAAGATCACACCCACTTCCTGCGCCAGAGATGCGATCGTGAGTCCGCTTGGGTGATGTAAGGTCCCATCAAACTCGGTAACAGCCCCCGCCAGAATCTTCAGCACTGTTGACTTACCGCTACCGTTTTCTCCCGTAATGAGGAGCCGGTCATGTTCTCTAATATCGAGAGAAACGGGTGCGAGCCTTCCCGGAATGGCGAGTCTGTTTGCGGAAAGAATCGTCCGCTGTCCCCCGTCACCACCGGTGTCAGCCCGCTCGGCCCCTTTGTCCTCAACGCCGGCGGAGAGCCCCGCGAAGCTCAGCCTCTTCGGCGGTTTGCGAACTTGGTCTTCTTCAAGCCGTTCGAGTGCACGCTCAGCATCCTTGACCCGCCGGGATACCACTTTGGCGTTCCGGTCCGAGTAGAACTTCTTCGCCATCTTGGCCTCGGTGCGCGGAGGACGGGATGAATGACCAACACTGTGGGACGACCCTACCCGTGCACGAGCTTCCTTGAGCGCCGCCTGTTCCTCACTAAATCGTTCCTCCCAACGCCTTCTTTCCGCTTCCCGCACGTCGAGATAGTCCGTGTAGGTACCGGTGTAGGACGTGATACCGAGGCCGGATCCCGGTGAATCATCTTGCGGAGCATCCCGAAACGGGCTCGGAGCAGGATCAAGATCAAGAATGATTGTGGCAACTTCATCGAGGAACGCTCGATCGTGACTCGCAATCACAACCGGCCCGGGCCAGGACGCAAGCATCGAGACCAGCAGGGCCGATCCCCGATCATCCAGATGGTTCGTCGGCTCATCAAGCAGAAGTGTCTCCGGCCGCTTGAGAATCAGCCACGCGAGGGACAGTCTTGCCACCTGACCGCCCGACATGTGCAGAGCCTTTCGGGACAGGTCGATTCCGCTCAGCCCAAAGGCATCCAGAACGCGCTCGGCAATGGAGTCAATATCCCACGCATTCAATCGCTCAGCCTCGGCCAGCGCAGCTTCATAGACCTCGGCGGCACGAGATAGGTCCTCTCGATTCGCATCCGGTCGCGCCATATCCGTCGCCGATCGTTCAATCGTCTCCAGCACGGCACGCTGCCTGCTTGTCGCATCCTCTATAACTTCCTGAGCGGTCCACGACAGCGGAAAGGGCGGCTCTTGGTGATAGTGTCCGACAGTTCCCGGCACGCGCGCTGAACCAACAAAGTCCTGATCGAGCCCGGCCAGGATCCTTAAGAGTGTTGTTTTACCGCTACCGTTCTCGCCCACCAGGCAGGCACGGCTCCCGGAGGAGACAGTGAAGCTAACATCTGTCAGCACGCGCCTATCGGGGAAAGATTTCGACACGCCCTCAACGCGGATATGGCTACCGCGGGAAACAGCTGATTGAGCGAAACCGGGCACGGCAGAATGATGGTGATAATTCACAAGGGTCCTTGAAAGTGCAAAAAGTATCCGCCGGGCCTCGCCTCGGTCGCGGATCTGATCACTGCACTACTTCAACATGCTGAAGAATATATTCGAGCCAACACAGACGCGCAAGCCCCGCGGCGCTTTGGTGACGGGAGGCGAGCCAGAAATCACTAGTTCTCCAACAACGAGTGCAACTGAATGCAACATATTTGCACACCCAAGCGGTTGCGACACGTACACATTATTGGCTCTATGACACCATTTAACAGTTTAATTCAAAGGCGAGTTGCTCAGCAAGTTGCCACAATAATGCAAGCACGCTTGTAAGCATTACAGGCTTTGATACGATTGAGGTGTTCCAACCGGAACGGGTCCTCCGGGATCAAGTACACGGCAGTGCAGGGCACGGACCGCGTACCTGCACCCCACGACCACAAGGAGTTCGACTTTGTCGCGCATCATTGAAGCTCACGCTTACGCCCAGCAGTTTGAGGCCTCGCACGAGACCGTTGACGGATCCAAGGATATTAACGCCTCGGCAATCCTTTCGTTCCTCGCTCTCATGTTCATCGTTGCAGTTGCAGGTCTGTTCCTGAACCTGCCCGTAGTTACTCTTATCGCTAGCGCCGTCGCACTCGGCACGATCATCACTGCCGCAGTCAAGAACGCCCAGTACAACGCCTAGAACAGTGCCGTGCCGGGCACCCTCCAAACAGCGGAGGTATTCATCATCCGGCCTACAGACGGATATCGGGACGTAGCCCTGCGGGGCGCCCCGAGGATCTGCTCGCGATTGACGCGAATGCGAAGACTTCAGCGGAGGCTCCCCCAGGGGGCCTCCGCTTTCTTTACCAACAAGTGGCCGACACGACGACTAAACAGATAGCTACTTTTTGAGAATGCATCCGTGGAGACGCCGATATTTTGAATGGCTTTCTACTACGAGCGCGACTATCTACACCCAGGGCGGGGCTGCCTCCCGTTTTTCGTTAGAGACGTTTGTGGGCGGGAACCAGGTTCAATGGTTCCCGCCCACATGCGTTCAGCGCCCACACATTACGCTGTTCGCACTGGCCCGACGAGAGGGCCACCATGCGTTGCCGAGACGCACGGCTGTCTTGTTACATCGCGGCTTCGGCTGCGATAAGGGTGTCGGCACCGAGCTTGAGGCCGGTGACGTTGTCGAACTTGCCGTCCTCATGCTCGATGTTGACGTTCATGTTCGGGTTGATCTCGTAGACGGCGCGGAGGAACTCGGTCCACCAGGCCTGGTCGTGACCGGAGCCAACGTGGACGAACCGCCATGCCGGATCCTCGGGCCATACCTGGCACCAGTGGTTCATACCGGACGGGTAACGCTTCGACTCATCGGCCGGCGGGCGGCCGTGCGAGGTGTCGAGCACGCCACGGATACCGACGCCGGGCTCAATCTTCGTGTCCTTGGCGTGGACGTGGAAGACCTTGTCACTGAGGTAACGGGTGGCCTCAATCGAGTCCATCTGCTGCCACATGAGGTGCGAGGGGTCCATGTTGACGCCAACGTTCTTCGCGTCAATACGGTCGGCGAAGTCCATAAAGCCCACGGGGGTGAAGATCGTATTGTGGGGATGGAGTTCGATTGCAAGCTTGACGTTGTTGTCCTGTGCACGCTGATCCATCTCGCGCCAGTACGGGTCGAGCACCGAGTGCTGGTAGTCAAGAATCTCGCCATATACACCATCCCAGGGGTTAACAACCCAGGAGGGGTACTTCGCATCCGGATCTGAGCCAGGTGCACCGGACATGCAGACGAGCTCTTCCACGCCGAGCTTGCCAGCAAGTTCAATGCCGCGCTTCAGGTCGTAGTGGTGACGGGGGCCGATGTCCGGGAGCGGGTTCAGGGAGTTACCGGAAGCGGTAAGGCCAGCGAGCTTGATGCCCTTCTCGTCGAAGAGGCCGAGGTACTCGTCGCGGGCAGCCTGCGATGCGAGGAGAGCATCGACGGGTGCATGCGGGGAGGGAATGAAGCCGCCGACGTTGATCTCAGCACCGGTGAGCCCGGCTTCCTTGAGAACATCGAGAGCATCAGCGAGGGGACGATCGTGGAGGCAGGCGGTGTATGCGCCAAGGGTCAGTGCCATGGAAATGGATCCTTTCAGTTAATTTCGACTGCGGCGCCGTCGTTGGCAGCCGATTCAGCGACAGCGTTCTGGATGCGGATGGCGCGGTAGCCATGCGCGAAGGAGGGAACCGGGGGAAGCCCCTCGTCGATACCGGCAACCTGGCCGAGGAAGGCCCGTGCCTGGAAGTTGAACTGGTCGATCTGGGTGGTACCCACACCGGCGAAGTCCATGGATGAACCGCCCTTGAAGTACGGGAAGTTCTGACCCGTCAGGATCTGGCGGGGTCCGCGCATACCCGGCTCGGCCGTTTCGTCATTGAGGAGGATCTCGCCGCCGCGGGCCAGGTCGAAGGAAGCCTTCGCCTTCGTGCCCATGACGTCAAACATGAGAGCGTTCGGGTCACCAAAGGCAACGCGCGAAACGGAGATTGAGCCGACAGCGCCGTTCTCAAACTCGGCGTTAAACATGGCAACGTCATCGTTTTCAACAACCTCGGTTGCTTCTGCCTCAACCGCCATGCCGCGACCGCCAGCAACGCCCTCCACAGCCGGGGGACGCTTCTTGATCACGGTGGACAGGGTGGCACCGGAGATCCGCTTAATCGGACCGCAGATGAACTCGGCAACGTCGGTCATGTGCGAGCCAACATCGCCAAGCGCACCGGAGCCCATCGGACCCTTGTACCGCCATGCGATCGGCGTGTTCGGGTCAACGCCGTAGTCGCACCAGTAGCGACCATCGAAGTGGAACACCTCGCCGAGGTCACCATTCTGAGCAAGTTCAGCGATCTTCGCGATTGAGGCATGGCGACGGTAACCGAAGCCAATGCCGGTCACAACCTCGGGGTGAGCCTCAGCCACCTCGGTCATGGCCTTCGCGTCCTCAAGGGTGTCCGTCAGGGGCTTCTCGCACAGGACATGCTTGCCAGCAAGGATAAGAGCCTCAGCGATCTCGCGGTGGAGGCGGTTCGCAACAACGATCGACACGACATCAATGTCGTCCGCGGCCGCGATCTCCTTCCAGTCCGTCGCGTAGCGCTCGTAACCGTAGGACTCGGCCGAGGCCTTCGCGAACGGCTCGAATGCATCGCAGATAGCTGCGAGACGTACCGGGGGAAGAACTCCCGGCTCGTAGAGCGTAGATGCCTGGCGCCACGCATTGGCGTGGGTGCGGCCAGCCATGCCTGCGCCGATGACTGCTACCGAAATGGGCTTCGTGGACATGGGACTCCTTCGTCAATATATCCATTAGTACGAGCGAGTTAACGCGCGTTAACATTGTCTTTAGAATAGCCCCGGCTCAAGAACAATGTCAATACAATTCGAGAAGGTTTTCCGATTCGACAACTGAGAGGTGCGTCACAGCTGGGTGGTCGAGTCGCCGAACGTCGTTCGCGCCCGCGAATAGACAGCGACTAGGAGGAAGTCCGGACAACGAGTTGAGGCGACACCACTATGTCGCCGCCGGACGGGTCGCTGTCGGCGGCAAGTGCCTCGATTGCATCGAGTGCGAGTTTCGCCTGAACGTCGGGTCGCTGGTCAATAGATGTCAGATCAAACCCAGCGTGACGGGCAAGGAACGTGTTGTCGTAGGAGATAATGCCAACATCGGAGCCGGGAACGATACCGGCTTGGCGGAGCTGGGAGACGACATCGATGGCGAGGTAGTCATTGTGGGCGAAGATGCAGACGGAGCCGGGCTCCCGCTTCGCCTGCGTGCCAAACTGCTCCGCACTCGCAACGGGGGTCATAACATCAACCTCAAGCCCGGCGGCTTCCGCCGCCGCAACAATGGCCGCCCTGCGGTAACCGGCAGCCTCAGAGTCGACGTCTTCTGCGAGGTAAACAACGCGGCAGTAGCCGCGGTCCACGGCGTGGGTGACGGCTATGCGCGCTGCCTCGAACTCATCGATATGGACAACGTGTGCCGGCCCGCCATCGTACGGCGACCCAGCAATAACGAGAGGGAGTCGGGAAGCGATAGCAACGTAGTGGCTTGCGGGGCGTGACGGGGTGGCAAGGATCAGGCCGCCGACCCGCATGGTCTGGAAGTGTTCGAGCATTGCTCTCTCACGCGCCTCATCACCTGACGCGGTTGCAGTAAGAACCGTATATCCGCGCGCTTCGCTTTCAGCTTGGAAGGCCGCAACGAGCGACTCAAAGTAGGGATTGCGCAGGTTTGGAAGAACGACACCGATAAGCATGCTCCGCGACGAGGCGAGGGCCGCCGCACCGAAGTTCCTGGAGTATCCGAGCCGGGCCGCGACCTCGCGGATACGCTCTTTGGTCTCGGTCGCAACTCGCGGAGAGTCAGCCAGCGCTAAAGAAACGAGCCCGCGCGAGACGCCGGCCTCTCGGGCGACGTCGCTCTGGGTAATAGCAGCCTGCATAATTCTCCTCCGATAAAACTTTACGCCAGTGATGCCACTCCCCCATGATCGCCACGGCAAACGCTCCCATTATCGTCACCGCCGCCGTTGCTCACGATCGGTTACGTCGGGAGCCAGTCAGCACAAATAGTGCCCGGAGCCGACTCGGAATCGGACGAGATAGCCAGGAACGAGACAGGAAGAGAAGGGATTACCCGAGAAGAAACGGTCGAGAAACAGGCGACCTGGGAACGGCAGTCGACGAAGGGAAGGTCAACGAAGGGAAGCTCGGCAAAGGGGGCAATCCGGGACGGCAAGGGCGGCCCCGCAGGACCGCCCTTGCCGTTGGAATAGGAAGAAGCCCGTCAGTGTGACTGAAGGTCTTCTCCGTTCGGTTTTAGGAGTACTTCTTCTCCATCTCGACCTCAATCTGCTCCATGGAGAGTCCAGCCGTTTCTGGCATCCACTTCCACAGGGCGGCGAAGACGATGAGGTTGATGACGCCGTAGGTTCCGTAGGTCGCCATGCCACCGAGGTTGTCGATCATGACCGGGAAGGTCACGGTGACAAGTGCGTTCGTGATCCAGAGGAAGAAGATGCAGGCGCCGTTGGCGATGCCGCGAACGTGGGCCGGGAAGATCTCACCGAGCATGGTCCACACGACCGTGCCGTTCGATGACTGAACGATCAGCATGAACACGCCCATGACTGCCAGGATGGCGAAGGCTGCGGCCGGGGCCGGGTTATCTCCCGTGTCCAGGTGCGGCTGGATGAGGGTTCCGAACAGGGCTGCGATGATGAACATGCAGACTGCCACGCCTGCGACGTCAACAAGGAGGATCGTACGGCGGCGGAACTTGAAGATCAGGTACAGGCCGAGAGAGGAACCGATGACCGACATGACGCCGTTAGCGACCTGTGCGGTAATGGCGGCCGACGTGGTCATGCCAGCGATCTCGAGGACCTTTGGCGCGTAGTACATGACCGAGTTGACGCCGGTCAGCTGGTTACATGCCGCCAGGAGCAGGCCAACCAAGAAGAGCTTTCGTAGCCATGGCGTCTGCCAGATGTCTCCAAAGGTTCCCTTCCGGGTGCGGTTCTGCTCGATCTGAAGGGCGACGACCTCTGCCATCTCCTGCTCGATCGGCTCATCGCGATGATCGCGAACGCGCTTCAGGGCACCAATCGCATCAACGTAGCGGCGGTTGTGTGCGAACCAGCGCGGTGATTCCGGCATGACTCGCATACCGAACCAGAGTGCGATTGCGGGGATCGAGCAGAGCAGAAGCATGTAGCGCCATGCCGAGCCGTTGCCGGTGTCAATGACCAGCTGATCAACGAACATCCGGAACGCTTCCTGGTTTTCAAACGTGTTCTCAAGCGAGGTGACGTTTGACCAGAGCTGTTCGCCGGGTTGGAGGGTGCCCGTGGGGTCCTCGATAATCGTCAACTTCGGGCCGCCCGCCATCGTGTTGATGACCGCGTTGAACGAGAAGGCAGCAAGCTGACCGACGACGATCATGAGCTGGTCGATAGCGACGATGGTGCCGCGAATGCGCTTCGGAGCAGTTTCGGCCAGGTAGACCGGCACGGTTGCGGATGCTCCACCGACGGCGAGGCCGAGAATGAAGCGGGAAACGTACATGAAGGGCAGGTTCGGTGCGAAGGCCACCATGAGGGAGCCAACGAAGAACAAGATTGCCAGTAGCATGATGTTGTGGCGGCGCCCGAACCGGTCGGAAAGACGCCCACCGAAGAGTGCACCGAAGGCACAGCCGATGAGGAGGATGCCGCCGATAAGACCCTCTTCGAGGGAGTTCAGGTGCATGCCGCCAGCATCCCAGGGCATGTACATGTAGGGCAGGGCGCCCGAGATCACTCCGGTGTCGTAACCAAACAGGAACGAACCGAGGCAGGCGATGCCGGCAACCCAGCCAATCGTACGGTGCTTACCGGAGGGCTGTGTCTCCTGCACCATCCGGCTGAGTTTCTCGCCCGTGGGGTACCCCTCCAGGGGAGCATCATTGATTTTTGACATGGTCCCGCCTCCTTATTTCCTGCCGAGATCGAAGGTGGTCGTGCCGTTGACGGCAGCAACCTTCTCCCACTGTCCCGACTCGACCGAGCGGACAACCGCTTCGTCAACCTCGGCCGCTGACCATCCATCCGCTGCGGACGGAGCAAGCTGCTCGCCGGTGAGGACGGACTGGACAAACTTGGCCGCTTCGACAGCCTTGAGGTCGTCGAAGCCCATCGAGGTGCCAGCGCCGGGCTGGAACCGAGCAAAGTTCGGGAAATTGGCAGGTCCTGCCATGACCCGGGTGTAGCCCTGGAATTCGTTGTTACGACCGATGCAGATCTCGAGATCGTTGAGATCTTCGAAATTCCACCGTGCCGAACCGTTCGTGCCGTACACCTCAACCATGTACTCGGCGCGCGGGCCAACAGCGACGCGCGAAGCTTCAAGGGTACCGACAACGCCGTTGTCGAGGCGGGCCAGGATGGCAACGTAGTCTTCGTTTTCGACCGGGCCGAGCTCGTCGGAAACTTCCCAGCCGGAGTGGCCAACGCCGGCCTTGGTCGGGATGGGGCGTTCGGGGATGAAGGTGCCCGTGAGCGCGGTGACGGTATCAATGCGTCCGACCAGGTACTGGATCAGGTCCGCACCGTGGCTCATGAGGTCACCCACAACGCCAGCACCCGCGAGTTCGCGGTTGTAGCGCCAGGTCAGCGGCCCATCGGGCTGCGACGCATAGTCGGCAAGCAGCCAGGCACGCACATTGGTGATACGGCCGAGACGACCCTCGTTGATAAGCTCACGAAGCTTCTCAATAGCGGGGGTGTGACGGTAGTTGAATCCCACACCGGTGATGAGACCGGCCTTCTCTGCGGCTTCCGCGATTTCGCGGGACTCGGCGGCCGAGACACCCATGGGCTTCTCGATCCAGAAGGGCTTCCCGGCCTCGATCGCGGCAAGCGCGATTTCCCGGTGCAGGAAGTTCGGGGAACAGATCGACACGACATCGATCGCGGGATCCGCGAGCAGTTCGCGGTAATCGGAAACAGCTCGGTCGAAACCGAGCTCATCGACGGCGACGCGGCGCGTCTCCTCAATCGGATCGCAGGCGACGGCGAGGTTGATCTTGACATCAACCTCGGGGAACCGTTCCTGCAGCTGCTTGTAGCTACGGGTGTGAAGTCGGCCCATCCAGCCAAGGCTGATGACACCGACATTCAGAGTCTTCGCTGACATACTTTCTCCTCTTACCAAAGCGGGAGCTACGTTGCCCCAACTTCTAGGAAAGAGTCTCGCATATGTCAGCACAAATGCCAAGTTTTCAACTAAAGATAATTACAAATCGATGGAGGAACGCTGATCAATCTCGGCGTTGCCGTGCGCGAAATTACAGCCCGCAACCCGAACATTTTGTTTGTCAACTCATCTTACCCCTCGACCGATCAGATATTCGCTCGCGACCATCCGGCCGCTCCTCCTTTGCCTACCCCCTCTCGCCATGTCGCGCTGATACCGCGGTGTCAGCTCTGCGGTATCAGCGCGTCATTTCAGCTGTGAACCTGTTGGTTCTAGCTTCGTGGAGCCACTCCCCAATCGGGAGCGAGTGGCGCCCCGGGGAAGTGCACCACACAGCACTCCCCGCAGCACCGGGCTTTTACGAGAACCGCTTCTCGTTCTCTGCTTCGATCTCCTCCATGGACAGACCCGCGGTTTCGGGCATCCACTTCCAGAGCATGATGAAGGCGATGACGTTGATGACTCCGAAGATTCCGTAGGTCATCATGCCGCCGAGGTTATCGATCATCGTCGGGAAGACGAAGGTCACGATTGCGTTGGCGATCCAGAGGCAGAACACTGCTGCGCCGTTCATGATGCCGCGGACGTGGCTCGGGAACATTTCACCCAGGACCGTCCAGGTCACCGGTGCGTTCGTCGACTGCATGATGAGCATGAACAGACCCATGAAGCCGAGGACAAGGAAGGCAGCGGCCGGGGCCGGGTTCGTGCCATCATCGAGGTGCGGCTGGATCAGCGTGCCGAACAGCCCTGCGATGATGAACAGACAGATGAAGATGCCGGCAACACCGACGAGCTGGACCTGGCGCCTGCGGAACCTGAAGATGAGGTACAGGCCGATTGACGAGCCCAGAACCGACATGACGCCGTTCGCGACCTGGGCGGTAATGGCAGCCTGGGTGGTCATGCCCGCAGCCTCGAGGACGCGGGGCGCGTAGTACATGACGGTGTTGACGCCCGTTGTCTGGTTGGCAACGGCGATCAAAATACCGACCAGCAACAGCTTGCGTAGCCACGGCGTGTTCCAGACTTCTGAGAAGGTGCCCTTCTTCGTGCGGGCCTGTGCGATCTGACCATCGATGACCTCCGCCATCTCGTCTTCGACCGGGGCATCGCGGTGGTCACGAACGCGCTTGAGAGCACCGATGGCATCGAAATAACGGTGGTTTGCCGCGTACCAGCGGGGCGACTCCGGCATCATGCGCATGCCGAGCCACAGCGCAATGGCGGGGATCGAGCAGATGAGCATCATGAGACGCCATGCGTCACCGTTACCGGTGTCGACGGAGAGCTGGCCAACGAAGGACTGGAAAGCCTCGTCGGATGCGAAGAGCGTGGCGAGATCGGTGATCTCAGACCAGGTGTACTCACCGGCGGTGAGGGTTCCACCATCGGGAAGCGAAGCAGCCTGGTCGATCTCCAGACGGGGGCCGCGCACAACCTGGTTAATGATGGCATTGGCAACAAAGGCAGCAAGCTGACCGGTCACGATCATGAGCTGGTCAATGGCCACGATGGTGCCGCGAATACGCTTCGGGGCGGTCTCAGCCAGGTAAACCGGGACGGTTGCAGAAGCGCCACCGACGGCGAGGCCGAGAACAAAGCGAGCCAGATACATGAACCAGAGGCTCGGAGCGAACGCAACCATGAGGGCGCCGACAAAGAATAGGATGGCGAGCACCATGATGTTGTGGCGACGGCCGAAGCGGTCGGAGAGGCGACCACCGAAGAGGGCGCCGAAAGCACAGCCGATGAGAAGGATGCCACCGATGAGGCCCTCTTCAACAGAGTTCAGGTACAGGCCCCCAGCATCCCAGGGCATGTGCATAAACGGCAGCGCACCGGAGATCACACCGGTGTCGTAGCCGAACAGGAACGAGCCGAGACAGGCAATACCTGCCACCCACCCGATTGACCGGTGCTTACCGGACATCGGGGTCTCATCCACCATTTTCTTAAGTTTTTCCCCAGTGGGGTATTCAACATTCTGGGACATGTCGTTACCTTCCCTGCCTATTCCAGACGAAAGTGCTCGGAGCGAGCATCGGGCCAGGCGCAAACGCAACGGGCCCCATCACGCGGAACGATCGAGCAACTCGACCATCCGACATGACCCTGTTTTCGAGAGTCATCATTGACATTCGTTCTCCTCTTTTGCGGTGCGATGCTTCACTGCACTCGCCCTACTGGTCGATCCTTACATATGTTCGGACATTTCCCAAGGATCGCGTAACAATTCCAGACCATTCCAGATTGCACATCTATTGCGTTGAATCGACAGCGTTAACTCGCGTTAACACTTTTCCTCGATTCCGCTTTGGCGCGCGCCAAACTGAACCTCGCCCCGCACTTTTGGAGCGCGCTAAATATGTAGTTCTTGCAGAATTTTGCAGCCCCATTCAGAGCTTACAGTGATGAAGCTCACAGCTGATTTCGGGTGATATTTCCGCTTCTAACGGCCTACGAGTGCCTTGCTGTCAGGCGATTGCTCAGCGTGGCCACGAGCATTGGACGACCGATACGGACGGGGGCTAACGCGCGGCCTCCCCCAGTTTGCTCGTTACCTTATGAACAGGTCCTCATGAGCAGGTGTTGATTGGGGCCGTCGGTCAGCATGGTAGATGAACATCCGCGTGCCGGTGCGGATGGTTTTGCACGGGCAATTGTGCGGATGGGCGTCGCCTACCGCACCGCGGGAACCGTTGTTCGGCGTTCAACAAGCTGAAATGGGAGCGTAATGTCCTTGCGTTCGGAACGACCCTCGATGCGTTCGATGATGAGGTCAACGGCAAGCTTCGCCAGCTCTCCCGTCTTCTGATCGACGCTTGTGAGCGAGACACCGGGGAAGTTTGCCAACGTCGTGTTGTCGTAGCCTGCAATACCGTAATCGATGCCGGGCACAAGACCCATGTCGTTGAGAATGCCAACCGTTTGGAACGCAATAAGGTCGTTGTGGCAGGAGATACCGAAGCCGCGCCCGTAGGTTCCGACAATTTCGCGGCACAGCTCCCCGAGCGGGGTCTCCCCCGCATCGAACATCGCCGGCTCACGACCCATGGCTGCCATCGCTTCCAGGTAGCCCGCGATACGAGTACTCGACGAGTCGCCTTCGACAGCACGCTCGTAGCCGAGATAAATCAGCGGGTCGTAGCCGGCGGCAGCAATGTGTTGGACAACGGTCTGAGCGCCGAGGCGATCATCGGAATGAACCAGATCCACCTCGGCCGGGCCAACATTGCGGGTGACAAGGACGGTGGGGAGCCGACTGCCAAACTCGGAGATCGTCTCGTCCGGGAACACCGGGGAGACAAGGATTAAACCATCGACGTTTACTTCGGTAAAGCGCTGGGCCGCAGCATACTGTTCTTCCATCGAGTCGCTGACGACGGAGACGAATGGAATAAGGCCGCGCTCTTCTCCCCTGCGGCGCAACCCTTCGGCAAGCTCGGCATGAAAAGTATTTTCCAGGCCCGAGAGGACGATGCCGAGGAAGCCGGTTCGACGACCCGCCAAGGCCTGTGCCGAAAGGTTTGGGCGATAACCCAGTTCTTTCATGGCCTTCTCAACGGCCGCGCGGGAAATATCGGAGACGCGGGGATCTCGTTGAACGACAAGTGAAACCGTTTGACGGGATACTCCCGCCATCTTGGCAACATCGACCTGGGTCGGGCGCGACGGCTTGTTCACTCTCATCCCCTTAAATCCTTCGGCCACCCGTCTCTATCAGTGACGAAACAGCCAAAAACGCATGCGTACCATTTCAGGATAGCGGGGAGACCGCATTACCCCGCCCTTATCCGCCCGTGCCGTGCGTTGACACCGAACCCTGTGGGCAAAACCAGACCAGTTTGGCGGGGTATG
>NZ_JBQCYC010000020.1:0-1273 GCF_052087705.1 Flaviflexus sp. | reverse complement strand
CCGTGCGTTGACACCGAACCCTGTGGGCAAAACCAGACCAGTTTGGCGGGGTATGGATACCGGGTTAACTCGCACCGAGAAGACTCCCAGGATGGCCCACCCGACGGCTTGACAGAACAAATGGCGGGTGGGAGAATCTCATGTATTAACACGTGTCAATGATGCACGTCACTCGCGCGTTCCGTACCGCACTGTCGCGTCACGGCCCCGATTCCTAGGAGAACCCATGCAGAACATTGCCCTGCTCGGAGCAGGCTTTATCGGTCAGGTCCACGCCAGTAGCCTGGCAACCAATCCCCGCGTCCGGTTCACATCCGTTTATGACGTGGATACCGCCAGGGCAGAGGAACTGGCGATAAAGCACGGAGCTGCTTCCCGGAGCCTTGAGGATATTCTTGGGGATCCCCATGTCGATGCTGTTCTGATCGCCACCTCAACGAACACCCATGCCGACCTTATTGAGCAGGCGGCGCAGGCGGGCAAGGCTGTGTTCTGCGAGAAGCCGATCGACCTGTCCTACGAGGTTGCAGAGCGCGCCGCAAAGGTCGCAGGCGAGGCCGGTGTTCCCGTCATGATCGACTTCTGCCGACGCTTCGACCCTGCCTACGCAGCAATCAAGGAAGCGGTTGCTGCTGGCGAGCTGGGCGAGGTTGAGATGGTCCAGATGTCGACCCGGGGCCCGTCCCTTCCCCCGATCTCCTACCTGGAGGTCTCGGGTGGTCAGATGAGGGACCAGGTCATTCACTTCTTTGACTTGCTTTGCTGGATCACGGGCCTCGAGCCCGTCTCGGTCTTCGCGCAGGGGTCGGCAATGGCCGACCCGCAGGTTGCCGAGGTCGGAGATGTCGACACCTCAATCGCAATTCTCAAGCTCTCGAACGGTGCGCTGTGCCAAATCGATGCTCAGCGCCGCACACCCTATGGCTACGACGAGCGCATCGAAGTCTCGGGCACGGCGGAGATGATGGAGGCAAAGAGACAGCAGACCGGTTGGACCCGCCGCTACGGCATGGGCCAGATCCGCGAAGACGGCATGGATGCGGGCTGGTTCGAGAGAATCGAACACACCTTCCCGCTCGCTCTCGACGAGTTCGTTTCTGCCCTCGAGGAGGGCCGCGAGCCCTCCGCTGGTCTCGCCGATGGTCTGCGCGCCCAGCGCATAGCGGACGCCGCGACCGAATCTCTCAAGAGCGGCATGCCCGTCGAAATCGCCTAACCCCCGTTACCTTGTTGACAGGTTCTGATTGGCGGGTGTTGATTGGGACTGTCGGTC
>NZ_JBQCYC010000019.1:0-47693 GCF_052087705.1 Flaviflexus sp. | reverse complement strand
GAAATCCTCTGCCAATCAGGCGTGACCCACTTTCGTTGGGTGCCCAGCATATCTGACCAGTAGTGAAGCCGCCCATCATCGGTAACAACAGTATGCGCTACGCTCAGAAGGTCTTGCCAATCGGATGGGTTCGTTATCCGCAGGCCCTGCCCGCAGGGGTCATTCTTGGCGAGCGGTAGCGTCCGATTATCACCTGCGAAAGCCGTGTCGTTGTCGAAGCAGACCGCCATCGTACTCTCCAGACTCTCAATAGGACCCGGTGTTGTCTGGATAGTCTGCGCACTTCGCGGCTGATTCGACCAGTGGCTCTGTTCAGTCAGGTCCTCACGGTGGGAGATGCCGATGTCCTTTGCGGTTACCCGGTGGGTTTGTGCACCTTCCCACCACCAAGTGAAATCCGGTGAAGCCGCGACGATCCGGGCAAGGGGGCGGAAGCACTCAGCGAATCTGCTAAGCCGGTAACCCGGACGATTAAGGGGCGTGAGAACACCGAAGCTCAATTCTGTTGCCGTGCGACCGAGATGAAGGAGCACGTCCTCTCGCGGCCCAAGAAGGGTAGGCACGCCACGGTCCACCACAGCACTAGTGAGGCGGTCGATGACTGACTGATCCGGGCTGCGCAAAAGTTCCTCGGGATCCACGAAATATCCGTCGAGAAGCTCTGTCCGCGTTGTGCTAATGGAAAGGAAGAAGAACAGGGCTGGGAGAGACTCGAGGATCTCTTCTTCCCGGTTGACGGTGGGACCATTCATCTGAACCCGCCTATTCTAGAGATGTCGGCACTTTGCCGTGTATACGCCACTGCGGGAAAACATGACATGGCGACACCCTTTGTCGTCATTGCCCTCAATTTAACTGCTCCCGTCAGGCTCCGGATGGAAATGATCGTGGATCTTCTGTGCGAAGGCGGGCCCAATTCCGGGGGCGGCGGCAAGCTCTTCGGGGCTAGCCTGCTTGATCTTGGCGACGCTCCCAAATTTGTCGAGCAGGTCTTTTTGGCGGGCAGGGCCAAGTCCCGGAATAGCATCGAGAGCAGAGCGTGTCATGGCCTTCGAACGCCGCTTCCGGTGGTGGGAGATGGCGAAGCGGTGGGATTCATCGCGCACATGCTGGAGCAGGTGGAGGGCCGCTGAGGAACGAGGGAAGATGACCGGGAAGTCATCCCCTGGGATCCAGACTTCCTCGAGGCGCTTCGCTAGGCCAACAACTTCAACATCGACACCCAGCTCATCAACAACACGCTGGGCTGCATTAACCTGCGGGAGGCCACCATCAACGACGATGAGGTTCGGGCGGTACGCAAACTTTTTGACCCTGCCGGTGTCCGGATCAACGGCACCCGATACGGCTACTTCTTCGTCGACATCACGCGAGCCTTCCTTCACCTTGGCAAGGCGCCTGCGAAGCACCTCGTCCATGGCCGCCGTATCGTCACGTGCGCCCTCGCCGTTCTCGCCACGAATGATGTAGTGGCGGTAGTCGGCCTTGCGGGGCATGCCGTCCTCAAAGACGACCATGGACGCCACCTGGTGGGTGCCCTGCGTGTGGGACACGTCGAAACACTCGATACGGAGCGGTGCGGCCGAAAGCCCGAGAACATCCCGAAGATCTTCCAGTGCCTTCGCACGTTGCGTGAGGTCGCCGGAGCGCTTCACCTTGGCGCGAGCAAGTGCCTGGGTGGCATTCTCGTGCACTGTTTCTGCGAGCCGTGCCTTGTCGCCGCGCTGTGCCACGTGCAGGTTGATGCGGGCTCCGCGGCGTTCTTCCAGCCAGGCGAGGATCGCATCGGGATCGTCCGGCATGACCGGCACGATAATTTCTCTCGGGATTGCCATTGTCGGGGTGTGGGTGCGGTCGTCAACGGACCGTGCCTGCCCCTCCGGCATCTCACGACTCGGCTTCAGGAGGCGGTTCTCGCCCTGCTCGCCATAGACCTGAAGCAACAGGGCGGTAACCAGCCCAGCATCGTCCAAGTTCTCAACACGTTCGGTCACCCAGCCACGCTGGCCGCGCACGCGGCCCCCGCGCACGTGGAACACCTGAACGCTTGCTTCGAGTTCGTCGGAGACAAGACCAAAGACATCAACATCGGTTCGGTCCGGGAGTACCACCGCGTTCTGTTCGACAACGCGCTTGAGTGCCTCGACATCATCACGGAGCCGCGCTGCCCTTTCGAAGTCGAGTTCGGTAGCAGCCTTCTTCATGTCGCGTTCGCGGGAACGAATGTGACGCCCGGTGTCACCATCAAGGAAGTTGCACAGCTCGAGAGCAAGCTCCCTGTGGTCTTCTTCGGAGATCCGACCCACACACGGTGCGGAACACTTATCGATGTAGCCGAGCAGACAGGGACGCCCCGAGCGTTGAGCTTGTTTCAGAACGCCCGGTGAGCAGGTTCGTACCGGGAACGTGTGGAGAAGTGAGTCAAGGGTGTGCCGGATCGCCCACACCTGCGTGTAGGGCCCAAAGTAGCGGTTACCTTTCTTATGAGAATTGCGGGTGATACCTGCTCGCGGAATCGACTCGGACATCGTGACCGCCAGGTACGGGTACGACTTGTCGTCCCGGTACATGACGTTGAACCGGGGGTCGAATTCCTTGATCCACGAGTATTCGAGGGTGAGCGCCTCAACCTCGGTCTTCAGCACCACCCATTCGACCCGTCCGGCAGTGGTGACCATTTGCCTGGTGCGCGGGTGTAGGAGCGCGAGGTCCTGGAAGTAGTTGACGAGCCGTTGCCGCAGGTTCTTTGCCTTACCAACATAAATAACGCGGTCGTCCTCGTCGATGAACCGATAGACCCCCGGATCGGTGGGAATATCGGAGGTCTTTGGACGGTAAACGGACGGGTCAGCCATATACCTACCCTAGGAGCGGGGCAAGGAATTGTCCGGTGTAAGAATTCTTCACCTTCGCAATGTCCTCGGGGGTACCCTGGGCGATAACCTGTCCGCCGCCGGCACCACCCTCGGGTCCCATGTCGATCACCCAGTCCGCGGATTTAATAACGTCCAGGTTGTGTTCGATCACGATCACGGTGTTGCCCTTGTCGGTAAGGCCCTGGAGGACCTTGAGGAGCTTCGACACATCTTCGAAGTGCAGGCCGGTTGTTGGCTCGTCAAGCACGTAGACGGAACGGCCGTTGCTCCGACGTTGCAGCTCGGAGGCGAGCTTCACGCGCTGGGCCTCGCCACCGGACAGGGTGGTGGCCGACTGACCAAGTCGAACATAGCCAAGACCAACGGAGTCGAGGGTAGAAAGGTGCCGGGTGATGCCGGAGACGGGGCCGAAGAACTCGAGGGCCTCCGAGATCGTCATCTCAAGGACATCGGCAACGGACTTGCCCTTGTACTTCACCTCGAGGGTGTCGCGGTTGTAGCGCTTGCCGTCGCACACTTCGCAGGGCACGTACACGTCGGGCAGGAAGCTCATTTCGATCTTGATCGTGCCGTCACCCTTGCACGATTCACAGCGACCGCCCTTGACGTTGAAGGAGAACCTGCCGGGGCCGTAGCCGCGGACCTTTGATTCGGGAACCTCAGCAAAGAGCTTGCGCACCCGGTCCCACACACCTGTGTAGGTGGCTGGGTTTGAGCGCGGGGTACGACCAATCGGAGACTGATCGACGTGGATGACCTTGTCAAGACCGTCGAGGCCCGTCACGGACGTGTGACGACCGGGAACAATTCGTGCGCGGTTCAGCTGGTTGGCAAGGGAGTTGTAGAGAATCGAGTTCACGAGCGTGGACTTGCCGGAACCGGAAACACCGGTGACGGCCACGAAGCAGGAGCGTGGGAAAGAAACCGTGACGTTCTTCAGGTTGTTTTCCTTGCCGCCCTTCACCGTGATCTGGTTCTTCTTGTCGACTTTGCGGCGTTCCGTTGGAAGCGGGATAGACCTGCGTCCAGCAAGATAGGCACCGGTGATCGACGAGTTTTCCACCAGAAGTCCGTTGTAGTCACCTGCGTAGACGATTTCTCCCCCGCGCTCGCCCGCGCCAGGGCCAATGTCAACGATATAGTCGGCGGACTTAATCGTGTCTTCGTCGTGTTCGACAACGATCAGGGTGTTGCCGAGATCGCGGAGCTTCTCAAGGGTCTGAATGAGGCGCGCGTTGTCGCGTTGGTGCAGACCAATCGACGGTTCATCCAAAACGTACAGAACGCCAACCAGGGCAGAACCGATCTGGGTGGCGAGTCGAATGCGCTGAGCTTCACCGCCGGACAGCCCGGCGGCCCCGCGGGACAGCGTGAGATAGGTGAGGCCAACGTCGACGAGGAAGCCGAGCCGGAACTGGGTTTCCTTGAGAACAGCATCGGCCACGGCCCGCTGCTTGGGCGTGAGTTCCAGCTTATTGAGGAACAGGGATGCTTCGGCGACCGACAGATCGCAGAGCTCTGCGATGGAGAGGCCGCCGATGGTGACGGCGAGAACCTCGGGCTTGAGGCGGGCGCCGTGACACTCCTGGCAGGGGATCTCCCTCATGAAGGATTCGTAACGTTCCTTCGACCATTCGGACTCGGTCTCTTCCCGCTTCCTTTTGACGAAGTCGAGAACACCTTCGAAACCGGTTGCGTACGTGCGTTCACGGCCCCAGCGGTTCTTGTACTTGACCTTGATCTTGTAGTCCTTGCCGTACACGATCGTGTCGCGGACTTCCTTGGAAAGTTCACCCCACGGGGTGTCGACGGAGAAACCAATCTCCTTGCCGAGTGCGGTCAGTTGCCTCGTGAAGTAGGTCTTGTTGCTAGCCCAGGGCAGGACAGCACCATCGCGTAGTGAGATTGACTCGTCGGGAACAACGAGCGCGGGATCCACCTCTAGCTTGGTGCCGATACCCGAACACTCGGGGCAGGCGCCGTAGGGTGCGTTGAACGAGAACGTGCGGGGCTCAATTTCCTCGAGGGTCAGCACGTGATCGTTCGGGCAGGCGCGCTTCTCCGAGTACTTTCGGAACCGCTGCGGATCGTCTTCATCGACGTCCACACGTTCGATGACAACCAGACCATCGGTCAGGCGCAGCGCGGTCTCGATCGAGTCGGTGAGCCGGCGGGTCGAGTCCTTCCGGACGAGGCGGTCAACGACGACGTCAATGTCGTGACGGAGCTTCTTGTCGAGCGTCGGTGGGTTGTCGAGCCGAACCATTTCGGAGTCGACCTTGGCGCGGGAGAAACCCTGCTGCTGAAGATCGGAGAACAGTTCGCCGTATTCGCCCTTGCGTCCGCGGATCACGGGAGCGAGAACCTGGAATCGTGTTCCCTCGGGAAGCTCCATGACGTGGTTGACGATCTGCTCCGCAGACTGCGAGCTGATCTCTTCACCGCACTCCGGGCAGTGCTGGATACCGGCACGGGCGTACAGCAACCTCAGGTAGTCGTATACCTCGGTAATTGTTCCAACGGTTGAACGCGGGTTGCGGCTTGTCGACTTCTGGTCGATCGCGACCGCGGGCGACAGTCCCCCAATGTAGTCGACGGAGGGCTTATCCATCCGTCCCAGGAACTGCCTCGCGTACGAAGACAGGGACTCGACGTAGCGTCGCTGACCCTCGGCGAAGATCGTGTCAAAAGCTAGGGATGACTTCCCGGAACCGGATAGGCCGGTGAAGACCACAAGCTGATCACGTGGGATCTCGAGGTCGACGTTCTGAAGGTTATGCTCACGGGCACCGCTGACAACGATATGTTCAGTCACTCGGACATTGTAACTGTTCCACGAGACTTTCGAACAAATGTACCCCTCAACACACTGCGTGACGCGGCACATGGGACTCCCCTATACCGCCGTAGCCGGAATGCTTACGTTCGTAGCAATCCGTTGCTCGGTAGCCGTAAACCCGGCGGGGTCGGTAGTGTAGAGGGCATGAGTATGACCTATCACACCGGTGCCGGCCTCCCTCCCGTAACAATTGACCTCGACGACACAAGGATCGTGAAGATGTCGGTGGGGAGCATGGACAACAACGTCTACCTCATCGAGAACAACCTTGGCGATGCGGTGATTGTCGATGCTGCCGCCGAGCCGCAGCGGGTGGCTGAGCTTGCCGCCGGCAAGACCGTTCACGCCATTATCACGACCCACGAGCATCACGACCACATTGGCGCTCTCGAAACGGTTCACCACGTGTTCCCGGAAGCCGAGATTCTCGCGACCAAGGAAACGGGCGTAGCCCTACCGGTTGAGGCAACGGATTCCCTCAAGCACGGCGAGGTTCGGTCCTTCGGTGATCTTGAGCTCGAGTTCATTGTTCTGCGCGGCCACACTCCCGCCGGCCTTGCGATTGTCGTTGAGGGGTCTCACATCCTGACCGGCGACTCCCTGTTCCCAGGCGGGGTTGGTAAAACTCCGTCAGAGCAGGCTTTCTTCCTGCTCTTCAACGATGTTCGCGATCGCCTGTTCGAACGCTTCGACAACGATACGATCATCCACCCCGGCCACGGGGACTCCACGACTTTGGGCGATGAACGCCCGAAGCTGACCGAATGGGAAGGACGGCGCTGGTGATTTTCGCAGCGACATACACATACGACCCCGAGCGCGATGACATCCACGATGTTCGCCCCCTGCACCGCGAGTACCTCAAGACTCTGTTCGACGATGGAAAGCTACTTGCCAGCGGTCCGCGCGGCGACGGTGCCCTTCTCATCCTTTCAGCTGACTCCGAGCAGCAGGCGATCGATCTTCTTGGCGGCGATCCGTTCATGAAGTCCGGAATCGTCCTCGAACTCGACATCAAGGAGTGGACCGTCGTTTACGGTCCGTGGGCGTGAAACGCATTGATCCCTTCATTGTTGGGATCCTTCTTGCATTCGCGCTAGGTCTTCTCTGGCCCGCCCCCGACGGTGTTCGCACCGGGATCTCGTGGGCCGGAGATGTCCTTGTCGCCATCCTGTTCTTCCTCTACGGCTTGCGCCTGCGAACCTCCGAGGTGCTGGCCGGGCTGACGAACGTCAAGGTCCAGGGGCTCATTTTTGCCTCCACTTACATCGTTTTCCCCCTTATTGGTCTCGCCATCCATCCGTTGCTGACCCCGGTCCTTGGTGAAGGCTTCGCGAACGGTTTCCTCTATCTGGCCTTCCTGCCCTCCACCATCCAGTCGTCGGTGACCTTCACGTCGATCGCCAAAGGTGACACGGCGGCCGCGGTATGCGCGGCAACGTTCTCGAACGTCATTGGCATGTTTCTCACTCCCCTCTACGTTCTGATCTTCATGAACATTGAGGGTGCCTCGGCCGGATCGATTTCGAGCGTCCTCACCCAACTGCTACTGCCGTTTTTCATTGGCCAGATTCTCCAGATCAAGCTGGGCGACCGCATTCGCAAATACCCGAAGCAACTGAAGGTCTACGACCAGGGCACGGTGGTTGTCATTGTTCTCGGAGCCGTTCTCGACTCGACCGCTGCCAACACGTGGGATGGTGTCACGCCCCTACAGATCGTTGTTCTGATCGCCGTTTCCGGTGTGCTTCTCGCCATTATTCTGGCGCTCACCTGGTATGCATCGGCTTGGCTCAAGGTGGGCAGACCCGGCCAAATTGCCGTCCTCATGTGCGGTTCCAAGAAGTCTCTCGCCACGGGATTGCCCATGGCGCAGGCGATCTTCCCGGCCGCTTTGATCGGGCCGATTGCCGTGCCGGTCATTATCTTCCACCAGATCCAGCTACTCGTGTGTGCGGTTATTGCGTCAAGGCTCGGGCGTGAAGAGTCGGACGTAGCCCGGTAGGGGCGCTATCGTTTCCACTATGAAGCCCTTCCTACTCATTGCGACCCGTCCCGAGGATGAGACCGCCGACGCCGAATACGAGCAGCTCCTGCGGTTCGGTCAGCTCGAAGAGCACGAGCTCCAGCGGATCCGTCTCGAGTCCGCTCCCCTGCCCAGTCTCGACCTCGATGACTATTCGGGCGTTATCGTCGGCGGCAGCCCTTTCACCGGCTCCATCCCAACCGAACACAAGTCCGATACGCAGCGCCGAGTGGAGAAGGAAATCTCCGACTTGCTCGACATCATTGTCGAGCGCGACTTCCCGTTCCTCGGAGCCTGCTACGGAGTTGGCACCCTCCTCTCCCACCAGGGAGCAGTCATCGACTCCACGTATTCGGAAGCGGTCGGTGCCGTCACCATCAATCTGACAACGGCAGGTCGCAATGATCCCCTTCTCGACGGCCTGCCCGACTCCTTCCCTGCCTACGTGGGACATAAGGAAGCGTGCCGGGTACTCCCCGACCACGCCATTCTTCTCGCCAGCTCCGATACCTGCCCCGTCCAAATGTTCCGCATCAAGGAGAATCTCTACGGCACCCAGTTCCACCCGGAACTCGACGCCCCGGGTATCGCCCAGCGGATCAGGATTTACAAGAATGCCGGGTACTTCAAACCGGAAGAGGCTGATTCGCTGATCGCCGAGACCTCCAAGGCACCCGTCGGCGACGTCCACCGCATCGTCTCAAACTTCACCCGCAAATACGCCGTCTCATAGGCACTGGCCAACTTCCGGTAGCCGTAGTGTGCCCGAAGGCCCGGACCCGTTTGGTTGCCGTTGCTTAGTCCGGCCGACGTGGCACGACCCTCACTAGCAAGTCCCCATAAACAGTTGAGCCTCGAGGATGTCCCTCGAGGCTCAACTGTTTTTGGATCTTTGAACGTCACCGCGTGGAGTGCATTTTTGTCAGTCCACTCCAGGAGTTAGTTCCTAAACTTCGTGCGGTCCGCGGCCGTTGTCGGTCTCGGTGTTAAGCGAGTTTGGCTCACCGGCGTGCGATGCTTGGTCTGAATTCTGTGCGTTCGGAGCCTGGCTGTCGGTTGCCGCAACGGGGTTCGTCTTCGCCTCGTCAGCCTTCTGAGCTTCCCGCTTCTTATTGCCCCAGATTGAGGCGATGACGGTAATGAAGATGACGCCGATGATGACACCGAGGGAAACGCCGATGCCGGGCTCAGGAATACCGAGGAGCATGTCGTAGCCGTGGAAGGCGTGGATGATGAGCTTGACGGCAATGAAGCCGAGGATAACGGCGAGGCCGTAGTGGAGGTAGATGAGCTTCTCGAGAAGACCATCAACGAGGAAGAAGAGCTGGCGAAGTCCAAGCAGTGCGAAGACGTTTGCCGCGAATACAATGTAGGGCTCGTCCGTCAAGCCGTAGATGGCCGGGATGGAGTCGAGTGCGAAGACGAGGTCAACGGTGCCGATAGCAACGATGCACAGGAACAGCGGGGTGATCCACGACTTGCCTTCGCGGCGCACGACGAGGCGCTGGCCCACGAAGCCTTCGGTGACGCGGAAGGTCTTCTCAGCAAAGCGGACGATGCGGTTGGGCTTGTAGTTCTCGATCTCATCCTGTTTGTCATCGGGATCATCGACACCCTGACGGACCTGGCCGATCGCGGTGTAGAGAAGGAATGCACCGAAGATGAAGAACATCCACACGAACTGGTCGATGAGGGCCTTACCGAGAAGGATGAAGACGAGGCGCATAAGGAGCGCCATAACAATGCCGTAGAGAAGGACCTTCTGCTGGTAGAGCCTGGGTACCTTGAACGAGGCAATGACGATGATAAAGACAAATATGTTGTCGACCGACAGGGCCTTTTCAACGGCGTAACCGCCGTAGTATTCACCTGCGAGAGTGCCGCCGTGCTGCCAGAGGATAACGAGTCCGAACAGGAGGGCAATAGCAACGTAGAAGGCGGACCAGATGGCCGCTTCCTTGATTGTGGGTTCGTGGGCCTTGCGGACGTGTCCGAACAGGTCAACGAGGATCAGGACGAGGGCGATACCGCCGAGTGCGAACCATTCCCACAGATCGACGTGCATCTGTTCCGGGGTGGACGCTGCCTGCGTCAGCATGACATGGGTGGGTAGCTGGGATGCCAGCAAAACATACCTCCGGGTTGTTGAACCGAAGGTCTCTTCCCACCGGATGTCCGGTCGTGAACCGAGTGCCTTGGGCACCGTGATGGCGGCTCACTGTTGTGCGGGAATACTCCCCTTCGCTAGCTTCACAGGCAACAATACGCGAATCGAATCAATCTGGACACCCAAGACCCCGGCACGTCACTATGAGGTTCGCGACGTCCCCAACTGGGGACGCACCGCTACCGTCGCACAGCAGAAACGGACATCGCAGTAGAAAAACGTGCAACGGACGCGGCTAGCGAGAGAATTCGACTTCAGCCAGCCACAGTCGGTGGAGACCAGCCGAAGGAGGCCGAACTGTTCCTCTAGTACCGCGTCGTGCCCTGCGCGATGAAAGACTCTCCTGCGTTGGGCGGCGTCTAGGACGTTGCCGACTCCATCTGCCGCAGTTCCTTCTTGAGGTCCTGGATCTCGTCGCGCAGGCGCGCCGCGAGCTCGAAGCGGAGGTCCTCGGCCGCCTGCTTCATCTGCTCGTCGAGTTCCGCGATCAGGCCGCGCAGGTCGCCCGTAGCTTTACCTGCCATTTCCTCACGGGTCTGGGGAACCGGTGTCGCCTTGCGATAGCCACCTTCAAGGAGCTCCGCGGTGTCGATTTCCTCGCGGGCCAACATGTCGGTGACGTCGGCAATCTTCTTGCGGAGCGGCTGCGGGTCGATCCCGCGTTCCTTGTTGTAGGCGATCTGCTTTTCGCGGCGCCTGTTCGTTTCGTCAATTGCTTCACGCATGTTGGGCGTGATCGTGTCCGCATACATGTGGACCTGGCCGGAGACGTTACGGGCGGCACGGCCAATGGTCTGAATGAGAGAGGTCGTGGAACGGAGGAATCCCTGCTTGTCAGCGTCGAGAATTGCCACGAGGGAGACTTCTGGCAGGTCGAGTCCCTCCCGGAGCAGGTTAATGCCGACGAGCACGTCAAACAGGCCGAGCCGGAGTTCGCGGAGCAGCTCAACGCGCCGGAGCGTGTCGACGTCGGAGTGGAGGTATTCCACCTTGACGCCTCTCTCGGCAAGGTAGTCGGTGAGGTCCTCCGCCATCTTCTTCGTGAGCGTCGTGACAAGAACACGTTCGTCTCGAGCCACCCGGGCCTTCACCTCGCCAAGAAGATCATCGATCTGGCCCTCGACGGGCTTGACGACAATCTCGGGGTCAACCAGACCGGTGGGGCGAATGATCTGTTCGACAACGCCATCCGACTGCCCCATCTCGTACTTGCCGGGGGTTGCCGACAGGTAGACGGTCTGGCCAATGCGTTCGAGGAACTCGGCCCACTTGAGCGGCCGGTTGTCCATGGCCGAGGGCAGCCGGAAGCCATGCTCCACGAGGGTTCTCTTACGGGACATGTCGCCCTCGTACATGGCGCCGATCTGGGGAACGGTCACGTGGGACTCGTCAATGACGAGAACGAAATCCGATGGGAAATAGTCGAGAAGGGTGTGGGGGGCCGTGCCCGGTCCGCGGCCGTCAATGTGGCGGGAGTAGTTCTCAATGCCGGAGCAGGATCCGACGTTCCGCATCATCTCGAGGTCGTAGGTGGTTCTCATGGAGAGCCGTTGTGCTTCGAGGAGCTTGTTCTGGGACTCGAGCTCCTCAACGCGAGCATCGAGCTCCTCCTCGATGGATTGGATCGCCTTCTGCATGCGTTCGGGCCCCGCCACGTAGTGGGAGGCCGGGAACAGGTGCGCGTGATCGGTTTGTTTCAGCACGCTCCCGGTGAGCGGGTGCAGGTAGGAGAGTTCGTCGATTTCGTCGCCGAACATCTCGATCCGGATCGCGAGTTCCTCGTACACGGGAATAATCTCGATCGTGTCGCCCCGGACGCGGAACGTGCCGCGAGTGAAGGCAATATCGTTACGCACGTACTGCATCTGCACGAACTGGCGCAGTAGCTCGTCCCGGTCGATCTCTTGGCCCACCTCGAGGCGCACCATCCGGTCCACATATTCCTGGGGGGTACCGAGGCCGTAGATGCAGGAAACGGAAGCGACGACAACCGTGTCCCGGCGGGTCAGCAGGGAGTTCGTTGCCGAGTGGCGGAGCCGCTCGACCTCGTCATTGATCGACGAGTCTTTCTCGATGAAGGTGTCTGTCTGCGGAACGTAGGCTTCCGGCTGGTAGTAGTCGTAGTACGAGACGAAGTACTCGACCGCGTTGTTCGGGAGGAGCTCCCGGAACTCCGACGCCATCTGAGCCGCCAACGTCTTATTGGGCTCAAGGATGAGCGTGGGTCGCTGAATCTGTTCGATGAGCCAGGCCGTCGTAGCCGACTTACCGGTACCGGTGGCACCGAGAAGGACGATGTCCTTCTCGCCCGCGTTGATACGCTCCGTCAGGTCGGCGATCGCGGTTGGCTGATCGCCTGACGGAGTGAACTCGGAAACTACATCGAAGGGTGCTTCGGCACGAACGAGATCGGTGACAGGACGCATGAGTCCTAGGCTAGTACCCTGCGCGGGCAGTGTCCTAGCGTGTTTCCTCCAGGCGGACCTGCACGAGCGCTTCGGCGTCGGGTCGCACCCAGCCATCGCCGTCGGGAACGCAGCAGACGTGGCGAAGAATCATCTCCTCGGTCTCTGCCGGAACAACGACATCCATGCCGTCCACGCGGGCTTCCGTGCCAGTGTGTGCCAACTTGCCCAGAAGCCTCTCCCCGTTCATGACGTGGCGACCCTTCGCCTCGGGAACAGTCTCGGTGACGACGTTCTCTTCAAACTCGCGGAGGCGAGCAATGATCTTGTCGACCTGCGCTTCAAGTTCTTCGACCGTTCCCGTGTTCTCGATGACCGCGTCGGCGAACGGCAGGCGCTCTTCATCCTCCAGCTGCGTGTTGATCCGCGCCTGAGCATGCTGCTCCGTCATGCCCCGATCGCGCACGAGACGCTCAATACGAAGATTATCGGGAGAGGTAATGACGATGAGGAACTGCGGAACGTAGGCCCTGCCGGTCTCAATGAGAAGGGGCGAGTCCTCAATCACGATGGCACGAGGGTCCGCCGACACGTACTCGCGGAACATTTCCGCCATGCGGTCCCGCACCATCGGGTGAATGATGGCGTTGAGCTCGCCGAGCCGCTCCGGATCGCTAAAAACCATGTTGGCGAGCTTCTGCCGATCGAGAATTCCGTTCTGTACCATGCCCTGGAACGTGTTCCCGATCGCCGGTACTGCAGCGCCGCCTTCCGCGGTCAGATCCCGGGAGATCTCATCCGCATCCATCACCTTCATGCCCGCCTCCGCCATCCGGGCGGAGACAAGAGACTTACCGGATGCGATACCGCCAGTTAGGCCGACATACAGCATTCCACGATCCTTTCGACAAGTTCCACGCCCTCCTCGAGCGCGAGATGCTCAGCGGGTGGGATGTGGAGAAAACACGAGTTCCCGTGATGACGATACAGGGAATACGAGAGCGTATTGCACACGTACGTCCCAGCACTGAGGGAAATTTCTATGCCGCACTCCGAAGCAATCCTATCGAGGTCCCATCCGGAGGCTAAAAAGTCGGGACCACCATCGAAGATCTTCTGACCGGTCGGCGTCGACCCGGTGACGTCTGCGGTCCGTGCCTCTTGCCAGTTCACTCCAAGCTTCTCGAGGCGCGGAACGGTGCGACCGCCGGCAACCCCGATGGAAAGCACCAGGTCAGCACCGGAAACAAGCTCTGGTACTTTCTCACCAATATCGAAGCGGACGGGCAGGATCTCCGTGCGGGCACCGAGCTTCTCCCCCGCTGCGTTCGCTAACGCCTCGCTGGGGTTCTCTCGGTGTGCGACCGATCCTTTCTCACCGAAGGGCCCAAAGCCCGTGATGAGGATCATTCTGCATCGTTCGGATCGATGGGAGCGTGGTGATCGCGGTCCGCCAGTCCCTGCTTCCAGTACCCGTCGACCTTCACAGCTTCCCGTGCCACGGGCGATTCGTTGCGGAGCCACCTGCGGGCAGCGATAAGCGTGCCGGCCTCGCCCGCGGCCCACACGTAGGTGCCGCCGTCGAGCTCGAGCTCGCTGAGCGCCTTGACGATCCCGTCGCCGGAGGGATCGAATGGCGTCCGAACAACATCCACCCCGTCCAGATCCTCGAAGTATTCGATGCCTTCACCGTGCAGGATAAGAGTCGTGGGAAGTGTCTGAGGCCGTGCCGCCAGCCAGCGCCTGATCGGCGGGAATGCCGATGCATCGCCAATAAGAACAAGCCGAGATGCTCCTACCGGGAACTCAAGGCTGGAACGCGGGCCACCCACGCGGACGGGTGATCCAACCGGCAAGGAATCAGCCCACGCGCTCACGGGGCCGTCGCCGTGCACCACGATGTCGAAGGCAATCTCGCCTCCGCCGACGTGCAGGGGCGTGTAGTGCCGCCCCGTCATCTCGCCATCCGCCGCGGGAACGAACAGCTTGCAGTGATCGCTTGGTCCGGTCGACTCGAAGCCCTCAAGCTCATCGCCGCCCAGCGTTACGCGGACGAAACCACCCGGGAGCCTCTTGGCATCCCTCACGCTCAGATCGCGTGCGCGCAGCTCGCGCGGGACTTTCACTCTGGTAGGTATCTCGAAACTCATTACGCTCATTGTCGGTAATTAGGTAAGCCTAAGCAAGCCTCATTCGGCTGCGTGAGACAAAGGCCCCTGTGCAGGCTTTACACTCATCTCATCAGAGCGGTTCTCGTCGTGCTTGACGCCCTCGATTGCTGGGCCCCTTGCACTCCCCTCGGCACCTACTTGCCGCTGTGTCGCGGTTAAGAGAAACGGTCGTGAACAGGGTCTGATCACCCCTCAAACATGCGGAAGGGGACCGCCGTAGCGGTCCCCTTCGCGGTTAGATCAGGTGCGATCAGTGGCCGGTGAGCTTCTCACGCAGAGCTGCGAGAGCCTCATCCGATGCCAGGGTGCCGGTCGACTCGGTACCCGAGGAGTAGCTGGCCGGAGCCTGCTCGCGTGCCGGTGCCGGAGCGGCCTCTGCAGCCTGCTCCTCGACCTCGGCCTGGTGAGCAACCTGCTCCTTGTGGGCAAGCCACAGTGCGTAAGCCGCGTTGTACTCGGCCTCCCACTGCTCGCGCTCGGCCTCGAAGCCCTCGAGCCATTCGCCCGACTCCGGGTCGTAACCCTCGGGGTACTTGTAGTTGCCGTTCTCGTCGTACTCGGAAGCCATGCCGTAGAGCGATGCATCGAAGTCCGCGGACTCCGGGTCGACGCCCTCATTGGCCTGCTTGAGCGACAGGGAAATGCGGCGGCGCTCAAGGTCGATGTCAATGACCTTGACGAACAGCTCGTCGCCAACCTTTGCGATCTGCTCGGGCTGCTCGATGTGGCGCTGTGCGAGCTCGGAGATGTGGACGAGGCCCTCGATGCCGTCCTCGACGCGGACGAACGCACCGAAGGGAACGAGCTTGGTGACCTTGCCGGGCACGACCTGGCCGATGGCGTGGGTACGTGCGAAGACCTGCCACGGGTCCTCCTGCGTCGCCTTGAGCGACAGGGAGACACGCTCGCGGGCCATGTCGACCTCGAGAACCTCGACGGTGACAGGGGTGCCAACCTCGACGACCTCGTTCGGGTGGTCGATGTGCTTCCAGGAGAGCTCGGAAACGTGGACGAGACCGTCAACGCCACCGAGGTCCACGAAGGCACCGAAGTTCACGATGGAGGAGACTACGCCCTCGCGAATCTGGCCCTTCTGGAGCGTGTTGAGGAAGTGGCTGCGGGTCTCGGACTGGTTCTGCTCGAGGAATGCGCGGCGGGAAAGAACGACGTTGTTACGGTTCTTGTCGAGCTCGATGATCTTCGCATCGATGTCGCGGCCGATGTAGGGCTGCAGGTCGCGAACGCGACGCATCTCGACGAGCGATGCGGGAAGGAATCCGCGCAGGCCGATGTCGACGATGAGGCCACCCTTGACGACCTCGATGACGTTGCCGGAGACGACACCGTCGGTGTTCTTGATCTCCTCGATCTTGGCCCAGGCACGCTCCTGCTGTGCGCGGCGCTTCGAGAGGAGAAGGCGGCCTTCCTTGTCTTCCTTCTGGAGGACGTAGGCCTCGACGCGATCTCCTACGGCGACGACCTCATCGGGGTCGATGTCGTGCTTGATCGACAGTTCCTTCGAGGGAATAACACCCTCGGTCTTGTAGCCAATGTCGAGAAGGACCTCGTCGTGGTCCACCTTGACAATGGTGCCCTCGACGATGTCCCCGTCGTTGAAGTACTTGATGGTCTCGTCAACAGCTGCGAGGAGTTCTTCCTTCGAGCCAATATCGTTGACGGCGACCTGCGGGGTGGTCGGCTGCTCGGGCGTGGTAGTTGTCATTGAGTTGTAGTCTCCGATGGGACAGTAGAAATAGATTGGACAGTTATTGCGGATATCCCGAAGGACATCCAAGAAACCACAATAACGCGATGTTGGCCCATTTGCCAGAGAGAACAGCCAGTTTTCCCCGGACCTGTGACGAGAACTACCCATGGGGGATCAATGGCTACGACCCGTTCACCTGCTCGTTACCCTGGCGCGTGGGAAACTATCACCATGGAACCCGCCTTCAGACCGTCCGCTGACGTACCCGATCCGCAATCGGTTGCGGAAAAATGGTGGTCCGCAAACGCCAAACAATATCTCGCCGAACATCCGTCGCTCGGTGACGTTCGATTTCAGTGGGGGCCGGAAGGCTGGACGGAAGAGGATCTGCAAATTCTCCCAGCAGCGCCGGGACGTATTCTCGAGGTCGGTGCTGGCGCCGCTCAGTGCTCCCGCTGGCTTGCCTCGAAGGGGCACAACGTCACCGCTTCAGACATCTCGAAGGGCATGCTGTCGGCCGCGGAGCTACTCAACGAGAAGACCGGGATCGCGTTCCCGCTCATCCACTCCAGCATTGACGCTATGCCTTTCGGCGATTCGTCCTTCGACACGGTATTCACGTCGTTTGGGGCCCTCAGCTTTATCCCTGACCTCGGCCCTGCCTTCGCGGAAGTTTTTCGTGTCCTCTCCCCCGGCGGCCTGTGGGCCTACTCCGTCACCCACCCGTTCTCGTGGGTGTTCCCCGATTCGCCCTATACGGATGACCTCAAGGTGATCCGCCCCTACGGGAAGAGGGAGGCCTACGTCGAATCAGATCGTGCAGGCACGTCCTACGCAGAGTTCCCGCACACGCTTTCCGATCACATCAACGGCCTCGTCCGAGCAGGCTTCGCAATCGACGACATCCTCGAACCTGCGTGGCCGGTGGCCAATGCCGAGACGTGGGGCGCGTGGGGTCCCGACCGGGGAGCGATGCTCCCCGGCACCCTTATTGTCAGTGCGCGGCGGCCCGCCAGTTAGGCCCAACACCGACGCCGACGGAAAGCGGGACCGACAGGTCAACGGCCGCCCCCATCTTCTCCTCAACGAGTGCGCGGACGTCCGCTTCCTCGCCGGGAGCAATCTCCAGGACAAGTTCGTCGTGGACCTGGAGGAGAACGCGCGAGGTGTGCTTCGCGGTCGTCAGGGCCTCGTCGACGCCGAGCATGGCGATCTTGATGATGTCGGCAGCCGATCCCTGGATTGGTGCGTTGAGCGCCATCCGCTCCGCAGCATCCCGGCGCTGACGATTGTCGGATGTCAGGTCGGGCAGGTAGCGCCTGCGTCCCAAGATCGTTGACGTGTAACCGTCCTTCCGTGCCTGGGCGACAACGGACTCGAGGTAGTTGCGTACCGCTCCGAACCGTTCGAAGTAGTCGTCCATGAGCTGCTGGGCCTCGCTACGTTCGATGCGGAGCTGTCGGGACAGCCCGAATGCGGACAGGCCGTAGGCTAGCCCGTAGCTCATGGCCTTGATCTTGTTTCGCTGGGTCGGGCTGACTTCCTCGGGCGCAATACCGTAGACGTGCCCGGCCACGTACGAGTGGAGGTCTTCCCCGTCAATGAAGGCCTGGATGAGAGCGGCGTCGCCCGACTGGTGGGCCATGAGCCTCATCTCGATCTGCGAGTAGTCCACGGTCATGATCGACTCGTAGCCAGGACCGGGGATAAAGGCCTCGCGGATCCGCTGGCCCTCCTCTGTGCGGGCGTGGATGTTTTGCAGGTTCGGTTCGGTCGACGACAGGCGGCCGGTGGCTGCCACCGTCTGCTGGAAGGAGGTGTGAATCCGCCCATCGTCCAGGACGGACTTGGCGAGTCCTTCAACGGACTGCTTCAGCTTGATTGCATCGCGATGCTCGAGGAGCTGGCCCAGGAACTCACGCCCGGCAACAGCCTGGTCGTCCTCGCGGAACGCGAGCTGGGTGTAGAGATCCGTGAGGGCCTCCGCGTTCGTCGTGTATCCCGATTTGGTCTTACGCGTCGGGGGTAAGCCGAGCTCGTCAAAGAGCACGCCCTGGAGCTGCTTGGGGCTCGACAGATTCACCTCGTGGCCAATTGCGGCATACGCGGAGTCGGCGGCGCGGTTCACCCGGCCGTCAAACTCCTTGAAGAGATCGTCGAAGACGGCCTTGTCGGAAGCAATTCCAATGTCCTCCATACGCGCCAGGATGGTCATGAGGGGCGTTTCAATGACCTGCAGGAGGTCCGTGGAACCCCGCTTCTCGACCTCGTCCAGCAGGATGGACGAAAGCGGAAGCAGCGACCATGCTCTGCTTGCCGGGCCTTCCACGCCAGCTCCGCCAAGCCCGAGCCCCAGGTCGAGCTCAGCGGCCTCGATCTCGGGCAGAGTAACACCAATGTGGCGGACCACGAGGTCGGGAAGATCGTAGCTGCGCTGGTCCGGGTGGAGGATGTAGGCGGCCAGCTCCGTGTCCACCTCAACACCGGCAAGCTCTGCACCGAACGACCCCTTGATCGCATGCCACGTCCACTTCGCGCCGTGGATGATCTTCTTAGCCTCGGGGTCCTCAATCCAGGCAACAATAGCTTTCTCGTCTTCGGGGCTGAGGTCCGTGCGGTCCGCAACAAGAGCCTGCCCGGAGTCAAGCGCGAGCGAGATCCGGGTGATGTCACCGCGGTGCGGGCTGCCGGCGCCTTCAAGGAACAGTCCGATGGTCTCTGAACCAAACTCATTGAGCCAGTCATCAATGTCGCCGGCGCTTGCCGCCGCGGCCTCGAGCGCCTCCATGGCGTCCCCGGCCTGCTCGGTGTCACCATCGGCGAGCGGTAGCTCTGCCAGGACTCGCGGGCGGAGCGAGGTGAAATCGAGAAGGTCGAAGAGCTGGTGGACCGCTTCGCGGTTCACGCCCCTGGGCACAAGGTCCTCGAAGCCCACCTCGAGAGGCATGTCTCTCAGCAGATGGTTGAGCTTCCTGTTGAGCTTTACCTGGTCAAGGTTATCGCGCAGGCTCTGACCGACCTTGCCGCCGATCTCGTCCGCATGCTCGATGATTCCGTCGAGATTCCCGTATTGGTTGATCCACTTCTGTGCCGTTTTCGGTCCCACGCCGGGAACTCCGGGCAGGTTGTCGGCTTGCTCGCCCACCAGGGCTGCAAGGTCCGGGTACTGCTCGGGGGTGACACCTGCGCGTTCCTTGACGACATCCGGTGTCATCTCCAACATCTGCGATCTCGGCATCGGGTACAGCAGGGTCACGTTGTCGTTGACGAGCTGGTAGGTGTCCTTGTCTCCCGACGAGATCACCACATCCATCCCCTCATCAACACCCCAGGCCGAAAGCGTGGCCACGATGTCGTCGGCCTCGTACTGGTCTTTCGTAATCCAGGCGATCCCGAGCGTGTCGAGAACTTCCTGAATCAGCGGGATCTGGCCCTTGAACTCTTCGGGGGTTTCGGCTCGGCCGCCCTTGTAGGGCGCGTACTCCTTTGTGCGGAACGTCCCTCCCGACAGATCGAAAGCAACCGCAACATGCGTGGGCTGAACATCGGCGTACAGCTTTAGCAGGGTGTTGAGGAATCCGTGAATTCCGTTCGTGTACTGTCCCTGGTCGGTCCGGAAGGCATCTTTCGGAAGTGCGAAGAAGCTACGGAACGCGAGGGAGTGGCCGTCGAGAAGAAGGAGTCGTTGATTCACAAGACTAGAGTACGTGGCGGTCCAGATAAATTCAGTAACCGGTTATCCTGGTGCGCATGGATCATCTCAAGCGGGGACACGGGCCCCTTGCCGATAAGCTCGGCGTCGTCTTTCATTCCATGACCGATACTTCCGCCGAAGCAACGATGCCGGTCGAAGGAAACACGCAGCCATATGGCCTGTTGCACGGCGGAATGAATGGTTTCCTCGTTGAACACCTCGCCTCCGGACTCGCCATGAGGCACTGCCCGCCCGACCTTGTCCCCGTGGGAACCGACCTACACGTCTCGCATGTCTCCCCCGCAACCGCCGACTCGGTCCGAGCGGTCGCCACCCTCCAGTCGAAATCCAAGGGCTCAATTTGGGTCCGCGTGGAAATCTTCTCAGGTGAGCGCCTCACCGCCTTTGGCTCGCTCACCCTCCGGTTCGTCACGCCCCGGATCTAAAGGCAGGGCACCATCGCTCGCTCGACCCATCACTGCGCGGGGCTGAACCCCGTCGTCAGCGGTTGAGCCAAGCCAGGAGGAGATAAGCCAACCGCGGGCAGGTCGGCAACAGACACGTCAAGCAGACAAGCCAACCACGGTCAAGCCAACACGATAACGGATTCAAAGGACCGGGCCTAGCATCAAGCTGGGCCCGGTCCTTCTCTGTCCATGTCGCCGTGACGATACCGCAAGCGGCTCGCGGCACGAGGATTGTTTTAGTCTGCGCGTCCGACCTGGTCGATGACGGCGTCGGCTACTTCCTTCATGGTGAGCCTGCGGTCCATGGACGTCTTCTGGATCCAGCGGAACGCCTCGGGTTCCGTCAGTCCCATCTTCGACATGAGGAGGCCCTTCGCACGGTCCACCTGCTTGCGGGTCTCGAACTGCTCGGTGAGGTTAGCGACCTCGCTCTCGAGCGAGACGATCTCCTTGAAGCGGGATACTGCGATCTCGACTGCCGGGATCAGGTCGGCCGGCGTGAACGGCTTGACCACGTATGCCATGGCGCCAGCATCGCGTGCTCGCTCCACAAGCTCGGACTGCGAGAATGCGGTCAGCATGACGACCGCACAGGTGCGGTTGGCGAGAATCTGCTCGGCGGCGGTGATCCCGTCCATGCCCGGCATCTTCACGTCCATGACAACAACGTCCGGTTCGAGTTCCTTGGCCTTTTCAATGGCCTCTTCGCCATTGCTTGCTTCACCAACGACATCGATTCCAGCATCGGTCAGGGTTTCAACAATATCGAGGCGAATGAGAGCCTCGTCTTCAACGACGAGCGCACGATAGTGGCGCTCCTCGTTCTCGCCGACAACGACGTCAGCGTTGATCTCGAGGTCATCGAGAGAGCTGTCTTCTTTCTTTACCACCGCGGACTCCTTTGGCACGATACGGCGCTTGGGCCATCCATTGCCCATGGACATTATCGCCCCAAGATTATCGGTCCCGCTGAGGTTTCGTCATATCTAATCGCACGCTTGCACGGTCTTTCAGATATTTCGACAGGAAATTGCCTAAGAAACCCGCGTCGTTTCAATATTTCTGCAACGAAACTACCACTTTGTGAATCCTCTTACTGTGTCTCACAAGCGCGTGGTCCCGCGGCCCCACAAGGCCCACTCGAGTGCACATGGAACGGACACATACGTCGGGCGCCGACATGGGAAAAGCCCTATTCAGCAAGGTTCTACGCGAGTAACGTCTATCGACAATAAAGTTTGTCGCAGCTCTCCATAGGTACGCCCCATAAGAAGACAGAGCAGGCATGCCTTCCACTTGCCATTCATCCTCGATACTCTTCTATTACCGATTCTTTGCAGACTTGCCGCAAATTGATGCAAAGTGCGACAACCCGACTCTTTTAGTTCTTAGATTAGAGAACTCCCATAACTCTCTCCTCTTCATGTCATAACCGGCACTTTTACTGATAGTTAAGTAACTCAACCGGCTACTTCATAGTCGGAAATAGGTAAGGATTAGATATGTCGCGCAAACTCTGGGTAGCGACCGGAACTCTTGGCGTTCTTGGGATTGCCGCGGGGACGGGTTTTGCCGTCGCGGGAAGCGATGACACCCCAAATCCCTCCGGCATCGTAAAGTTTGCCTCCGCAACCACGACCGCCTCGCCAAGCCAGACCAACTCAACAACCGCGACGTCTACGGTATCGGCTCGTTCGACGGTGACCACGCAGTCAACACAGACGGCTGTCAGTACGTCATCTCCGACCGGCGCTGCGAGCGTCCCCTCCCCGGTATCCGCTCAGACACCGGCTCCTGCAGTGACGCGCACGCCGGTTCGGACACAGGCACCAGCTCCTACGCGTACCCAGGCTCCTGCGCCCGCACGGACCCAGGCACCGGCTCCCGCTCCTAAGCCGGCCCCTGCACCCGCACCCATTCACGTATCGGCACCGAGCCCAGTTTCCGCTCAGAGTCCCGTCTCTGCACCGACCCCGGCCCCAACGGCTTCACCCGTCTCGGCAGAGTCTCCGGATTTACCTGACTCCCCCGAGTCCGCGGACTCGGCTGACTAGACCCGTCTCGGCGTCGTGCAGCCTGTCAATCCTTGAGTGCGGCGCCGCGGCGGTATGGTGTCCCGGCAGATGATCGTCCTGCCGGGGCACCATGCTGTCGTTTCGTGTTCCAGCGCAAAGCCCGACCACCCAGTCCCCCTCAGATCATGCGCGAACTGGTGGATCAATCGTGAGGCCCTACCCGGGCATGGTCATGCGCGGATCTATCGCATGGGTATCGAACCGCGTGTGGGCATGAAAATGCCCCGATCCGCAGGGCCTGGGGCTCACTGACGGATCAGGGCGTGGTACTCCGGGCGGGACTTGAACCCGCATGCCTTTCGGCGCCGCATTTTGAGTGCGGTGTGTCTGCCAATTCCACCACCGGAGCTGAGGGCTCAGCGAACCGAGCCCAGGAAGATACTCTAGTCGAGACCTCCCACAATGTTCCTACTCGGCATGGTCTCACCAATCTTGTGGACCCTGATCGAGTTCGTGGAACCAACGGTACCCGGGGGCATACCCGAGACAATAACAACGCGCTCGTCGTCCTCTAGGAGCGCCTTCTGGCGCAGGATGTTATCGACCTGGTTCACCATGTCGTCAGTGTGTGCGACCTCGGGAACGATGACGGCCTCAACACCCCACGAGAGCGCGAGAGTGTTCCTTGTCGACTCGAACGGGGTGAAGACGAGGTGCGGGATCGGGGACCGCAGGCGCGACATGCGGCGGGCGGTGAGGCCCGACGTGGTGAACGTGACGGCGTAGCGGCAGTCGAGCGCCTCGGCAATGTCGAGGGCCGCGCGGGTGATGATGCCGTTGCGGGTCTGGCGCAGGCCGGTCAGCTGTGCAATGTTCTCCATGCCGTGCTGCTCGGTGTACGAGATGATGTCGCTCATGACGTTGACACATTCGATCGGGTACTGACCGACCGAGGTCTCACCGGACAGCATGACAGCGTCGGCACCGTCGATGATCGCGTTGGCGCAGTCGGATGCCTCTGCACGCGTCGGGCGCGGGCTGGTGATCATCGACTCGAGAACCTGGGTGGCGACGATCACGGGCTTCGACTTGCGGCGCGCTAGATCGATGCAGCGCTTCTGGACGGTGGGGACCTGCTCGAGCGGAAGCTCAACGCCGAGGTCGCCACGAGCAACCATGAGGCCGTCAAACACGTTGACGATCTCTTCGAGGTTCTCTACAGCCTGGGGCTTTTCGATCTTTGCGACGACGGGAACCTTGCGGCCGACCCTGTCCATGACCTCGTAGACGTCGCCGATGTCCTTGGCGGAGCGGACGAACGACAGGGCGATGAGGTCGGCTCCGAGGTTCAGTGCCCACTCGAGGTCGATCTTGTCCTTCTCGGACAGTGCCGGCACGGAGACGGCAACGCCGGGCAGGTTAACGCCCTTATGGTTGGAGACCGGGCCACCGACCAGAACCTCGGTGATAACGCGTGGGCCAACAACTTCCTTCACCTTGATGAGGATGTTGCCGTCGTCGATCAGGATCTCGTCGCCGGGCTTGCAGTCGGCGGGCAGTCCCTTAAACGTTGTGGAGACCATATCCTTGTCGCCAAGGATGTCTTCGGTCGTGATGGTGAACTCATCGCCCTTGCGGAGGATGACGGAGCCGTCGGCGAAATTACCCAGACGGATCTTGGGGCCCTGAAGGTCAACGAGGATGGCAACGGCCTTCCCTGTCTCCTCGGCCGCGGCACGGACGTTCCGGTAGGTCTCCTCATGGTCCGCGTGCGTTCCATGAGAGGCGTTGATGCGCGCGACATTCATACCGGCTTCAACCAGTTCGCGCGTCTTCTCCTTACTGGACGTGGCAGGACCAATGGTGCAGACAATTTTCGCTCTTCGCATGACACCAACATTACCCAACTAAAGTCCTAGATTTGCAGTCACACACGATAATTCCTGCCACATTCACCCCGCATTATCCCAATTTGGCAAATTTCCTGGTAGGCGATGACTCGAGTGCACCTATGTGCGCACCGGATTAGAAGTGCCCGGATGACGATTGCTCGCCTTCCAGGCACCCAAACCAGAGTTCATCTCAGGTCGCGTTGCTACTTCTCAGTCTCCGTATTTTCATCCTTCGACTCCGCGCGTGTCGCGGTGGACGCCCGGTGTTTGGCGGTGTTCTTGGCTGACCTATCGCTTTCGCCAAACGCTTCAGCTTCCGAGTTATCGGAATCCGAAGATTCGGTAGGACTGTCCGCTGAGGTGGCCGTGGCACCTTCAGCAGACGACGCACTTTCTGCCGAGGCCGCGCTGTCTGCGGAGTCCGCGTCCGGATCGGTCTGCGGGCCGTGCCCGGGCAGGTAGATGTCGTCGGCGTCGTCGCGTTCGCGCACGACCTTGGTGCGCCAGGCGAACATGACGGCTGCGAGAGCGAAGATGATGATCGAGGTCCAGACGTTGAGTCTGAGCCCGAGAACCATTTCTGCTTCGTCGATGCGGAGGTTTTCAATCCATACGCGGCCCAGCGTGTAGATCATGATGTAGGCCCAGAAGGTTTGGCCACCGCGGAGGTTGAACTTGCGTTCCAGGGCCACGAGGGCAACGGCGCCAATGAGGCACCAGATCAGTTCGTACAGGAACGTCGGATGGAAGAGAGTCCCGTCCGGGTATCCCCCAACGACGTTCTCCGGGTCGATCTCCAGCCCCCAGGGCAGGTCTGTCGGCTTACCGTAGAGCTCCTGGTTGAAGTAGTTTCCGAGTCGGCCGATCGCCTGAGCGAGAAGCATACCGGGGGCAAGAGCATCCGCAAAGGGAGCTATTCGCAGACCGCGTCGCTTCAGCCCAATCCAGGCTCCCACGGCACCGAGTGCGACGGCTCCCCAGATACCGAGCCCGCCTTCCCAGACTCGAAAGATCTTTGTGAGGTCGCCGTTCTCACCAAAGTACGGGTCGGGCGTTGTGAAGATGTGGTAGAGCCTGGCCCCCACAATTCCGAATACCACCATCCACACAGCCACATCGAGGCTGACTTCGGCCGGGCCGCCCTTGCGGCGGTAGCGCTTTTCCAGCACCCACCAGGCGACAACGATGCCAATGAGAATGGCGATGGCGTAGGCCCGCAAAGGTAGCGGACCGATCATCCACACCCCTTCGGACGGGGACGGGATTGATAGTGAAAGCATGCTCACCCTTCGCGGTGGGATCCGGCAGCGAGTTCCGTTGCCAGATCGCGGAGCTTCCGAAGGCTCGGGTCCTCCGAAAGCGCATGGATTAGTGCGGAGCCCACAATAACACCATCCGCGTATTCGGCGATCTCGGCCGCCTGCTCTCGCGTCGATACACCAAGGCCCACGCAGACGCGTTCCCCGCCTGCGTAGCGAGTATCGGCGACCAGCTTGCGTGCCCGATCATCGACCTGCGCGCGGGCGCCCGTCACACCCATCGTTGACGCGGCGTAGACGAAGCCGGTCGAGGCATCGGCTGTGAGCTTGAGGCGCTCAGGACGCGAGGATGGTGCGACCAGGAAGATTCGGTCGAGGCCGTATTCGTCCGAGGCTGCGATCCACTCCCCCGCCTCCTCGGGAATGAGGTCGGGCGTGATGAGGCCGGCTCCGCCGGCGTTCTTGAAGTCACGCGCGAACCTATCGACGCCGTAGCGGTGGACGAGGTTGAAGTACGTCATGACCTCAACGGCTGCGCCCGTGGCGGCAACCTGCTCGACCACTCCGAACAGGTCCTTGACCTTGAAGCCGTTTGCGAGGGCTTCCTGGGTGGTCTTCTGAATGATCGGGCCATCCATGCTCGGATCCGAGTACGGCAGTCCAAGCTCAATGATGTCGGCACCGGATTCGACAACGGCTATGGCCGCGTCGGCACTTCCCTGAACTGACGGATATCCGGTCGGAAGATAGGCGACGAATGCTGCCCCGCCCTTTGCCTTGGCGGCATCAATTTTCTCTGCTGCCCTCATGTCAGTGCACCTCTCGCGTCGCGGAACCGTCCAGCCCAAACCAGTCAGCGGCCGTAGCTACATCCTTGTCTCCCCTGCCCGAGAGGCAGACGAGAATCGTGGAATCCGGGTTTTCCTTACCGAAGCGAATGGCTCCGGCCAAGGCGTGTGCGGATTCGATGGCGGGAATGATTCCCTCGGTTCGAGACAGCAGGGCAAAGGCTTCCATCGCCTCAGCATCCGTCACCGGCTCGTACTCGGCGCGCTTGATGGATGCCAGGTAGGAGTGTTCGGGGCCGACCCCCGGGTAGTCGAGACCCGCGGAAATCGAATGGGACGCGAGCGTTTGACCGTCTTCGTCCTGAAGCAGGTAGGTCTTCGCGCCGTGCAGAACGCCCACGTCACCGACGGTGATCGGCGCCGCGTGCCTGCCGCTCTCCATGCCTTCACCGGCGGCCTCGAGACCGATGAGGCGAACATCCTCATCCTCCAAGAATGCCGTGAAGGTGCCGATGGCGTTAGAGCCGCCACCGACGCACGCCAGAACGGCATCCGGCAGGGATCCGGTCAGGTCGAGAACTTGCTGGCGTGCCTCTTCGCCAATGATCTTCTGCAGATCGCGGACGAGGGCCGGGAACGGGTGCGGGCCTGCGGCCGTACCGAAGATGTAGCTGGTCGTATCGACGCTAGCCACCCATTCGCGGAACGCTTCGTTGATTGCGTCCTTCAGCGTGGAGGAACCCTGGTGGACAGAAACGACCTCGGCGCCGAGGAGTCGCATGCGGGCGACGTTGAGGGCCTGGCGGCGAATGTCTTCGGCACCCATGTAGATCGTGCACTCAAGCCCGAGAAGGGCGGCGGCAGTTGCCGTGGCAACTCCGTGCTGTCCGGCCCCGGTCTCCGCAATGACACGGGTCTTGCCGAGGCTGCGGGTCAGAAGGGCCTGGCCAAGAACGTTGTTGATCTTGTGCGAACCCGTATGGTTGAGATCCTCGCGCTTGAGGATGACGCGGGCACCGCCGCAGTGCTCGGCAAAGCGCGGCACCTCGGTGATGATCGAGGGACGTCCCGTGTACGTTTTCTGGAGCTCGGCGAGCTCCTCGAGGAAGGCGGGGTCAGCCTTGAGCTTCTCCCACCCGTCGGTCAGATCGTCCAGCGCCGCCATGAGCGCCTCGGGAATGTACCTGCCGCCGAATTCACCAAAGTAGGGGCCGGTCAGTTCGCTTGCCTTCATGCTTCCTCCACGATCCGAATCATCTCGGAAACCGCTTCGCGGGGGTTACCGGATTTCACGAGTGCCTCGCCGGTCAGAACAGCATCGGCACCGGCCTTCGCGTAAGCGAGAACGTCCTCCGGCCCGGAAACACCGGACTCGGCAACCTTGATAATCGTGTCCGGAATGAGCGACACAAGCTTCTCAAATACGGACATGTCAACATCGAGGGTCTTGAGGTTGCGGGCGTTGATGCCAATAACCTTGGCGTTCGTCTTGAGTGCGCGCTCAACCTCTTCCTCATCGTGCACCTCAACCAGCGCCGTCATGCCCAGCTCCTGGGTGAGTGCCAGGAAGGAGGTGAGCTCTTCGTCGGTCAGCGACGCAACGATGAGAAGCACAATATCGGCCCCGTGGGCCCGGGCCTCGTAGATCTGGTATTCGGTGACAACGAAGTCCTTGCGCAGAACCGGTACGGAGACCTTCTGGCGTACGCGGTCAAGATCGCCAAGCGATCCGCCGAAGCGGCGCTTCTCGGTCAGGACGGAGATTGCCGCTGCGCCGCCCGACTGGTATTCCACTGCCAGGTCCCCCGGCTCGGGGATATTGGCAAGAGCGCCCTTTGAGGGGCTGGAGCGCTTAACCTCGGAAATGATGGAGATACCGGGGGCAAGAAGGGCCGCCCTCGCATCGAGTGCCGGCGGAGCGGCCAGTGCGGCTTCCTTCACCCGCTCCAAGGGCATCTCGGCCTCTCGTACGGCGAGGTCTTCGCGCACGCCAACAATGATCTCGTCAAGAACAGTCATGACAACCTTTCAGTAAAAAATGAGGGGCGCCGAGGCGCCCCTGCAGTGCCTCGGTTCAGTCTTCGTACCAGGCGCCGCCCTTGGCGGTGTCTGTGAGCGAACGGGGCTGGCCCTTGCCCGTCTTCAGGAGAACGTAGGAAAGGGCGAGAGAAAGAACGAGGACGCCAACGCCTGCCCAGGCGAGCGGCTCGGAGAAAATGACGCCAAGTCCAATAACAAGCGCCGCGATGCAGCAGCCCCACGCCATCGTCCATCCGGCCTTCGTGCGGCCGTGGTTCTCGTAGGGAACGGCAGGGGGCAGGGTGTAGGTCTCGTTCTCGCTCATGGTCGACATCATGCTCCTTTGTCGGTGTCTGAACTTAGCTTAGCGGGGATTTATTCGGCTGTCGCCACTGCGCCACGCCTATGAGACAAGCGTGTTAGCGATCTGGATGGCACGCACGGCGGCAGCCGCCTTGTTCCTCGTCTCGATGTCTTCCGTCTTCGGTACGGAGTCGGCAACGATTCCCGCACCGGACTGGACCGAGGCGCGACCGTTTTCGATGATCGCGGTACGGATTGCGATCGCCAGATCTGCGTTACCCGCGAAGTCGAAGTAGCCTGCCACTCCCCCGTAGATCCCGCGCCGTGCCGGCTCGAGCGTGTCAATGATTTCAATAGCACGGGTCTTCGGAGCACCGGACAGGGTTCCCGCCGGGAACGTTGCGGCCAGTGCCTCAACGGCGCTCACGCCGTCCCTCAGCTCTCCTGTGACCGTGGAGGTAATGTGCATAATGTGGGAGAAGCGGGCGATATCCATGAGCTCGGTGACTTCAACCGTGCCTGGCTTCGAAACCTTCGCCAGGTCGTTGCGGGACAGGTCAACGAGCATGACGTGCTCGGAAATCTCCTTGGGATCCTTCAACAGTTCCTCGGACATTTCCCGGTCTTCTGCCGGCGTGGCTCCGCGGGGGCGCGATCCGGCGATCGGGAAGGTACGCACAACGCCTTCCCGCACCGCCATCAGCGTCTCCGGACTCGAACCGACGACGGAGAATCCCCCGCGATCGTCTTCGAGGTTGAAGTAGTACATGTACGGCGACGGGTTGATGGAACGCAGGACGAGATAAACGTCGAGCGGATCCGCTGTGCAGTCAATATCCGCGCGCTGCGATAGGACCACCTGGAAGACATCACCGTCGGTAATGTGCTGCTGGCCCTGGCGGACGGCGTTCTGGAACTCCTCGGAGCTCACTCGCATGACGGGTTCTGCTGGCGCGGTGGAACCCCGTCCGTACGCCCTCGCCGGCACGGGAGCCTGTAACGCTGCCTTCATGTCCTCGATTTTTACGAGAGCCCGGTCGTAGGCCGCCTCGGCACCTTCGGGACGTCCGTTGCGGTTAACCGCATTGGCGATCAGCCAGACGACGCCCCTGCGGTGGTCGATGGCGACGAGCTCTTCGGTCAGGCACATGGCAACGTCGGGTGTGCCGTGCTCGGACGGAGCGTTTTTCTTCAGGGTCGGCTCCCAGTCATAGAGAACATCCCATCCGAGAACGCCGACCAGTCCGCCGGTCAGGGGCGGCATGCCATCCAGTGGTTCCGACTTGAGTTGCGCAAGAGCGTCTGACAGGAGCTCGATGGTCGAGCCTTCGGTCAGCAGGCCGTCGGGAACATCTCCGGACCAGGATGCCTGGCCGTCGCGTGCCGTCAGGGATGCCGAGGAGGACACTCCCACGAATGACCAGTTGGACCAGTAGTCCTGTTCTGCGGACTCGAGGATAAAGGAGCCCGGTCGGCCCTTGGCCAGCTTTCGGTAGATGCTGGATGGGGATGTGTCGTCAACGAGTAATCGCACAGCCACGGGCACAACGCGCCTTGTTGCTGCCAGCGTTACGAAGTCTTCCCTCCCCGGGAAGATCTCACCCCAGTCAGAGATTCGTGTCGTCACGGTCAGTCACCGCCTCAATGGTTCGATTGTCAAAGCAGGAGCGGGTTCCGGTGTGGCACGCTGCCCCCACCTGCTCCACCTGGATGAGCAAAGTATCGGAATCGCAGTCATGTTCGATACCGCGCACGTACTGCCTGTGGCCGGAGGTGTCGCCCTTGCGCCAGAATTCCTGGCGGGAACGGGACCAGAACCAGACCCGGCCGGTTTCCGTCGTTCGAGTGTATGCCTCTTCGTTCATCCACCCCATCATGAGCACCCGCCCCGATTCGTGGTCCTGGATGATGGCGGGCACCAGTCCCGCATCGTTGTAGACGATCATCGAACCTCGATCCCAGCGCTACGCAAGCCGTCCTTGACCTGGGCGATGGTGAGAGTGCCGAAGTGGAACACGGAAGCCGCCAAAACCGCATCCACGCCGATTTTTGCGACGGCGACGAAGTCCTCGACGGTTCCGGCTCCGCCGGAAGCAATGAGGGGCACGGAGCAGATTTCGCGTACCGCGCGTGTCATCTCCAGATCGAAGCCCTTGGTTGTGCCGTCGTGGTCCATCGAGTTGAGGAGGATTTCGCCAACCCCAAGATCCTGGGCCTGCTTCACCCATTCCAGAGCATCGAGGCCCGCGGAGCGGCGCCCTCCGTGGGTGGTCACCTCGTAGCCCGAAGGGGAAGAACCATCCTCCTGGACGCGGCGAGCATCCACCGACAGGACCAGCACCTGATTGCCGAACTCCGTCGATATTTCCCGGAGCAGCTCGGGGCGGTTGATTGCTGCGGTGTTGACGGAAATCTTGTCGGCACCGGCGCCGAGCAGGCGGGCAACATCCTCGACGCTGCGGACGCCGCCACCCACGGTGAGGGGGATGAAGACCTGTTCGGCCGTGCGGGTCACAACCTCCATGGTTGTCCCCCGGTCCTCAACCGACGCGGAGACGTCGAGGAACGTGAGTTCGTCCGCACCCTGCTCGCCATAGACCTTGGCTAGCTCGACCGGGTCCCCAGCATCCGCCAGGTTCTCGAAGTGGACTCCTTTGACCACTCGACCGGCAGATACATCGAGGCACGGGATAACCCGAAGCGCAACGCCCATTTCCAACTCCTTCGATTGACTGATCCAAGGCTAGGCTATCGCCTATGAAGATCGGGATCGTCGACCATATTGCGGAACTGACCACGCGTGAGGGTAACCGCCCCACTATTGTCACGGTCGACGGATTCTCCGGTTCCGGTAAAACCAGTCTCGCCGAAGGAATAGCACGAGAGCTCAACAGCCGCGGCCGCGGCTACGGCACCCTCCTCCTCGAGGTCGAGCTGTGGGCGCGTGGGTGGGGTGATCTCGCTGGCGGAGTCCGCCGCGTCAACGACGTTGTCGAAGGGCTTCAGAGCGGCCCAACCGAAACCCAAACCTGGAACTGGTGGACGGAAACGCTCGAGGACCCCATCGTTCTTAAGCCCAAGCCTGTCATTCTCGTGGTCGGCTCCGGCTCTGGCCAGATCCACTCCGATCTGGCCATTTGGCTCGATGCTCCACGAGATACTCGCCGCGAGCGCGTTGCTCGACGCGATCCGTACGACTGGTCGGATCACTGGGAAGAATGGGAAAGCCAGGAACTGGGTCTCCTGGAAGTTCATGATTCCCGGGCCCACGCTGACATCCAGATCGGCACAACAAACAACGATCGTGAGTGACGTTGATATGGCGCAGGGTGACAACAAGGAAGCCGATAATTGGGTCGAAAGAACCGGGTGAGAAGTCCACGTGGCCGAGAGCAACATCGGAGGGACCGGGAGAGCGGTCAGCGTGCCAGAAAGACAGAGCACTTCCAGGACGATGACTGAGCCACTGGTGGCCAGTGGCGTGGCAGATCACAGCCCATCGACTAAACAAGCTCAACCGCATCAGGTCCGAGAAGACATTGTGTTGCGGGCCGACAACCCACGTCGCGCGAAGCTTGAGGTTGAGGGGTGGGTCATGGTTGCTCGCTCATGGGTTGCATCTCTCGATGCCGCGAGCGCTGACATGGATGTCGTGGATCGTGCGGTGGCGCGGAGCGCCGGGCACGGTCTCATCCGCGAGATTACTGATTTCGATGTTGAGACTGTTCTGGAGCTTGACGCGGCGACGCTTGGGGACTACCCCGGGGGCACTGCAACATCACATACTCCGCTCACCGGATCCACTGCTCAAGTCAGCTCGGTTAGACGGGGCTTGGGGATTTTTGACGACAAAGGGAGAGCTTTGGGGGTCACCTATGTTGATATCGACGGTAGTTCTGCCGGTACAGACTTTACGGTCGTCCTGCCCCAATTTCGGGGGCTTCGCCTGGGGTCTGCCGTGAAGGCCGCTTGCGTTCTTGCGCTTATGAAGGATGGGGTCAGGGTATTTCGTACCGGAGGTGCCGAAGAAAATACGGCAATTCTCAAGGCGAATCAGAACCTAGGCTATGTGGTTGATGGAGAGTGGGTAACGCTCCGGCTCACCGCGGAGGATCGCGACTGATCATGAAGAGCATTTCGCCTCAGCAATCGTCACGCTCTTGGCTCCATTAGCTGCGGATTTGCATGAGCCGTAGGCAGGTCAGGGATCGTGCGGTAAATTTTTGATCGCTTCCATCACTTATGATCGGTCTTGCTTACGTTCATTTTCGATATGAGGAGATTATTATGGATGCTGCTCTGGTTACTCAGTGGACTTTCTTTGAGGAGGTTCCGATCCCTTCGGACGTTGCGTCGTTGCTTGTGCAGGGGGAAGAGCCATATGCAGCTTTCAAGACTTTCCGTGATTCCGCGATTTTTACGTCTAAGCGGCTTATTGTCCGTGACTCTCAGGGCATGACGGGTAAGAAGGTTGAGATCTATTCCGTTCCCTATTCGTCCATCAATATGTGGTCGACCGAGAACGCCGGGCGACTAGACATGAATGCCGAGATTGAGTTGTGGACCCGGGCGGGACATATCAAGATCAGCGTTGGCAAGAAGATCGACGTTCGGCGCATTGACATGCTTATTGCCAACAGCGTTCTCTTGAACAGCTAGTACTCGTAACAGAGTCCTTCGTGCGGTCAACACCCGTGCGGTAAATCCCCGTGCGGATCACTACGGTCGGTCGAGGATTCTTAAGGACATTCTCGACCGACTTCTTTTCGTTAGCGGCAACCGAATTCACCATGGATCTCGATCGTCCGCAGTGCGTCGGGAAGACGCAGCAATTGCGAAGTCAGAGGTAACGGCACCGCGTCGTTAAGTTACGGCGTCTCGTCCTCTACCCCGATGCCTCACTGCATGTTCCTGCCCGGCTGACGTTCCTACACCCCGGCCGATTCGCCTGCGTGTCAGCAATTCATCTCTTGTCAGCCCGTGCCTGGGACAACGGGTTGATCACGTGAAAGCTACCGCGCGAGGTGGTTTGCGTGGCGCGTTGGCCTAGCGTAGCCAGGACGCTGACGGGTCTCGAAGTTCCCCGTAGCCGGCGAGGGCTGATGCGGCGGCGAGGACTCCGTTGATGGTGGTGGCATTGTGGATGTACCCGGCGTGGATTTCTGCCACTGCCTGCGTGAGCGGAATCCAGCGATACTGCATATCGGCTTCTTCTTCGGTTCGCTCGTACTCGAGTGATGACTCGGTGAGGTCGCGGGCGAGGTAGATCCGGAGGGATTCGGAGAGGCAACCGGGTGAGGAGAACTGGTCGATGAGGACATGCCAGGTTTTGGCTTCGAGCCCTGCTTCTTCTGCGAGTTCGCGCTGCGCCGCAAGGAGTGGGTCTTCACCTTCTTTGTCGAGAAGACCGGCGGGGACTTCCCAGAGGATCGCGCCCACGGGGTGGCGGTATTGGGAGAGCATGAGCACCTCCGGTCCGTTCTCGGTCTCCCGGAGGGGAACGATGGCAACCGCACCGGGGTGTGCAATGTATTCGCGGCGGAGAACCTTGTCCTGTCCGGTGAGCCGGATTTCGTCTGAAACGAATGAGAAGACGTTGCCTTCATAGATGGTCTCGGAATTTATGAGGGTGTGTCCGTCATACTTGCGGTCTGTCACGTCGTCTCCTGCCGTGTGGCTGTTATATCCGACTCCAGCTTAACGCCCGACCATTTGCCCGGCGCACCACCGTCTCGCAAGCACGTGGCATCAAGCTTGGTATACCGTTCCTGCCGGTACCCGCCGATCACCCGTCAGAACCGTGCCGGTCCCCGGACCTATGCCATTCCTCGGGTTCATATCATCGACAGGCTCATGCCGATCCTCGGGCACGTCCCGCTGGCCCAAGTCATCAAAGCAGCACCTGCCTTACGGAGTTCGTCTTGTTCTACGACTGGATCGATGTGGATCCGGTGTTCTCCCGTGCGCTAGTCACCATCTGGTATCTGCTGATCCAGATCTGGGCGATGTCTGGGGACTGGGGTTGGGTACTGATTCTTTCCCGTGCGACGCGCGTGAGCCTCTTGGCCAGGGTTTCGTCGGAGAGGATCGTGCGTACGTTCGAGACCATGGCCGCAACATCATCGACGTCGAAGAGTAGGCCCGCCCCTTCCAGGAGGTCGGGTATGCCTCCGGTGCGGGTAGCGATGACCGGCACCTGAGCCGCCATCGCTTCCTGGGCCGCGAGCGGACGCGATTCCCACACAGATGGCAGAACAAACACGTCGGAGGCAGCCAGCCACCTGTCCACATCGGAGCGTTCCCCGGCAAGCACCAGGGGCGCCCGAGACGAGATAGCACCGAGTCTCAGCTGATCATCGATAGACATGTCTCCACGGCCCACAAGCACCCAGGTCACTTCTTCCCGCAGTGCGGTGGCAGCCTCCAGCGTCGTCATGACGTTCTTCCGCGGGATCAGGGACGAGACGGTGAGGACCATGGGCCGTTTCGGATCAATATCCCTGCCTGGGCTTGCCGCGTCGGGAAGGGATGAGAGCAACTCGGTACGAAGATTATGCCTATCGGTTGCGCTAAGCCGCCCGGTTTCAAGAAGGGACGGAATGCCGGGGCTGGGAACGTAGGACAGCCACGTCTGCTTAGCCCCCACCTGCCTCGCCAGAGCAACAAGGTCAGGCGAGGTACCCGATACTCCATCGGCAATTCGAACCCCGAAAGAATCGGCGGAGCGCGCAGTCAACCACGACCGTTCGCTCGGCCGAGCATGCCAGGAAATAATGAAACCTGGACGGTGACGTTCCGTCAGGAGCGTGGCTGCGAGCAGGCCGCCGTTGTTTCCGTGGGCGTGGACAATATCGCAGTTGCGGACAACGCGTTTAATGAGGCGCACCTGGGTACCCGACAGGCGGGCAGGGATCTCGATCGAATCCCCCATGTCATAGCTTTCAAGAACGCCAGCATCCGCGGCGACGACAACGTCGTGTCCAGCGAGCCTCAGCTGGTAGGAAAGTCGAGATACGTGGGCTGCCATAGCCCCGTCACCCGACAGGACGATCTGGACAATATGCATGACACCCCCTTTAGTCCTCCGCGACCCAGGCCCCCACCTTCCACGCGGAACGGTCCGCTCGGAACGTGATGAGCACGGGGACCGCCACTGCCACAAGGGCGCCGAGAATGGCGCCGCCGAGGGCAGATGCGACCCCTTCACCCAATTCTAGGATGAAACCGCAGGCCAAGCGGCCAACAATCGCCGAACACAGCGAAACTGAGACAGCAATAGTGACCGTCTTCAGCAAACCGGCGGTGACACCCTCACCGATTGACTTCCGACATTCCACAACCCCTGCAATCCCCGCCGCTGTCATACCAACCGCGGTTGCGAGGCTCAGGATGTCGAGAGTCTCCATCCGGCTATCGGCAAGCGGGATAGCAAAGAGAATACCGAGGCAGACCAGCATCCAGCCCCACACCGTAATCCTGAGGACCCTGCCCGGCTCACCCACCGCATAGAGGACGCGGGACGTGTGGTAGAGAAGCGAGTAGCCGATCACGCCGATAGCAAGGACGCTGACAACCCGGTCCAGCTCCGGCATGTCATACACGACCGTGAAGATCTCCTCGGCCGCGGGTGCAACTGCCGCAAGGGCGGCACCACCGATCGCCGACACAATCACAATCAGACGGATTGAACCCGACGCAATCTCGGCAAGACCCGGCCTACCCGGCAGGGCCGCCTTCTCGGAGACCCGCGGGAACAAAGCCGTAGCGATCGGCACCGCAAGGATCGCGTACGGCAGGAAGTAGAGAGCCTGCGCATACTTGTAGATCGGGTACGCACCCGTACCGCCCACATTATTCGCAACGATCATGATAAGGACGATCGCGGCCTGCTGGGCAAGCAACCCACCAAAGCCCGCGGACGCCATGCGGAGCGCCTGGCGTCCCATCCCGTCCGGGAACCGGAACGTGGGCCGCAGCTTCACGACCTTCAGGACGGGAATCAGCTGCGGCAAAGTGAAGGCAATAACCCCGCCCGTCGTTCCCCATCCGAGCCACATGAGAGCCGCCACCGGGACTTCAGCCGGGTCACCGCTGTCACTGCCACCCGTCTGCCAAAACATGAGGAACGCGCCGATGACCACGATCGACGACAGCATCGGCGCCAACGCCGGCATGACGAACTTGTGGTGGGCCTGCAAGATCCCGCTCAGCACGACAGACATGCCGTACAGCGGCACCTGGACCGCAAAAATCCTCAGCAGCAACGCCGCCGTATCGATAACAACCTGATCCCGCGCACCCAGGAGCCCGTGAGCAAGCGGGTCGGCCAGCACCACGACGAGGAGCGCGATCGGCACCCCCACCGCCATCACCCACGTGAGAAGCGCCGACGCCACCCGATTCGTTGATTCCGCGTCCTTACGAGCAATGCACCGCGACAGGAGCGGCACGACAACACCCGCGAAAGCACCGCCCGCCGCGACTTCGAAGAGCACATTTGGAACGTTGTTGGCGGTCGAATATGCATCGGCCATCGGTGTTGCGCCAAGGACCCAGGATTCGCCAACGGTCCGACCAAAACCAACAACTCTGGAAAGCAAAGTGAGGATAGCAATAACGCCGGCCGCTCCTGCAGCCGACGCCATCAGCGACCTCGCCTTCACCTACCGCCCCCAGCGATCAATTGCCGACAGCACGGAATTATTGTCAATCACCCTGCTGAACGACACTTTCTCCGAAGCCAGAATCAGGCCAACGGTGGCGCCAGCAACAACGGTCCGTACCGCACGGTTCGGGTGAGCCGCCATCGCAACACCAAGCCCGGCACCGAGGGCGTTCGCACCCAGGTCTCCCAGCATGGTCCGACCTGCCAGGTCCTCCCCAGCATTTCCCGCAACCGTAGTTGCAAGGCCGGCGAGCAACGGCGCAGTTGGTCCAGACCTCGGCATCGCCAGCAAAGCGCCGGCGCCCGCCACTTTGAGCGCACGTCCGGGACGCAGGTCAAGAAGATTAATGAGGTTTGCGGTTCCCGCAATCGCAACGGAGCGAACCACCCAGTCGGTTACCGACCTTCGGTCACAAAGAAGAAGGGCGGCCACTCCGGCGCCGGCGCCAATCAGACCGATCTTGAGGACACCGGTCGTGACATTGCCCTGCGAAAGCTGTTTGAGATGGCCGGTGAGCCCCTTGCCGCTTTCGAACTCTTCTTCCCGGTGATCATCGACGTAACCGGCAACCGCGCCCGCCGTTACCGCGGCGATACCAGCCGCGCCAACGCGGCCCCCGGTCACCAGAGCTGCAACGCCCGCACCGGCCGCGGCACGAACGCCACCCGCAAGAGCCACCGGATCACCGGCAAAGTTCGTTCGCTGCCACTCGGTTCCAGACGGTCCGGGGATACGCGAGGTCAGGAACCCTGCGACCCCGGCAGCCAGCCTCTTCATTATTCGCCGTCCGCCGGCTGATCCTCGCCGGCCGAATCGCCATCGGTCTGCTGATCTTCGGAGCCAAGAACACCTTCGAGGGTGCCCTCGCCCTCGGTTCCGGCTTCGCCGCCGTCAACGGCCTCACCCTCGACAGTTTCACCATCGACTGGAGCATCGCCGTCAACCGAGTCACCCTCGGTAGCCTCACCTTCGGTGACACCTTCCTCCGACTCGGAGGGATCGGCTGCTGCAAAGTTCTCGAGTTCTGCACGTTCACCGAGCACGAGCTCGGCGCTGTCGGTAATACCCCAGGCGACAGTTGCCCCGGACAGCTCCTGGGTCAATGCAAAGGGAACATTGATAAACGACGTTGAGTCTTCCGGGGAATCCACCGTCGACACGCCATTGTCGTCGGCCCGCACCGCATCGAGAAGCGTTCCACTATCGCCCGTCGACACGAGAACAGCGGGGGTTTCGATGGCGGTCATGAACTCGACCTTGTTCGCAAGAATCGTCTCTGCATCCGGGTCCTCTTCGCCCTCAACCGGGACCTCCACCTCTGTGGGGCCCACAACGAGGATCGCGTCGGAAGGGCTGGCAAGAGATTCACGGACCTCGATCAGCGGATTGTCGGAGGACTGGTAAAGCTCGAGAAGGGTCGCAGCCCCCGCGCTCTCATCGTCCGCCATGAGAATCAGTTCCAAGCCGGCCACGAGGGTCTCCATCGGATTGTCCGACGTCTCAACGTAGGAGCCGAGCTGACCGGAAAGGGCGTTCCGGTAGGAAGCGGTGGCCGGGGAGAAGAAATTATCGGTGATCTCGACAACGCCCTGGATTTCGGCACCGGAGAGCATCAGGTTCTCGGAATGTGCGGCAATTGCGTCGTCGCTCGCGCCCGGAAGGGCAACAATGACGATGGCCTGGCCGTCCAGGCTCCCCGTGATCATGTCGGTGGTGAGCGATTCCAGGCCTTCGCGGTACGCCTGGGATTCGCGTTCCGCTTCTTCCGCTTGCGCCCACGCTTCATTTCGGGATTCCCGTAGCGAATCGACCTGGTTCGTCAGGACCGAGCCGATCGAGTTTTGCAGGGGGCCCGCACCGAGGATGATACCCACGCCGAGGGCCATGAAGACCGCGATCAGCGAGACAAGATGGTAGCGAAAATCAACCATGACACTTCCTCACTCAACCGAACAGGCTGAACACATTGTTCCAAGCATCGGAGAACCATGCCTGGAAAAGACCCCAAATGGTCTGCCCCACGTCCGTCGTGGTGATTGCCGCGACGAACGCGAACACGCCGGCCACAAAGAGGGCAATGAGCTGCCAGTTGGAAATCCGGGACTGATAAAGCTGTGACGCGCCCTTCGCGTCGATGAGGCGGCCGCCAACCTTGAGCCGCGTCAGGAAGGTCGATGCCATTCCTTCCCTGCCCTTGTCAAGAAACTCGATGAGCGAGGAGTGGGTACCAACAGCGACAAGAAGCTTCGCGCCCTTCGAATCCGCGAGGATCATGGCGGCGTCCTCGCTCGTTCCCGTCATAGGGAACACAATGTAGGGAACACCCAGGTCTTCCACGCGTTTCACGCCCGGAGCCCGACCATCGCGGTAAGCATGAACGATAATCTCCGCGCCGCTCGTCAGCGCGGTGTCCGATACCGAGTCCATGTCGCCAACAATGACGTCTGGGGAAAGCCCAAGCTCAAGCATCGCATCCGCGCCACCGTCCACGCCAACAAGAACGGGCCGGTAGTCACGAATGTAGGACTTCAGCGACTGGAGGTCGTCCTTGTAGTGGTAGCCGCGCACCACAATCAGGACCTGTTTACCGTCAAAGTCGGTACGGACGTCGGGGATACCGACGGAATTCAGTATAAGGTCGTGTTCGCGCTCGAGGTACGACATGGTGTTATGAGCGAAAGCGGACAGCTGGGTGGAGATACCCTCCGACGCCTCCGCCATAGCGGCCTCGTTCAGTTCGGTGGTCTGCCATACACCGTCGGCAAGAAGCACGTCGCCCGTGTAGACGGTCCCATCGTCCTCGATGCGGAGCTGCTGTCCTTCCCGTACGTCCATGATCTGCGAACCGAGATCGTCGATAAGGGGAATGCCGGCAGCGAGAAGAATTCCCGGGCCGAGGTTCGGGTAGCGACCGGACGTGGACTTTGCAGCATTGAGAACCGCAGCGGGTTTGCAGGCAACGAGGGCTTCTGCGGAGACCCGGTCGAGGTCCTCGTGATCGATCACGGCGATCTCGCCCTCGTCGAGGCGCTTCGTCAGATTCTTCGTCCGTGAATCAACCTTCGCAAAACCCCCGAGCCCTTCCAGCTCGGTTGTCTCAGGTCGTCGACGAAATTTCCACTTCACTCGACTATCGTCCCACGGTCGACTCGGAAAGTAGGTCAGCGGCGTGCCTACGCGCGGAGTCCAAGTCCGCTGATCCGGACAGCATTCGTGCGAGTTCAAGCACCCGTTCATCATCAGAAACGGCGCGAACTTCCGTCGATGTTGCGCCCCTGGCAACGACCACCTGTCGGTCCGCCCACGAGGCCACCTGGGCAAGGTGGGTGACGACTATCACCTGGGCATGTTCCGCTAATCCGGCCAACCGAGCACCAATGGCCTTCGCCGATTCACCGCCCACGCCAGCATCGATCTCGTCGAACACGAAGGTTGGCGGCACCTCGGGTGCCAGCTTCGCCAAGACAAGCTCAATGGCGAGCATGATGCGGGACAGCTCGCCGCCCGAAGCCGAGCTGGCCAGCGGCACCTGCGGGGCGTGGGAATCCGGACGGAACATGAATGTCACCTTGTCGATCCCGTCAGCCCGTGGCTCGTTTGGTTCCACCGCTACCGAGATCTCGGCTCTGCCCAGGGCTAGCTGAGCAAGTTCCTCATTGACTCGCTTCGCAAAAACCTCGGCCGTTTCCTGGCGGATCTTCCGCAAAGCAGAGCCCGTCGTCATGACATTCTTTTTCGCGGCAGCGAGCTCTTCTTCTAGCTGTGCCTCCCGTGCCTCGGGGTCCTCGAGATCGGCAAGAGTTTCCCGGGCGTGCTCGGCTTCAACGATCGCTTCGTCGACCGACATGCCGAGCTTGCGGGATAGGGAACGGAGCTTAGCCTTACGAGCATGCAGATCATTGAGAGGCTCCCCCGTCTCAAGCCCAGAGAGCATCCCGCCCACCACCTGGACCAGATCCTTCAGTTCCGCCTCGGCGGCTTCTGCTCGCTTGCGAACATCGTCCGCACCGGGCTCCTTTAGCCCAGACATCGCTGAAGCTACCCGCCCCACGAGGTCCGCGGCCCCGGGCATCATTTCACCGTCGCCCGATAGTGCACCGAGGGCCTCGGCCAGGCCGCTCCGTGTTTCCTCAATCGAGTCAAGCCGTTCAATGCGTTCGCGCAGCGAATCTTCTTCACCGGTTTCCGGCTCCACCTCATCAACGGCTTCCACGAGCGCCGTCAGTGCGAGTCGCTTCGACGCCATGTCACGTGCGGATTGTCGGAAGGCTTCAAGCGTGGCCGTGGCCTCGCGATACTCATTCCATGCATCCCCGTAGGTGGCGAGAGCGGATGCGGCCTTCGTCCCGCCTGCGCTATCGAGCGCGCGCAGCTGAGCTGCCGCAGAGCGTAGCCTCATCTGCTCGGATTGCCCGTGGATCGTGACGAGGGATTCGCCCAGCGATTCCAGGGTGCTACGGGGAACACTCCGCCCACCCAGGAAGCATCGGGACCTTCCTTCGGCGGGTACTTGGCGGGAAATTGTTATCCCTGCCGATTCACCTTCGGTGTCAACGTCTCCCCCGCTGTCGCGAACCGTGTCGACGACATTGGCGGATTCGGATACTTCGAAGATTCCTTCGACGACCGTGCGTTCGGCACCGATTCGGACCTTCGACACGTCCGACTGTTTACCAAGCAGGAGCCCCAGGGAGTTGAGGAGCATTGTTTTACCGGCACCGGTTTCACCGGTGATTGCCGTGAGTCCCGGAGCGAATTCGATCGTTGCATCCTCGATGACACCGAGGTTCTCGATCCGAACCTCATCGATCACGGACGGCCCCGATCCCGAAAACCTCTCACCGGCAAATCGAACTTCTTGACGAGGCGGCCGGAGAACGGTGTGTCGTTGAGCCTAGCCAGGTACACGGGATAATCCGACTTGCGTGCGGAAATAATGCTGCCCGCGGCCACCGGAAGCTCCCGCCTACCGTCGCAGACGAGCTTCGCACCATCGGAGTCGAGGACGACCTGGAGTTCAGAGTTTGGCCCCACGACCAGGGGGCGAGTAAAGAGAGCGTGTGCCGCAACGGGAACGAGAAGCATGGCCTCGACGTCGGGCCACACGACCGGTCCGCCGGCAGAGAACGTGTATGCGGTTGACCCCGTTGGCGTTGCCATCAGAACCGAGTCGCAGGCAAAGGACGAGACTCCTCGACCATCGACACCGAGGCTCACTTCGATCATTGGCTGACCGTGCTTATCGAGGGCAGCCTCGTTGAGAGTCCAGGACGTGGCCCGCGAACCATCGGGAAGCATGACCTCAATATCGATCGTCATTCTCCGATCGAGAGTCCACTGGCGTTCGGTGATTTGTTCGACAACGCGAGGCAGCCCCTCGGGTTCCACTTCGGCCAGGAATCCGACGTGCCCGTAATTGATACCAACGATAGGGATTTCCGCGCCCCGGGTGAGTTCAGCGGCGGACAGGATCGTTCCGTCGCCGCCCAGGACAACAACCATCTCGGCGTCGCCAACGGGTCCGCTCTTGCGGACCGTGAATCCGTGGCTTTCCAACTGGTCGGCCATCATCGCAGCCGACTGCTGGGCATCGGGCCGAAATTTGTGGGCAACGACGTAGATCTCGCGTGTCATCCTGCCTCCTTCGCTCAGACTCTACCGAAAAGGCCGGGCGCTGGCCCATTCATCACGGCGCTGTGGATCGCCTCGGTCATATCCGAAACGGGGTCCGGATGGTCGCGTCGCATCGACAGGAAGTATTCAACATTCCCGGCGGGTCCGGGAAGCGGCGAAGCCGCAACATCGGCAATGGAAAGCCCTAACTCCAGTGCGCACCTGGCAACGGTTCCCACGGTCTCTTCGTGGTGGTCAAGGTTTCGGACAACCCCACCGTGACCGAGTCGTTCCTTGCCGATCTCAAACTGGGGCTTCACCATGAGCAGGAAATCTGCGTCCTCACGAACGGCGCCCACGAGGGCTGGGAGAACCAGCGTGAGGGAAATAAACGACAGGTCCCCCACCACCATGTCCGGCGCCGGGGCAACGTCCTCGGAAGTGAGGGCGCGCACATTCATGCGTTCCATGACGGTCACCCGCGGATCTTCCCGCAATCGCCACGCGAGAAGTCCGTAACCAACGTCGATCGCGAGAACTTCTTTCGCACCGCGGCGCAGCAGAACGTCCGTGAAGCCGCCGGTGGAGGCTCCAGCATCGATGATTCGTCGATCCTGGATGACGGGCGCCCGATCGCCAAGCACGTCGAGAACACCGGCAAGCTTGTAGGCACCACGGGATGCATAGTGGTCCAGGTCGGAATCGTCGACAACGATAGCCTGGGCCGGGTCCATCTGACGTGCGGGTTTTGTTACCTCGGCGCCGTCGAGACGGACCCTGCCCGATTCGATCAGTTGCTTCGCCTCTTCGCGTGAACTCGCCAGTTTTCTACGAACAAGTTCCGCGTCGATCCGCCGCAGGCGACCCATCAGCCCTGAGCCTTGCTCAGAGCATCGGATAGCACACGCGCGATCTCGTCGAAGCGTTGGGCGCTGGCCTCGAGGCTCTCAGAATCGACCGGCTCTTCAGGAGTCAGGTCGTTTACAATCGCCTCGAGGTCGCGTCCAGGAGTCGTTTCCATGCGTCTATTCGACCACGAGTTCTGTCAGCTGATCGAAGAGATCCTCTCGGCGGGTCCCGTCGTCCACCGCCGCCCAACAAGCGGCAACGACACAGCGGTAGAGATCCATCGACGCCCCAGGCAGCGAACCGGAGGTCGTCAGCTTGCCGTCAACAACCTCTGCCCACTCCGAGCCAAGCTCTGCCCGGCCATCCTGGGTCACCGGTGCCTCGTGCGCCTCGTTGAGACCCCGCAGATCCTTCGCGAGGAACGTGGGACGCTCTTCGGGAACGGCAAGGGCAACGTCCCGAGCATCGCTCACGCCCGTGAGAACATGCAACGAGTCAACGCCTGCCGCAACGGAGCCACGGATGTCGGTGTTGAGACGGTCGCCGACAGCGATCGGATTCTTCGCGTCGACAGCATTTGCTGCCTGCTCGAAAACCCTCGGTAGCGGCTTGCCGGTGGCGAGCGGAACCACGCCCGTGGCGTGCTCAACTGCCTTGACGAGTGCACCGTTGCCCAGCATGAAGCCACGTTCCTGGGGAAGTGTCGCGTCCAGGTTGGTTGCAATAAAGACCGCGCCCTTCCGGATCGCTAGCGCACCCTCGGACATGACCTGCCAACCAACCGTCGCGTGAAAGCCCTGGACAACGGCGGCCGGATCATCGTCCGCGGAGTCAACGACGGTGAAGCCCTTCTGGGTCAGCGCCCACACGAGTCCTTCTCCACCGATAACGAAGACCTTCGAGCCGGCCGGGATCTCCCCCGCGGCAAGCTCAGCCCCTGCCATGGCAGCCGTGTATACCTCGGAGTCATTCGCAGGAATGTTGAGGCTACGCAGGTGCTCACCAATCGACGCGGGCGTACGTGCCGCATTATTCGTCAGGTAGACCGCCTTTTGACCTTCGGACACGGCAGCGGTGATTGACTCACCGGCGTACTCGATCGGTTCCTGACCGCGATAGCACACGCCATCAAGGTCGTAGATCGCAGCATCGTAGGCCTGCGACAGCGGGGCGGTCGATGACTTCAGAGTCATTTAGTTTCACCTTCGTCGAACTCGGAGAACAGGTCGTCCTGCTCAGGGGCATCCCCGGTCAGGTTTTCCAGACCGGGTAGTACCAGGTTATCGTCATCCTCACCCTCGCGAGCGTCCGACTCATCGGTGTCTTCGAGAACGTCCCGAGCATCATCCAGGACCTCGTCCGGACCCACGTTCGCCTCATCCTGCTCAAACTCGTCGACAGTCTCGGCTTCCTCGGCTACCTCAGCGACAGCAACCTCGTCCTCCACAACATCCTCAGCAGCATCCGCATCAGCCTCCGCGAACAGCTCGGGCTCAAGACCATCGAGTGGCTCGTCGGATTCCGTAGCTTCACCCGCTTCGTCTTCATTCGCGTCGCCACCCTCTGTGGAGACCGGATCAACCGACTCGTCGAGATCGGATGTGTCCTCCGAATCGTCGGCAACATCGGCATCGTCCAGGACCTCGTCAGATTCGACGTTCTCTTCGTCAAACTCGACATCCTTCGGATCATCCATTGATTCCTGGTCCTCGGAAGCCGCATCGTCAGCGAAACGATCGCTGGAGTCGGCCCGTTCATCATCCCAGGCATCATCGGCGGACTGTGCGGACTCAACCGACCGTGCCGAATCACTCGAGTCTGCCGAGTCGTCCCAGTCGCCAGCGCCGTACGAGTCCTCGTCGGAATCCTCAGCGTAAGCCTCTGATTCAATCGCTTCGGTGAGCACCTCGATGGTTTCCTGATCCCACAGCGCAGACCATCGTGCCTCTACTGCGACGGCTTCCTCCTCGCGGCCAAGCTCACGCAAACGCTCTGCACGCACCAGCTCAACCGGGGCCCTCATCTCTTCACTAAAAGTATCGACCTTCAGTGTCTCGATGAGCTTGAGGCCCTTCTCGGACTCCTCAAGGTCCGCGTAGGCACCCGAGACGACAAGTGCGAGCTCGATCTGTGCGGCCGGCTCAAGCTCCTGGAGATTGATGTCTTCCAGGTATTTAACGACACGGTCGGGCTTACCCATGCCACGCTCGCAGTCTGCCTCAAGGTAGGCATGGGAGATGTCGCCGGACATGCGGCGGTAGGTGCGCAACTCACGGAGAGCCTCACCGTACTTCTCATTTGCGTATGCCGTGAGACCAAGGGCCTCGCGGACAATATCGATACGGGAAGCACGACGGTAAGCTGCCTTCGCGTGCTCGTAAGCAAGCTCGGGGTTGTCATCCATGAGCGAGCCAGCCATGACAAGGAAACGTGCGACACGGTCAGCATTATCCTTGTTGAGAGACAGAAGGTGACGACGTGCTTCCTTGCTGAGGTTCTCTGCAGTGATCTCCTCAGGGATAAACGGCTCCGGCTCACGGTCCTGACGACCGGCACCTGCACGAGGTGCATGCTGCCTACTGCCACCACCATCCCGCTCATCGAAGCGCCGACCACCGCGATCATCCCGATCGTTGAAGCGTCCTCCGCCACGACGATCATCAAACTTACGCCCGCCACGATCATCCCGATCGTTGAAGCGCCCACCGCCACGACGATCATCAAACCTACGCCCGCCACGATCATCGCGATCGTTGAAGCGCCCACCGCCACGACGATCATCGCGGTCACTAAACCGACGGTCACCACCACGGTTATCGCGATCATCAAAACGACGAGGCCCACGATTGTCACGGTCATTGAAACGACGCTCGCCACCCCTGTTGTCGCGGTCGTTGAGGCGTCCTCCGCCACGACGATCATCAAACTTACGCCCACCACGATCATCGCGATCATTAAACCGACGGTTACCACCACGGTTATCGCGATCATCAAAACGACGAGGCCCACGATTGTCACGGTCGTTGAACCTACGATCGCCATCCCGCTTATCACGATCATCAAAACGACGAGGCCCGCGATCGTCACGGTCATTGAAACGACGCTCGCCGCCTCGGTTATCCCGATCGTTGAAGCGCCCGCCACCACGACGATCATCACGGTCGCTAAACCGACGCTCGTTGCCACCACGATTGTCGCGGTCGTCAAAACGACGAGGTCCACGATCATCGCGATCGTTGAAGCGACCCCCGCCACGACGATCGTCAAACTTACGCCCACCACGATCATCACGGTCGTTGAAGCGCCCGCCACCACGACGATCATCACGGTCATTAAACCGACGCTCGTTGCCACGGTTATCTCGATCGTTAAAACGGCGGTCGCCACCGCGATTGTCTCGATCGTTAAAACGGCGTGGCCCGCGATCATCGCGATCATTGAAGCGCCGGTCGCCACCGCGGTCCTGGTATTTGCGGCCTCCGCGATCGTCCTTGAACCGATCGGAGCCGCCTGAGCGGGATCCCTTGCGGCGATCAGACGCCGACTGCCAGGAGCTACGACGGTCTTCAGAGCCGTCTTCAAAATTGTTGGACATTAGAGATCTCCACTCATTCAATTCTCAAAAAGCGGCCCATACGGCACGCGACATATACAAGATTAGTTCATGATGGCCGTCCATGAAATCATATGCGGCTGTTGACTCGAACACCGCAAGCTCCCGTCCAGGAAGCCGCAAGACGAGGATCATCCTCCACCGGCAGGACGGCCGCTGAAAATGGACAGGGAAAGAACCATCATGGTGGCAGTCAGGTACTGCAACCGAAAAGCTTGCAGCTGATATGACTAAGGCCCCCACCGAAGTGGGGGCCTTAGATCCAATAATAATGGCGGCGGTGTCCTACTCTCCCACACCCTCCCGAGTGCAGTACCATCGGC
>NZ_JBQCYC010000018.1:39604-50126 GCF_052087705.1 Flaviflexus sp. | reverse complement strand
TACCCGAGCGAATCCATCTTCTCCGGCACGTTGTCCCCATGGCCGGCTTCGATGAGGGCGGTGCGGAGTTTGGTCATGGTGGCGTCGAGTTCTTCGGCTGGTACGACCTTGCGGGCGGAGTCGAAGGAGAGGTCCTTCTCGGACTTCATGGGGATCACGTGCAGGTGGCAGTGGGGGACGCCGTAGCCGGCGATGACAAGGCCGGCTCGTGGAACGTCGAAAGTGGTTTCCTGAACCTTTCCGATCGTTCTTGCGACTTTGAAGAGATGGTTTGCTGTCTGGTCGTCGAGGTCGGTGAATTTGTCGATCTCTTCGCGGGGGATAACGAGGACGTGACCGTCGGCGTGGGGCTCGATAGTAGAAATGGCAACGCACACGTCGTCGGCCCAGACGAAGCGGCCCGGGATCTCCCCGTTGATGATCATCGTGTAAACACTCATGACCCCATTGTAGAAGCGTCACGGTTGTCACGCGGACGAAAGGGAGGAATAGTGGGCTCCTGCGCTAGAGTTGAGGCCAAACGAAGGGAGAACTATGTCTGAGAAGACCGAGCATCCATATCGGTACACGGCCGAGCTCGCCGGTGAAATAGAGAAGCGCTGGCAGGACCGTTGGGAAGAAGAGGGCACCTACAATGTGGCCAATCCCGAAGGCGACCTTGCTGGTGATGTTTCGTCGGAGAAGTTCTACCTCCTCGACATGTTCCCCTACCCGTCAGGCAAGGGCCTTCACGTAGGCCACCCCTTCGGATATATCGCAACCGACGTTGTCGGTCGCTTCCAGCGCATGCTGGGCAAGTCCGTTCTGCACACCATGGGCTTTGATGCCTTCGGTCTTCCCGCGGAACAGTATGCCGTCCAGACCGGTCAGCACCCGCGGATCACGACCGAGCAGAACGTCGACAACATGAAGCGCCAGCTGCGTCAGATTGGCCTCGGCCACGACCAGCGCAGGTCCTTCTCGACAACCGATGTTGACTATGTGCGGTGGACGCAGTGGATCTTCCTGCAAATCTACAACTCGTTCTACGACGAGACGGCCGAGGGCCGTGCCCCGGGCACGACCGGGCGTGCCCGCCCGATCTCCGAACTCATTGCCGAATACGAGTCCGGTACCCGTGAGACACCAACCGGTGTTGCCTGGTCTGAGCTGAGTGAGTTCGAGCGTAGCGAGATCATCGATTCTCAGCGCCTGGCCTTTATCTCCCATGCTCCCGTGAACTGGTGCCCGGGCCTGGGTACCGTGCTGGCCAACGAAGAGGTCACGAACGAGGGTCGTTCGGAACGCGGTAACTACCCGGTGTTCCGTCGTAACCTGCGCCAGTGGATGATGAGAATTACTTCTTACGCCGATCGCCTGGCCTCTGACCTGGACACGGTGGACTGGCCCGACAAGGTTGTCACCATGCAGCGCAACTGGATCGGTAAGAGCCAGGGTGCTTCGGTGACCTTCTCCGCCCACGGAGAAGACCAGGATCATCCTCTCGAAGTGTTTACCACTCGTCCCGATACTCTGTTCGGTGCCACCTTCATGGTTGTTTCCCCCGAACATCCCATGCTCGAAGGTGCCTCGGTACCCGCTAGTTGGCCCGAAGGCACCAAGGCTCAGTGGACCGGCGGAGCCGGTAGCCCGCAGGAAGCCGTGAAGGCCTACCAGCTCGCCGCATCGAAGATTGGCGACACGGACCGCACTGCTGATGATCGGGAGAAGACCGGTGTCTTCACCGGTATCTACGCCACCAACCCGGTGAACGGGAATCAGATCCCGGTCTTTACTGCTGACTATGTGCTCATGGGTTACGGTACGGGTGCGATTATGGCGGTGCCGGCACACGATGAACGCGACTACGACTTTGCGACAGCTTTTGATCTGCCGATCATCCTGACGATCCAGCCCCCGGCTGACTTCGAAGGTGGAGAAGCTTACGTTGGCGACGGCGAGGTCATTAACTCCGCTAATGACTCCGTGTCCATTAACGGACTGAACAAGGAAGCCGCGATCGAGAAGATCACGGCCTGGCTGGAAGAGCAGGGTACCGGCCATGCCGCCACCACGTATCGTCTGCGTGACTGGCTGTTCTCCCGCCAGCGCTACTGGGGTGAGCCGTTCCCGATCGTGTACGACGAAAACGGGAATGCTTACGACCTGCCCGAGTCGATGCTGCCCGTGGAGCTCCCCGAGACCCCGGACTACTCGCCGCGCTCCTACGATCCCGACGATGCTGACTCCGAGCCGGAGCCGCCGCTCGGTCGCCTTGAGGACTGGGTCAAGGTCGAACTTGACCTGGGTGATGGTGTGAAGACGTATTACCGCGACACGAACACGATGCCGAACTGGGCAGGTTCCTGCTGGTACGAACTGCGTTACCTGGATCCCAACAACGATGAAAAGTTTGTGGGAACCAAGAACGAGGAATATTGGATGGGGCCGCGGCCCGAGGCAGGTAATCACTCCGGTGGTGCCGACCTGTACGTGGGCGGTGTTGAGCACGCCGTTCTACACCTGCTGTACGCACGGTTCTGGCACAAGATCCTGTTTGACCTTGGCCACATCTCCTCCTCGGAGCCGTTCCACAAGCTGTTCAACCAGGGCATGATCGAGGCCTACGCCTACACCGACTCCCGCGGGCAGTACGTACCGGCCGACGAGATCGAGACCGTTGAAGAGAACGGTGAAATGGCGTTCTTCCACAACGGTGAACGGGTCAACCGCGAGTTCGGCAAGATGGGTAAGTCGCTCAAGAACACCGTGACCCCGGATGAGATCAACGAGCAGTACGGTGCTGATACGTTCCGCGTGTACGAGATGTCGATGGGACCGCTCGAACAGTCCCGCGTATGGGAATCCCGTGCCGTTGTCGGCGCGCAGCGCTTCCTGCAGCGGCTGTGGCGCAACGTGGTCTGCGAAGAAACCGGTGCTGTTATCGCCGAAGACGTGGTGCCCTCCGAGGAGACGGCACGCCTGGCTGCTCGCACGGCGCACGATGTTCGCGTCGAGTACGATGCCATGCGCCCCAACACGGCAATTGCCAAGCTCATTGTGCTGAACAACCACCTCACTTCTCTCGATGCGGTGCCGCGGTCTGTTGTCGAGCAGCTGGTTGCCATGACTGGCCCCGTTGCCCCACATATCGCCGAGGAGCTCTGGGAGAAGCTGGGTCATGACACCTCCGTTGTCTATGCTCCGTTCCCCGAGTACGACGAGGCCCTCCTTGTTGAGGACACCGTTACCTGTGTTGTTCAGGTCAAGGGCAAGGTGCGTGACCGTATCGAGGTTGCCGCTGACATCTCAGATGATGACCTAACGGCCCAGGCTCTCTCACTGCCAAAGGTTCAGCAGTACCTTGAAGGGGAGCCGCGCAAGGTTATTGTTCGTGCGCCTAACCTCATCAACATCGTTCCCTAAGGAGACCGCATGGAACACGCGACCGTGAGTACAACGGAATTTGGCGGTACCGCGTGGCGACTGGAGCACGCCGGGGCGAGCGCAACCATCGCCGCCCTGGGTGCCACCCTCCTCAGCTGGGACCCCGGCATCGGCGAATCCGTCGTAGCCGGATATGAAACTCCCGAGGAACTGGCTGAGGGTGAGGGCGCGAGGTCCCGGATCCTTGCCCCCTACCCGGGCCGAATCAAGAACGGAACGTTCACGTGGAACGGGCGGGCCATCGACCTGCCGAAGGCAAGCGATGGACATGCTCGCCACGGGTTCGTCTCCCAGCTCGTGTTCGAGCCGATCTCGATGGGATCCACCCTGCAGCTCCGAGCCGAACACGTTGGGAACGACGAGTGGCCGTGGACGTTCTCCATTGATGTCATCTATGCCCTTGGTGAAGGTGAGGGCGGTAAGCGAACCCTGTCGGTCGATATCTTGCTCACTAACCTCGCATCCGAAACCGCACCCGCGGGACTCGGATGGCATCCGCTCTTCACCTTCCCGGGATCCCCGAAGATCACCAACCTATCCCTCCAGGTCCCGGCACGCACACTGCTCGCAACATCTCCGAGCCTGATCCCGCTCCCGGGCGAGGCCGCCTACTCCGGCATCCACGCACCAGTGGTCGTGGACCGAATTAGCGATCTGGAAATGGATGCGGTGTACACGGGCCTGGTGCCGAATGATGAAGGGGTCGTACGTACGCGGATCACGGAGCCCCGCTCCAACCGCGAGATCTCCCTTATTCAGGAACCCGGAGAATCACCCTTCGTTGTTGTCTGGACCGGTGAGGGGCTTACTCGTGGCTATCGGGAAGCCATTGCACTGGAGCCCTACTCTCACATCCCCGACGCCGTGAACAGGGCAGACTCTTCCGGGTCCATTGCTCTTGCGCCCGGCAAGACAAGGACGATGACGGCGACGATCACGTTCGCTTAGGTTTAGTAGTGATCGACTTTGCTGGAGAACAAGCCTAAGGAGCGTTGAAGGCTGGGACCTACCCAGCCTTCAACCATGACGTCCACCTATAAGGTCTACCGCCTACGCGTGCCGAAGATGTTTCGGGAGATCTCCCTGCCGAGGGTGCGGGCACCGGAGCGGAGGAAGTTGTCGAGAACGCTTGAGCGCCTCTTTTCGGAGCGTTCGCGTTGTTTCTTTGCTTCGCGCTCGGCCTCCTTCCGTAACTTCTCCGCTTCCTTCTCGAGCTGCTTGGCTCGGGCTTCGGAGGCCTCTTGTTCAGCTTTCTGAATCTCAGCTAGTTCAGCTGCTTCCTGTTCTGCGGCAATGCGTTCAACGAGCAACTCTGAAGCGGATTCTGGGTCGATCTTCACTGCGTATTTTGCAGTTAGGGGAGATGCCTGGATGATGCTGGTGACGGTAGCTTGGGCAGCCGGTCCCATGTTGGCTGCCGGCGCCCATAGCCTTGTCGGGGCGACGGGAGAGGGACGGCCCTTCTTGTCGAGCACGGTGACGAGGGCTTCGCCCGTTCCCAGGTTGGGAAGGACCTCTTCAAGGTCGAGGGGAGAGGTCGGGAATGTTTTAACTGTTGCTCGGAGGGCCTTCTGGTCGTTCGGGGTATGGGCACGCAGGGCGTGCTGGACCTTGGCTCCCAGCTGGGCGAGGACATCGTCGGGAACGTCCTTCGGTGTTTGGGTGACAAAGATGATGCCGACCCCCTTGGATCGGATGAGGCGAACGGTTTGAACAATGGCCTCTAAGAAAGCATCCGAGGCGTTGTTGAACAGCAGGTGGGCTTCATCGAAGAAGAACACCAGCTTCGGCTTCTCGACATCGCCGACTTCGGGCAGAATCTCGAACAATTCGGCGAGCAGCCACATGATGAAGGTGGAGAAGAGCCGGGGGCTCTGTGAAAGCTCTGGTAGTTCGAGCGTGGAAATGATTCCTCGTTCGCCATCGACTCGGAAGAAGTTCATGGGATCGAAGGCAGGCTCTCCGAAGAACTCATCGCCGCCCTGGGACTGGAGAACAGCGATCTCGCGGAGTATGACTCCTGCGGTGGAGGATGCGATGCCGCCGATTTCTTTGAGTTCGTCCTTGCCTTCCTCGGTGAGGAACGAGACGACTGCACGGAGGTCCTCGAGATCGATAAGGGCTAGTCCCTGTTCGTCGGCCCAGTGGAACATAAGGGCGAGGGCGGATTCTTGGGTTTCATTAAGATCAAGAACCCTGGCAAGCAGAAGCGGACCGAACTCGGTGACGCTCGTACGGATAGGGATTCCCTGTCCCTTGCCACCGAGTGCGTAGAACTCGGTAGGGAACCCGTCCGGTTGCCAAACCTGGCCCTGTTCCGCACATCGAGCAAGCAAACCGTCGTTGGGTTCACCCGGTTCGGCTAGGCCCGTCAGGTCGCCTTTGATATCGGTGAGGAATACGGGGACACCGTTAGCGGATAGTCCCTCGGCCAGAAGCTGGAGGGTACGGGTCTTACCGGTACCCGTAGCGCCAGCAACAAGACCGTGGCGATTGAGCATGGCAAGCGGAAGGGTCACTGGTGCTGCAGGTACGGGATCCTCACCTTCGAGGTATACACCGATCTGCATTCCACCATCACCCGAATAGGCTTCAGCCACTTCCAACGCGTAACCCGACAGCTCAGCAGTAACTGCTGAATCAGATGTATCGGCTGATTCGATCGTTACCGCAGAATCAGCGGGAGCCGTTCTCTCGCTAGGCGCCGTGGCCTCGGTAGGCTCCGCCCGCTTCGCAGGCTCAGAATTGTCACTATCGACAGCTGGATCTTCTGTCTTATTCTCACCATCGGAATCAGCCGAGTCTTCGTTGGGTGTTGGCGTTTCGCCTGATGAGGCTCCGGCCGTGGCTAGTGCAGCCTCGAGTGCGGCCTGAGCGGCTTCCGCCTCGGCGCGGGCGGCCTCTGCCTTAGCTGCCGCGGCCTTGGCTTTAAGTCGTGCAATCTCTGCTTGATCCATACGGTCAAGCATAGGGTGAGCGTCCCCAGGATGCTCGGTGTTCGACCATGCACCCTATGAAATCCGGTCAAGGATGCTTTCCGAGAATAAATCCATAGTCGGGGTATGAAAGCGAAAGATCTCGTGAGAGTCGCCTACCGTGTCGGTACCGGTGAGGATGTCATGGCACCACCAGAAGACAAGGAACGGGAAACCCGGGTTGCCTTCGATCCGAAGACAGCCATGATCGTTGTCCTTGTCCTGTCCCTCCTGTGTGGGCTCATGATCGCCTGGACGATGTCACGCCCTGTCCAGGTCCATGCCCTTCCAGTCAAGACCAAGACAGAGACCGTAGGGGAGAGCACGGTAGCTTCAGGTAGCGAGGGAGAGTCCGCCACCGATGGTGGCGAGAGCGAAAGCGGCGCTCCCGCGACTGATGCAACCCCGGCATCCGGAGAATCCGCGGAAGAGATGAATGCTGGCTCGGATGCTGGTCCTCACGAGGATGCCTCCAGTGAGGTGGTCGTCGAGGAGACGACGGTGACGGTCTACGTGTCAGGCCATGTTGCGGATCCCGGTCTGGTGGAACTACCGGTGGAGTCACGAGTTGCGGCAGCTATTGAGCTGGTCGGAGGTATGACCGAGGAGGCCGACCCGAATGCTCTCAACCTGGCGCGCAAACTCGTCGACGGTGAGCACATCGTTGTTCCTGCACCGGGTGATGAGATCCCCGAGGAGACCGTTGCTGACACTGGTGCGGAGACGCCAACTGAAGGCACGGAAGGTCATGGTGATAGTTCATCGGCGTCGTCCGGGAGCCTCGTCAATATCAACACGGCAGATCTTGCTGAGCTCATCTCACTGCCGGGCATCGGTCCCGCTATTGGGCAACGGGTCCTGGACTGGCGCGAACTGAACGGAGAATTTACGTCAATTGATGAGCTGATGGAGGTCTCGGGAATTGGCCCCGCGACCTTTGCCAACATTGAGGCTCTCGTGACCATATGACGCACGGAGACGTGCGGATCCTCCTGGCAGCGGGAGCCTGGTGGGTCGCCACCATCGGCGTCCTACTCGAGGGCGCAGGCTTCACCATTACGGTCAGCATCCTCGTCGGTGGCCTCGTCTTCGTCATCTCCTTTATCCGTAAACACATCGGTAAAGGCAAGGGTGAGGCAATTATCTACTGGTGGCCGACTCTTGTTGTGGTCGTTCTTTCCGCCATCCTTGCCAGCGGGGTGGTCGCCGCACACAACCACCTGGGAAATAGAGGAATTCTCTCCGACCTTATCTCAGCCAAAGCAGTCGTTACTGTGCAAGGGGAGATTGCCTCCTACCCGAACCCCGCTGGAGACCAAATACTTCGAACCCTGAGCATTGAACATGTCGAAGGCCGTGGCCAGGTATCCGGCTCCTACTCGAGTGTCACCCTGCTTGGTGGCGACAACCTCGCTGACTTCAATCTCCACGAAACGGTCGACGTGCTCGTCAGGCTCGAGCCCACCGATCCCGGATCGAGGGAAGTTGCATGGGCGACAGTCCTTCGCGGACCCACGCTCATCGAAGAAGCCGATCCCGTATCCCGCTGGATAGCAAATAGGGCGGCGGTCCTGGACGAATACCTGGAGGATGAACCACCGGCGGTACGAGGACTTGTCCCGGGCGTTGCCATTGGTGACGACTCCGGTATCCCAGAAGAAGACGGGGATGCGCTCGCGGCCGTGAACCTCACCCACCTGACCGCAGTCTCCGGTTCCCACGTCTCGATGATCACCGCCATTGTCTTAGGCCTTGTCGGCCGCAAAAGAAAAGTACTTGCAGTAACGGCCGCGGCCGGAGTTCTTGGCGTTCTTGTGCTTGCCACGGGAGCGCAGCCCTCCGTCATGAGAGCGGCCGTCATGGGAGTGGTTGTGCTCGCCGGGGTGTGGATGAGAAGACCCGCGAGCGCCCTCCCTGCCCTCGGCGCCTCTATCATTCTCCTCCTGGCCTTCGAACCAACCCTTGCTCTCGCCTACGGCTTTATTCTGTCGGTCGTCTCGACGGCAGCAATCATTGTCTTCTCGGCTCCCGCCTCGGCGCTCCTTGCTCCTGTCATCACCGTGCCAGGTGCCAACCTCCTCGCTGTTCCAGTCGTTGCCCACCTTGCTTGCTCACCCATCATCCTGTTGTTGACCGACACGGCCTCCCTGTGGTCAGCTCTCGCCAATGCCGTGGTTGCACCCGTCGTACCCATCGGAACAATCCTTGCCCTCGGAGCGATCATCGCTGCACCCGTTCCCTATGTTGGTCAAGCGTTGGGGTGGATGGCGGCGCGGTGTGTCTCCTGGATCGACATAGTCGCGGGGGAGATGTCGGGATGGTGGGGCTCCGGCATCGACGGAAGACTCGTCATTGTCGTCTACGCCGGCATCCTTCTGCTCGCCTGGCTTCTCGTCCACCTTGGCGTGAAAAGGCGAACGCTTGGCATTGGAGCCCTCGGCATTGCTTTCCTTTACGGCGTGTGGCGACTCCTGCCCACACAGGTACCCGACTGGGATATCGTCCAATGCGATGTCGGGCAGGGGGCCGCAACACTCTTCAAGCACGAGGGCACCGTCTATCTCGTCGACACAGGAACAGAGGACGAACGGCTCGGCGAATGCCTTGACGCCGCAGGAACACACATCGACATCGTTGTCCTAACCCACATGCACGCCGACCACGCCGGAAACCTTGACACAGCATTGAGCCGAGGCGCCCAAGAGATCTGGGTCGGCCCCGGCATCACACCCGAAGTCGAATGGCAGATAGCGGATAGCGGGACGAACATTCCCATTCGAGAACTACGCGCCGGAGACAACGCCGAGGGAATAGAGATCCTCTGGCCAGATAGCCAACGGAATTGCTACGACGACGCCTGCATCAACAACCAATCCCTCGTACTCCGAGTAAGCCTCGGACAAACCCTCCTCATCCCCGGAGACCTCGAGACCGACGCCCAGCGGACTCTATCTGGCCGGGACGTAGCCGCCGATATTGTCCTCGTCCCGCACCACGGATCATCAAAGCAAGACGACGGGTTTGCGCTCGCGGTAGGAGCTGAAACGGCACTGCTCTCCTACGGGGAAAACACCTACGGACATCCCGCTCCCTCCACCATTGATCTCTATTCGCAGTACGGGAATGTCTTGGCAACGGAGGACGGAGACATCTTTATCAAGTTCGAGTGATAGCGACGCACGACTCAATGCGCCTGGGGGCCTAGGTGGCTCGTAGGCACCGGAAATTGGTGCTACCGGCATTGCGCCCTGGCTCGTGGTGCCCGGCAGGCGTGGAATAATGGTCGGCATGGCAGGAAAGAGTAGCGGGCCCACGTGGGACACAGTCGATCTCGCACCGATCGTCTTGATCAAGTCGAAAGAAGAGACCCTCACTGAAAGGGCTCGTGACCGACTCGTTGCCCAGGCTCGTTCCCAAGACCCCGATATTGAGGTCACTCAAATTGACGCTGCTTCGTACACCGGGGGAGAGCTCGCAGTCCTTGCCAGCCCCTCACTCTTTGGTGGCGCAAAGATCGCCATCGTCACCGGCCTGGAAACCATGAACGATGACTTCCTTGGTGACTGCATGCAGCTCCTCCAAGATCCCAGCCCCGACCTTTTCCTCATTGCGATCCGCAACGGTAAAGCCGGACGCGGTATTAAGCTCGATACCGCAGTCGGCCAAGCAGGCTTTCCCGTTGTCGTCATTGAGGAGGTCAAGAACCCCGGCGACAAGATTGCCCTGCTGAAGGCGGATGCTCGCAGGGCTAAGAGGACTGTTGCAGAAGATGCCTACCAGGCTCTTGTTGACGGTCTTGGAAGCGACCTGAGGGAACTCACCTCGGCACTACGTCAGCTCTTCGACGATGTTGAAGGAACGATCACGGCTAAGGCCGTCGACACGTACTACGGCGGCCGGGTCGAAGCGAAAAGCTTCGCCGTTGCCGATGCTGCAGTAGCCGGCAATGTGGCACGCGCGCTCAAGCTCCTTAGGCACGCATTGGCCACTGGTACGGCCGAGGTTCTTATCGTGTCGGCACTGGCCGTGAAAGTCAGGCAACTGGCACTCGTCTCGGCAACGATGGGACGAGACGGTGCCTCCGTGAAGCTATCCATGCAGCCGTGGCAGATGGACAGGGC